>JBBIOE010000019.1:0-53824 GCA_037443525.1 Archangiaceae bacterium | reverse complement strand
CCGCGATCGCCGCCGCCCTGCCGGCGCGCGGCCGCGTCACCGCGCGTCGACCCGCCGAACCGGTCGGCCGTGGCGCGGTTTCCGTAGGGCGCGCCGCCGCGGTGCTGTGGGTTGTGCTGCCAATTCCCGCCCCGGGCTCCCTGCGCGCCGCCGCCGCGGTTCACGAAGGTGTTGTTGCGGTTGACGTTGATGGTGTTGCCGCCGCCGTGCCACCCGGCCCCGTAGCCCCAGCCGCCGTGGAACATGGCGCCCATCGCGATGCCGACGCCGAACGACAGCGCCATGCCCGCGGCGTAGTAGCCGACCGGCGGGTAGGCGATGGCCGGGTACGGGTAGTACGGGTACGCCGCGCCGTACACCACGGTCGGGTTGTAACTCGGCACGTACACCACCTGCGGATCGGCCTGCTCGATCACCACGACGGTCTTGCCTTCGACGTCCTTGGTCTCGACCTTCATCTGCTCGGTCGACTTGAGCTTCCCGGCGCCGCTGGCCTTGGCGCGCATTCGCTGCACCGCGTCCATCACTTCGCTCTCCTGCGCGAGGAACGCGTTGCCGAGATCCGTCGTCCACTTGATGTCCTGCGAGAGCACCTTGACGACGTCGGGGAGCGCCGCCAGCCCCTGCACGCTCGGGTCCCAGTCCTGCTTCTCGACCGCGTCGGCGAGCGCCTGGTCCTTCAAGCCGGGGTTCTGGGCGAGCCATTGCTGGAGCTGCACGAGCTCGAGCGGGTACGTCGACGCCGCGAGGGTCTGCGCGAGGAGCGGATCGGGGTAGAGCGCGATCGGCGCCACCAACGAGTCCAGCTGCGCCTCGGGGAGCTTCGCGGGCGCCTCCGCCGGCCCCGCCGCTGGTTGTTGAGCGAAGGCGGCTCGCGGCGCCGCGAAGGACGACAGGACCGCGCACGTCAGAGCGGTCGCGACAGGGTGGTGGAATCGCATCGCTCGCCTCGTGGGTGCATGCATGGAGCGGCGCGAAACGTCACAACGCCGACCATCACCCGCAACGGAACGTGGAGGCCCTCTCGCGCGTACGCACTACAGCTTCCAGCTCGCCACCGCCGACGCGCGCTCCTCCGGCTTCGAGGCCCTGGTCGCCGCGACGAGCTTCTCGTTGAGCGCGACGAACCGCTCCGTGAGCTGCTCGGTGAGGTTGCAGACGATCTTCATCGCCGCGACGTTCCACGCCTCGAGCATCTTGCGAAACGGCCTCGCCGGCACCCACACCACCAACAGCTCGGTCTCGGCCTTCGCGGCGGCGCTTCGCCGGTGCCCGCCGCCGAAGAGGCTCAGCTCGCCCAGCACGTCGCCGGCGTTGAGCACCGTGACCACCTGAGCGTCGATGACGATCTGAACCCGCCCGCGCGCGATGAAGAAGAGCCCGTCGGCCACGTCGCCCTGCTTGAAGACGTGCTCGCCGCGCGCGACGACGCGGTCCTCGGCGACGGCGAGGACGGAGTCGAGCTCGGCGTCGGTCAGCCCACGGCACAGCGGCGACGAGCTCAGGCGAAGCCGGCGGATGCTGGGAGAGTCCATCGAACTGCCCACTCTAGCGGACGGCCCCTGCCGGTGTCGGCAGGCGGACCTCAGATACCCCTCAGGCGCCACCCCGACCGCGAGGGCAGCGGCACCCGATGAGTGGCGAGGCTCGCGCTCCTGCGGGGAGTTTCGCGGCCGGCGCGTGCTGCGTACCCTCACCCGTTCAATGACCACCGCCTTCCGACCCATGAGCACCGCGGAGCAGACCCGGTTTCGCGCCGCCTATCTCGACTATCTCCACACCCGCGACGGCGTGCCGGACGTGAGCGCGAATCGCTTCGACGTCCGCGAGCGGTTCTTCGCCAAGGTCGACGCGGCCCCCACGTGCTGGGTGGGCGCGGCGCCCGTCGACCAGTGCGTCTTCGACCGGAACCACGCGCGGCGCGCTCCCGAGGCCGGCCTCGATCAGGTGACGCTGTGGGCGCTC
Source organism: Archangiaceae bacterium (assembly GCA_037443525.1). GTDB lineage: Bacteria > Myxococcota > Myxococcia > Myxococcales > Myxococcaceae > JBBIOE01. Next base: position 51,859 of record JBBIOE010000019.1, on the reverse strand, counting down.
GCGACGGCGAAGACGAACCGCGCCGAACGCTACGGCGTCGAGTACTCGACCGCGCACTACGGCAAGCCCGCCGACGCCGTGGCCGACCCGCTCACCTACATTCAGATCGAGGAGTTTTATCACACGCGAATCCTCAAGGACGCGCTCGCCACCATCGGCCTGGGCATGGAGGTCGGGAAGCCGAGCTTCGCGGCGCGAATGCTGGTGCGCGGAATGGTGCGGCTGCCCAAGGCCATCGCCAACGTCCTCGTGCTGTGCGGCGAGATCGTCGGCGTGGCCATCTTCTCGCTCCTCCTCGAGAAGGCCCGCGCGCTCTTCGCCGCCCAGCCCGACGTGCTCGCGCGAATCGAGACGCTCTTCGGCCAGATCATGGTCGACGAGGTCGGTCACGTTCACTTCGTCCGCAGCGGGCTGGGCGCGTTTCGGCTCGCGCTGGCGAAGCGGCTCTTGCCCCTCGTCGCCGGCGGGGTGCTCTTCGACACGCCCGAGCTCGTGCAGCTCTTCGGGCGCGAGGAGATCATGCGGCGGGTGATGGCGGCCGACGTGGACCGCGCGGCCGCGCCCTACCCGGACCGGTTGGTCCTTCCGGCGGCGTAGCGCGAGACCGCTCGGGCGGCGCCACCTTCAGCGGCTCACCGAGGCGGCGTGCTCGCGCACGGCGGCGGCGATGTCCTCCAGCGTGAGCACGCGGGCGGCGGCGCCCCGTTTGATCGCCTGGGTGGGCATGCCGTCCACCACGCAGGTGGCCGGCTCCTGCGCCACGGTCGAGGCGCCGGTACGCCGGAGCGTCAAGAGCCCCGAGGCGCCGTCGCCTCCCATGCCGGTGAGCAAGGCCCCCAGCACCTTCCCGCGAAAGTGCCGCGCCGAGCTCTCGAACATCACGTCGATGGACGGCCGCTGGAAGCGCACCACCGGCCCGTCCTCCGGCGCCACCGTCAGCGGCGAGGTGAAGGCCAGGTGGCGGTCGTCGGCGGCGAGGTACACCACCCCCGGCCGCAGCTGCTCGGGGCGCTCCACCAGCAGCACCCGGTGGCGCGTCACGCTCTGCAGCCAGGCCGCGAAGGCCCCGCCGAAGCCCTTGGTCATGTGCTGCACCACGACGATCGGCAGCGGGTGCGGCGCGGGCACCGCCATGAGAATGGCGCCCAGCGCGTGAGGCCCGCCCGTCGACGCGCCCAGGAGCACCACGCCGGGGAGCCGCGCCAGGTCAGCAAGGGGGTGGAGGTCGCCCATGAGCAGTCGCTCCAGCAGGACGTCGCCCCGGAGCCGGCGACTTCATACTCCCTCGACGAAACGGCGGGCCAGCGACGCCTGCGCGGCCGAGGGCTCGTCGGGCCGGTCAGGAGGTCGTCACGTCCTTGTTGATGACCCGGGCGCCGAGGAGCACCGTGAGCGCGGTGGCGACGGCGCACCCGCCGGCGAAGGCGAGCTGAAGCGCCGGGCCCTTCGAGATGCCGTCCACGAGCACGAAGCCGATGCCGAGGCTGAGGAGCCCGATGAAGAAGGACGTGTACTGCATCGAGGTGCGCACGTCGCGGGAGAGCGCCGAGATGACGGTGCCCAGGGCGCCGACGAAGGCGGCCGACGCGGGCGCTCCGACGAGGAAGGCGAGCCACCACGCCGGCGACGCCCCGAACTTGTGGGCGTACGGCGCGAGCGACTCCAGGCGGCCCAGCGCCAGGCTGCTCGTCCCCACGAACAGGAGATGGAAGCCGAGCGGAATCGCCATCGCGCCAGCGAGCTTCCCCACGAGGAGCTGCCGCCGCGGGGACGGTGCTGGTGCCCGGGTCCGGGCACTGCATTCTCCCTGGCGGGTCCCTCATCACCGTGGGGATCGAGACGAGCCCCACCGTGTCGAACGGCTTGATGTACGTGGGCTCGACGATCGCCGGCGCCGGCAGCAACTACGCGGCCTTCGCGCCGATGGCGACCTTCCCCGTGACGGCTGGTTCGAAGACGTTCTACGTCAACGCCCGCAGCGCGTTCGGAGCGCCCGCGGGCTCGAGCTGCACCACCGCGATCACCGCGCTCTTCTCGTCGACGACCCTGTAAGCCCAGCTCCAACACCGCAACAGGCCCCTCGTCGGCACGGCGCTGGCGAGGGGCTTCGTCTGTCGCTCCGCCGGCGGCGCGTCAGTCGGGGTTGATGTCGAGCTTCGCGATCTTCCCGCCGTCGAGGCGCAGCTCGAAGTCGTCGCGCGCGGCGGTCTTCCTGGCGCCCGGCTTGCGCAGCTCGTTGAGCGACTCGATGACGCCCTTCTCGGAGACGATGCCGAGGCCGTGGCCGAAGTACTGGCCGCCGCCGAGGTAGATGACGTTCTCGCCCTGGAAGGCGCTGTTCGCGGGGTCGAAGTCGGGGTTCTTGAAGTAGGTGTGATCGCCCGGCCAGAAGCCCGGCAGCTTCCCCTGCTTCTCGGCGGCCTTGAAGTCGTCGTCCTTGATGTCCCAGCGGAACAGGCGCGTCTTGGCGAAGGCGCGATCGAAGTCGGCGGGGCCGATGGTGTCGAGGATGCCCTTGTACATGATCACCATCGTGCCGGTGGCGCACTCCATGCCGTACTTCGAGCCGTTCTTGAAGATGTCGTTGATGGCGTCCGACGGCTTCACGCCCTGGCGCACGCCCATCTTCCCGCCGTAGCCCATCCACCACAGGTCCTTGTTCACCTTGTCGGTCTTGCTCGAGCCCGAGAAGTTGACCCCGGCGGCGTCGAAGGCGCGGGCCGCCTTGACGATGTTGAGCTGGATCTGCGCCTGCTGGTAGCGCGTCTTGCCCAGCGTCGTCTTCACCAGCTTCCCCTTGCCGTTCTTGTAGATGAACACGTCGGCGGGGTCGACCTTGCCCGGCATGCCCGCATCGCGCAGGACCGCCGAGGGGCCGTAGACCTCCTTCAACATCGACTCGACCTCGGTACGGCTGTGCGTGACTTTGCCGACAGGCATTGGGGGCTCCGGAGTGCGGCGAGGGACCCGGCGATCAATCCCTGTCTGGTCGGACAGGTCAAGTCTCCTGCGCCGATGGAGCAACGGGCGCCACGGCCGGGCGCCCGCGTCCGGGCTCAGACTGGAGCGGCTTCGGCCTCGAGCGCGGCCTTGACCGCGGGGCGCTCGGCGATGCGGGCGTGGTAGTCGGCGAGCACCTTCCACGGCGACAGGTCGCCCTTGAGCATCGCGCCGGACCACGCGCGGAGGCAGTAGAAGGCGTACGCGTCGGCCACGGTGAAGCCGTCGCCCATGACGAAGGGCCGACCCTCGAGGCTCTTGGCGAGGAAGTCGAGGCGGGGCAGCACCTTCGTCTCCCTCCACGCGGCCTTGAACTCGTCGGGGGCCTTGGGGTTGTAGAGCGGGCTCAGGTTCTTGTGCAGCTCGGTGGCGATGAAGTGCATCCACTCCTGCAGGCGCACGCGCTCGAAGGTGCCGTTGGGGGGCGCGAGCCGGGCCTCGGGCTTCAGGTCGGCGAGGTACTGCACGATGATCGCGCCCTCGGTGAGGATCTGCCCGTCGTCGAGCTCGAGCGCCGGGACGTAGCCCTTCGGGTTCAGCGAGAGGTACTGGCGGCCATCTTGGGTCTTCTTCCCGGCCTTGAGGTCGATGCGATCGAGCTTGAAGGGAAGGTTGGCCTCGCGGAGCACGATGTGCGGCGAGAGCGAGCAGGCGCCAGGGACGTAGAAGAGCTTCATGGGTGACCTCGGGGGTGGAACGCGGGCTTGTAGCGCGGCCCCGGCCTAAGCGTGAACCCGTTTCGCGCCATGCCGCCTGGACCACGCGAGGTAGCCCAGCGACAGGGCGGCGTTCACGAGCAGGTAGAGGAGGAGCGCCGCGAGCACGAGCTTCGGCTCGGAGAAGGTGGCGCTGGCGACCACGAAGGCGACGCCGGGGTGGCGCGACGAGGTGGTGAGCGCCAGCACCGAGCGCTCCTCGGGCTCGGGTCCGCCGAGCAGGTGACCCACGCCGAGCCCCACCAGGTTGAAGGCGACGAGGGCGAGCAGCGTGCCGTCGCCGAGGAGCGACCCCATCGCCGGCCCGCTGACGATCAGCACGGGCACGAGCGCGAGCGCGAGGAGGATCAGCCCGACGAGGGAGATCGGCTTCGCGGCGCGTTCGGCGACCCGAGGCGCCAGTCGGCGAAGGACCATGCCCGCCGCCAGCGGGGCCACCACGGAGAGCGTGATGGTGGACACGAGCGCGCCCACCGACACGGTGGCCCTGGTACCGAGCGCGCGCCCGAAGAGCTCCACGGCGAGGGGCACGAAGACGACCGAGAGCACGGCCGCCGCGACCAGAAGCCCGATGGTGTACGCCGCGCCGCCGCCCGCCCTCAGCGCCTTGCGCGGGAGGATCGGCGGGATCGGCGCCACCGAGAGCGCGATCAGCGAGCTGGCCACGGCGCTGCGCAGCTCGAACAGCGCGACCATCGCCGCGGTGAACACCGGCATGAGGACGTTCATCGACAGCAGCGCCCGGGCCAGCTTTCGCGGTCTGCGGAAGAGGAACAGCGCGTCGTCGGTGCTCGCGCGGAGCCCGAGGGCGACCACCGTCAGCGCGACGCCGACTCGGACCGCGATCATGATCAACGCCATCGGGGTCATCGGGGCTCACCACGCTCGAAGGCAACCCATGCGCCACGGGCCGGCGCTCCGATTCGAAGCCCGCGGAAACGCTCACGCTACGAACCGTGCAGCCTCGCGGCAGTCCTTGCCGAGACGAGGCTCGGGTGGCGCCCCGCGAAGATTGCCGGGCTCCGCTGCGCGGCGGCAGGCCGTGCGGGGCTCCACCGCGAGGGCTTCGCGCGAGGCCCGCCCTGCCCGGCCCGGCGTGGAGAGCGCGCGACGCATGGCGGTGATCAGTCGCGTCGACCACCGTTCGCCCTGAGAGGAGCTGACGCCGTTCAGCCCGAGCGGAGTCGAGGGCCGGTCGATCCTGTCATTCAGATCGGTTCGGAGCGGGTCCTCGACGCAGCCTGAACGGGAAGTCTGGCGGAGATCAGATGAAGACGAGCACCGCCGTCAGTCCGCCTTCTTCACCTGCACCTTGCCGTCGGCGACGTAGCCCGCCTTGCGGAGCTCCTGGAGGTAGGCGACGTCGTTCTTCAGATCGACGGTGACGTCGAGCTTCCCGGTGCCCTTCTCGGTCGCGGCCTGAAGGCGAAACTCGTAGTCGCCGGCGTCGAGCTTGGCGCCGAGCGAGTCGCCGAAGTCCTCGCCGAGGCTGATGATGACGTCCTTGCGCGCCTTCGAGAGCTGCGGGCGAAACACCGCGCCCTCCTGCTTCCCGTCCTTGTAGGCGGAGTACTGGCCGTCCTTGAGGTTCACCTGCTTCACGTAGAGCACCACGCGGAACTTCTGGCCGCCGTCCTCCTGCGGCCCGACGGCGTCGGCGAGGCAGAGCAGCGCGAACATCGGCTTGTTGAAGGCGAGCTTCTCGACGGGCTTCGGCAGCGGCGCGTCGCGCGAGATCTCCTTGTCGTAGAAGGCGATGGTGCCGGGCTTCTTCCCCGCGCAGAGGTCGGCGGCGCGCGCGGCGAACGGCGCACCCGCGACGAAGAGCGGGAGAGCGAGACGGACGATGGAACGCATGCTGGGTTCTCCTGAAGCGTGAGGGAAGGCGCAGGATACCGGAGGGCGAGTCGAGCTGCTCTTTCTTCACTCCCGCTTGCACACGCTCGGGCCCACGACCAGGAGGTCGTTCCCGGTCAGCCCGACGGTGGTGATCCACCCCGGCGCTCCCGAGGGGCTGAGCTGCAGCAGGTAGCCGTCGAGCACCCACGTGCCCGGAGCGCCCGCGGCCACGACGGTGCCTTCGGCGCGGAAGACGTACTTCACTCCGGGGCCCTTCCAGGTGCCGACCAGGTCCGCGTCCGTCGGCGGTGTCAGCGGCCGATACCGCGTCGCGCTGATCTCGAACCACGGCCCCTCGCCGTCGTTGCCCGAGCGGAAGGGGTTGCGCGTGTTGATCCCCTCCACGTGCTCGGAGATGACGCCGTCCTCGACCTCGAAGGTGCCGAGGCCGGTGTTGCCCCGCTGCGCGCGCTGGCCCTCGAGGTCGAAGAGGTCTCCGCCGCCGGGCCGCGGGTTGCTGGCCCTGGTGCCGTCGGAGAGAAAGAGCACGCGCCGCGCGATCATCGTGCCGTTGGCCTCGAGCTGCCCGGTCCACCACAGCCCCACCGGTCGCTCGTCGGAGACCTCCGCCGCGGGGATGCTCACGCCCCGTCCGCTGGGGAGCCAGCCCGGCATGCCGGGAAAGAGGTCCGGCGTGTTGCCCGTGGGCAGCGCGGAACCGGACCTTCGCGGCGCAGCGGTGCCGCTCGACGCGGGGCGCTCGTCGCCCGCCAAGAGGCCGAGGCCCATCAGCCCCACCGTCAGCGCCGAGCAGCCGGCGCAGCTCACGCCCAGCACGACGAGGATCCAGAAGATCGCGCTCCGGCCCTTCGTCGCAGTCGAGCTCACCGGCGCAACAGACCCCGACCTCGCGTCCGATTCAACACCGTCCGCCGGGCGGCGCCACGAAGACGGCGGACTCCTTCTCGCTCGACACGCGCTGGGAGGACCTCCGAGGATCGGCGCGATGCATCGAGCGCTCCCTTTCGTCATCGCCTTCGCCCTCTCCGCCTGTCAGGAATCCTCCGTGCGAACACCTCCGAAGGACGGCACGTCAGTGGATGCGAACGAGCACTCTGGGGCCGTCGAGCGCTACGAGAAGGACCTGCGAGCGTACGCAGACGACTCGGGCGTCGTCGCGGCCGCGGACTCACCTCGAGGCCCCTGGTCAGGCCCCGCGCCCGCCGTCACGCAGCTCCTCGAGAAGCTCTGGGATCAGTGGGCGGAGCTCGAGCTCGAGCGAGCCGAGGTCTGGGCGAAGCCTCGAGGGCCGGCGCTCGCGGCCGCGAAGCAGGCGGTGGTGCTGCGGCTCCTCGGAGGCGCCGCGGCGGCGGTGCCACCAGCAGGCGAGCTGCCCGGCGTGAGTGCCTTCGTCGACCTGCAGCGCGCGCACTTCCGGAACGTCAGTGAGGATCCCCTTCCGAAGTTCGACCGGACGATGAGCGATGAGCAGTTGAGGCGCCGCGCGCTCGATCGCTTCAGACAGGAGCAGCTCTTCCTGTTCGCCGACTACGCACGCCAGCTCGAGGCGAACCCTCCGGAGTCCGCGACGGCGCGGCGGGCGCTGAGGCTTCAGCAGGTGCTGCTGGTGACGCCGAGCGGCGAGCGGTCGCCGAGACCCGACGCCTCGAAGTAGCCGCTCCCGCGGGCCCCTTCAATTGCACAGCCCCGTCGCGGTGTCGCACGAGGAGCAGAAGCTCGCTGGGGCCTGCCGGCAGTCGGGCGTGCAGAAGCCGGAGGCCCCGCCGGCGCCGCCCGCCTGGCACACGTAGCCCGTGCGGCACCCGCTGGGGCTCGCGCCCGGCGTGCACCTCGCGCCGCAGGACCACTGCACCAGCGGGCCGCGGGCGTCCCTCAAGGTGATGAACGGCAGGCAGACGCCGCCGTCGCCACACCAGGCGTCGTCGAGGGTGAGGCTGCAGTCGCCGGTGCACGCGCCGCCCGGATAGTTCGTCGCCTTCCCCAGGGCGGTGCGCTCCGGCGTGCACGAGAAGTACGGCGCCGGACCGCACTGCGAGTCGCGGGTGCACGGCCCCCCCGCCGCGGCCGAGCTGCCCGGTCCCGCGTCGACCAAGACGCCAGGGGGAAGGCAGGCGAGCCTCGGCGTCGAGGACAGCGAGACGTCGACGCAGTCGTAGCCCGCGCGGCAAGTCGAGGAGGCACAGCCCTGATAGCAGAGGTTCTCCACCTCGCCCTGCGGCCCGAGCCAGTACACACAGGCGTTGCCGGTGCCGCAGTCCATGGAGTCCACGCAGCGCCGGGTACAGAGGCCCTGCGCGTAGCGCGCGCCGCTCGGCACCGCGAGGAGCTTGCAGAAGCCGGCCCCGCCCGGCACCCGGTCGCAGTCGGAGTCGTTCTGACAGCCCGCGCCGATCTTGCCCGCGGGGTCGACGAGGGACCTGCACACGCCCTTGGTGCACGTGGACCCCGAGGGGCACGACACGCACGCCGAGCCGTTGATGCCGCAGTTGACGACGCTGGTGTTGGCGACGTCGACACAGAAGCCCGAGACCGGCAGCCAGCAGCCCGAGCAGCCCGGCCCGCCCCCGGTGCCGCCGCCCGCGGCCCCGCCTCCGGTCGCGCCGCTGAAGCCGCCGTCGGGCCTCGGCCTGCAGGTGTGCGTGACGGCGTCGCAGGCCTGGGCGCGCTGCGCGCAGTCGAGGCACGCGTCGCCCGGCGAGCCGCACAGAGTGTCGAGGGCATTGAAGGGCGGCGAGACGTAAGTCGCCCCCGCGAAGCAGCCCGAGGCCAAGACGCCGGACGAGCCGCCCGAGCCACCGCCCGTCATCGCGCCGCCGGTGCCGCCACCACCGCCCGTCGAGGAAGTCGCTCCGCACGCGTCGGCGCTCGAGCACGCCTTCCCGGGAGGACAAGAGCGGCACGCCTCGCCGTGCTGGCCGCACGCCGACGTGAGGACGCCGGGCTGGCACGTCCCCGTCGCGTCGCAGCACCCGCTGCAGCTCGCCGGGCTACAGCTCGACGCCGGCTTGCCGCAGGACGGAGAGAGAGAGAGAGACGCGCCGAGAACGAGACCCAGCGCCACGGGACGAATGAGGTGCATTGCCACTCCGAAGAGACCGGCACGCTACGTCCCAAGATCCGCTCGATCGAGCGTCGAATGCGTCCGTGCGGCCGCGTTCGGCTTGATTCGCATCAATCCAAACACAACACACCGGACCCTCGGCGCCGCGCCGACGCTTGATGCGTGTCAAATCTACTCAACGACAGCTCATTCCCGAACCATCCGATTTCTCTCGATCCCGAGTGAGAGCGTGGCCGACCGTGAGCCCGCGGCATCATTTCGTGGTGGATGGGGGAATCGATGCTGTGAGAAGGACAGCTTCACCGCTCGGAGGGAGATGGAGATTTTGCAGACAGGCGTGGTTGCGATTCGCGCGACGATGCTCGCCCTCTCCGAGGCGGTGCGGCAGCTCGACATTCGTGAGTACGAGGCGCTGGAGCCCGGCCCGGCGCTGGACGAGTTCTCCCGGCGCATGCGAACGCTGTTGGGGCAGACGATCGCCGTCGCGGCCGAGCTCCAGTCTCTGTACGAGAGCCCCGCCGGAGCGCCGGCTCCTGCCGAAGAGAGCGCGCGCCACAAGGTGGCCGACGTGGCCTTCATGGCGATCGTGGAGCTGCGGCAGCGCCTTTCGCCCATCGAGGCCCCGCTCACCGGCGACACCTGGGAGCGCGTCTGCGCCTGTGCCGCCGCGATCCGCTGCATCACCATGACCCTGGCCGCGCTCGACACGGCGCTCTGCGCGGCCGAGCGCCTGCCGCGGGTCATCGAGCTTGGCGCCGAGCTGGAGACCTCGCTCAAGATTCGCCACCTCTATCGGAAGCTCTGGCGCCTCGTGGACAGCGCCGGCGAGGTGGGCCCGGCCGAGGTCCGCGCGAAGCTCCGCAGCGCCGGCACGCTCTTGGCCATGGTGGTGGGCCGCAACGAGTACCCCCGGCTGAGGGGCAACGATCGTCTCCAGATGAAGTCGCTCCAGCGGCGCATTCTCGACTGGATGGTGCAGCCCGCCGCCGAGCCGCGGGTGGGCATTCGCATCTGGGAGGACTTCGCCGGCTTCGCGCGGATGCTGCGGCAGATCAGCCTCCGGCAGGAGCTGGTGCAGCACGACCAGGAGGCCCTGCGCCAGCTCGAGCGCGGGCTCCGCGCGTCCCCGCCGAACAGCGGCACGCCGCCGGAGCTCCTGCCTCTTCTGAGACGCCTCGAGGGCCTCGACGACGAGCTGGACGGGCTCCTCGAGAGCGCGGCGCCGCCGGCCGCGAACGTCCTTCGCGAGGTGCACCGCCTTCAGCCGCGCGTGGTCGGGTTCGCGGCGCCGACGCAGGCCGCCTCGGCGGAAGCCTTCTGAGCGAGACGGGGTGGCCTCTCCCCTCGCCATCCGCTTCGTGATCGCCCACAATTCCGCGACTTGGCCCTCTTCCACCGGGCGCCTCCAACGAAGGGGACGTGACGATGACTCCACGCACTCTGCAGCTCGGACTTCGCTTCGCCCTGGCCATCGCCCTGGCGTGCGGCTTCGACGCGGCCGCCGCCGACTGGCCAGACCTCTCCGCGGCGCCGCCGGTGCAGGGGGGCGGGCAGGACGACGCCGCGCTGGTGGTGGCCATCGACCACTACGCCGCGGCGCCGGCGGTGCCCGGCGCGGTGCAGAACGCCGACGACTGGTACGCGTACCTGACGCAGACGCGCCGGGTGCCCGCCACCAGCATCCGGCTGCTCCGTGACGCCGAAGGCACCGCCGAGAAGATCAAGAAGAACGCCGAGCAGGTGGCTGAGCTGACGAGGCCGGGCGGCACGCTGTGGTTCATCTTCATCGGCCACGGAGCGCCGGCGAAGAACGGGAAGGACGGCCTCCTGGTCGGCTTCGACGCGCAGCAGGAGGCCGACAGCCTCTACGCCCGGAGCGTGCCGCAGGCGCAGGTGCTGGGGCTCCTCGCGAAGGGCAAGCAGAAGCGCACCCTCGCGATCATCGACGCGTGCTTCAGCGGGAAGTCCTCGAACGGCTCGAGCCTGGTCAAGGGGCTTCAGCCGCTCATTCCCCTCACCTCCGACGGCGCCAGGCTGGGCAAGACGCTCCTGCTCAGCGCCGGAAAGGCCGATCAGTTCGCCGGGGCGCTCCCGGGCGCCGAGCGGCCCGCCTTCAGCTATCTGGTGCTCGGGGGGCTCCGCGGCTGGGCCGACAAGAACGCCGACGCCGTGGTGACGCCCAAAGAGGTCGTCGAGTACGCCCAGGGCACGCTCGCGACCCTCGCCAAGGACCGCACCCAGACTCCGGAATTGCTCGGCACCGACACCGGCGAGCCGATCGCCTTCGCGGCCGCGGAGTCGGGGCCAGAGCTCTCGCTGCTCCTCGCGGCGCGCCCTGCTCCCGGCGGCGCGGTGGTCGCCCGCGACGCCACGCCGGCCCCGGCCGTAGCGCGCCCGACGTACTCGAAGAGGTGCGACGACTTCGCCGCGAAGGGGTGGAGCGGCCTGGACGACTGTCTCCAGGACGGGCGCTGGCACGAGGTGCTGGCCGTCTCGAACGGGAACCCGACGTTCGGCACCGTCGCGGGCCTCAAGCTCCACGTCCACGCCGGCGCGGACGTGAAGGTCACGGTCGACGAAGAGGCGACGAGCTGGCCGCTCTCGATTCAGTGCCTGAACGTCTCGCAGTCCGACGGCAATCCGGCCGAGCTTCAGTGCGGGAACATGCGCCGCGACGACGGGGCGACCGTGGAGTCCAACAACGTGAGCTTCGAGTGGAACACCTTCGGCACGTCGGGGTGGGTCAACTTCACGCCCTACCCGCTCAACGGAGGCGGCTGGAAGACCGGCGGCAGCTACCGCGTCGCCTGGACCTTCCACTGGTTCGTTCGCTACTGACCGGGAGCTCCCGAGGGCGGAGCGGCGTGGGACTTCAGGTGCGCCGCGAGCCCGGGCGCCAGCTCGGCCCACGCGTCGGTGCGGGCGCGCTCGATGACGTGCTCGGCAGTCTTGGCGAGCGAGACGCCGCCGCGCTCCGCGATGACCTCTGGCGTGTCGCCCGACCTGGCCATCGAGAAGGACGCGTCGAAGGACCCGCGCACCGTGCCGTCGTCGGTGGAGGCCGCGGTCAGCTCCATCACGCAGGTGACGGGGTAGAGCTTGGGCATCTTGCCCTCGGCGTCCTGCGGCGCGTGCTCGTGCAGGCGGACGCGCCCGGAGATCACGACCGCGGCGCCGGCCTTCTTCGCCACGTCCCGCGCGAGGCGGCGATCGCCGGTCATCGCGTCGGGCGGAGGCAGCACCAGCGACCAGCCCTCGCGAATGAGGGCAACCATGAGCTCGCCGTGGAGCAGGCTGGTCTTCTCGACGTCGCCGGGCGTGTCACGGTGCTTCGGCCGGTGCTCGGTGGACTCGTCGAGGATGACCATCACCGTCTTCGCCGGGCCTTCCGCCGAGGCGGCGCCCGCCGCGAGCAGCAGGGCGCCCAAAAGCCACCACGCACCTCGGGCGCGCGGGCTCACTTCGCCCCCTTCCGCGCGGGAGCGGGCGCCGGCGCGTCGAGGGCCTTGAGGATCGGCGCGGTGAGCTCGGCGGTGCGCTGCCGCGAGACGATGCCGTGAACGGTGCGCTCGTAGGAGACGTTCATTCGGCCCACGGCCTCTCCCGGCGATTCCCCCGGCCTGGCCACCGCGAGCGTGCCGGTGGAGGCGCCCAGCACCGTGCCCTCGGTCGTGTTCACCACGGTGAGCTCGTAGACGCCGGTGACGGGGAAGGACACGGATTCGACGGAGCCATCCGGCGTGAACCCGGGGTGCGTGGTGAAGCGCACGCGCCCGAAGACGACGTACGCCGCGTTGGCGCGCCGCCCGAGGTCCCGCGCGTCGAGCGCGCGCACGATGGGCGGGCTGGGCGGCGGCACGATGACGGTCCACCCGCCGCTCATCAGGGCGCGGGTGAGCACCGTCGCCACCTCCTCGGAGAGCCGCGGCGGAACCGGAGGCAGGCCGGCCACGACCGTCGCCTCGGTCGCTTCGTCGATGACCAGCGCCACGGTCTTGGGGCCGGGGCCGGCGGAGGCGGCAAACGGGAGCGCCAGCAGGGCGGCGAGCAACGCCTGGGACGCGCTTCGGGTGACGCGGGCGGTGGGTGGCACGAGCCGGAGTGTAGACTACCCGCCAGTGCCTGCCTCGAAGGTCCTCGTGAAGCGCGCCTCGTTCGACTCGCGCGGACCCGCCGCGCGCCTGGCCGTGGTGGCCGACACGCACTCGGCGCCGCACCCAAGAGGGCTCGAGCACCTCGCCGCCGCGGCGCCAGACGCCATCCTGCACGCGGGAGACATCGGCGACGCCGCGGTGCTCGAGCGCCTGGCCGCCGTGGCGCCGGTGTTCGCCGTGCGCGGCAACGTCGACGCGCGCGACCTGGAGCTGCCCGACGCGCTGGTGCTCGACGTGAAGGCGCGCGCCGGCCCGGCGCTTCGGCTGCTCCTCACGCACATCGGCGTGGCGGGCGTTCGCCTCCGCGCCGACGCGGCCCGCCTCGCGCGCGCCGAGGGCGCCTCGCTGGTCGTCTGCGGCCACTCGCACATTCCGTTCATCGGGCTCGACCGCGGCCTCTCCCTCTTCAACCCGGGCTCCATCGGGCCCCGCCGCTTCCACCTGCCCATCGTCTTCGGCCTGCTCGAGCTCGGCCCAGGTGGGCTCGCGCTCAGCCACGTCGACTGCGAGACCGGCCGGCCGTGGCTGCCCGGGTGATCGCGCTTCAGCGACGGTGGTCGACGGTGCGCGTCGCGACGTGGCCGGCCGCCTGAAGGTCCATCGCCTCGGGGTGCCGGCGGTAGTGCTGGCGCACGAGCTGGGCGAGCCGTTTGCGGACGTCGTCGGTCACGGGAGCCGGGCGCTCGTCGGGCAGCGCGGCGACCAGCGCCCGCAGGAGCTCGTCTTGAGGCTTCGGCAGGCGCGGCTCCCACGACGCGAGGAGCCCCCGGTCGACCCACGAAGGCAAGGAGCCCATGACGCCCAGGTCGTTCTGATCGTGCGCGAGCAAGCCGGAGGTCGTGCCGCGATCGAGCGTGAGCACCTGGAAGAAGTAGAGCGTGTGGTACGCGAGCTGCCGCGCGCGCGCCGCGTCGTCCGCCGCCGAGGGCGCCTGTCGGAGCAGCTCGACGTAGGTGTCGATGGTCGAAGTGCCGAGGCGCTCCGCCAGCGCCAGGTCGGCCTCGAAGTCGCCGCTCGAGAAGCCCTCGACGTAGAAGTGGGTGATGCCGCGGTGGCGTCCCAGAGCGGGGATGAAGAAGTAGCGATCTCCCTGCTCGCTCGCCCTGGCGTAGAGGTCGGGCGCCGCCCGCCTCAGGCTCTCGACGAACCGCGCCTTCTGGGCTTCGTCGTCGTTCGACGGGTTCAAGTCGGCCATCAGCCGCCAGGACCCGGCGCCGTCGCGCAGCTCGGTGAAGCTCAGGTGCAGGTGCACCGAGGGAGCGAGCGGGCTCTGGGGGTGAATGATGGTCGACAGCGCCGTCGCGCCGGCGAGCGACTTCGCGGGCTCGTCGTCGTAGTGCACGCTGGAGACGTTCACCGCGGCGCGGTTGAAGAAAGGCGTCTGGGCGCACACGAAGCGAACACCGCCGCCGTGGCGCCCGCCGTCGCGCAGCCACTCGATGGGGGTGAGGCGGTGCCCCGAGAGGGCCTCCAGCTTCTCGACGAAGCGCCGCTGCAGGCGCTCGACCAGGAGGAGCGCGGACGCGGCGCGGGGTGAGGCAGCGGGAGTGCGGGCCATGGAATTCCCTCCTAACCTGACCGCGACGCCACGGCGCGCGTGTCACAGCGGGCTTCTAACCCTCGATGAACAGACGTTGCCCGCGGTGGTCGGCGGGTTGCAGAGTGGCCGGCGCATGAAACGAGCCCTGGTCCCCGTCCTCGCCACCGCCCTCGCCCTCTCCGCCTGCACCGACCTGCGCGACATCAAACCGCCGGGGCAGGAGGTGTCGTCGAAGGCCCAGCGCCTCACCCAGGCCGCGCCGGACTCCGACGTCGCCGCCGCGACCACGGCGAACACCGCGCTCGGCCTGAAGCTGCTCGGGCAGAACCCGGACCAGAACTTCATCCTCTCGTCGTACAGCATCACCTCGGCGGCCTCGCTGTTGGAGGCGGGCGCGAAGGGCGAGACCCTCGACGGCATCGAGAAGGCCCTGCAGCAGACGCTCGCCCCGGCGCAGCACCACCGGGTGATGAACACCGTCGACGCGGCGCTCGAGACGCGGGGCGCCACCGCCAAGGGCAAGGACGGCAAGCCGTTTCGCCTGGTGGTGACGAACCAGCTCTTCGCGCAGAAGGGCCAGCACCTCGAGCCCGCGTACCTCGACACGCTCGCGCAGGAATACGGCGCGGGCTTGAGGCTCCTCGACTTCTCCACCGACGCGGCGAGGCAGTCGATCAACCAGTGGGTCAGCCAGCGCACCGAGGGGAAGATCACCGATCTGTTCGCCCCCGACTCACTGCGCGGCGCGAGCCTCGTGGTGGTGAACACGCTCTACTTCAACGCCGCGTGGGGCGAGGCCTTCGAGGCAGCGAAGACCACCAGCGAGCCCTTCACGCTGGTCGGCGGCAGCACGGTGAGCGCGCCCTCGATGCACAACGACCGGCTGGAGACCGCCAAGGCGGCGGTGGTCGACGGCGTGCAGGTGCTCGAGCTGCCCTACGACGGTGACGACGTGTCGCTGGTGGTGCTCGCCCCCCCCGCCGCGGACTTCAAGAGCTTCGAGAAGGGCCTCGACGCGTCGAAGGTGAAGCGCCTCACCGACGCCCTCACCCAGGAGCCGCTCGACGTCCGCCTGCCGAAGTTCAAGTTCAACAGCCAGCTCGACCTGATGCCCGGCCTGAAGGAGCTGGGCATGACGGCGGCCTTCGACGCCTCGAAGGCGGACTTCAGCGGCATGACCGGCGACCGGTCGCTCTTCATCGGCGTCGCCGTGCACCAGGCCGTCATCATCCTCGACGAGAGCGGCACCGAGGCGGCGGCGGCCACCGGCTTCGGCGGCTTCAAGGCCTCCGCCCCGGCCCCGGCGCACCAGGTCGTCATCGACCGGCCCTTCGTCTTCTTCATCAAGGACGTGAAGACCGGCCTGGCGCTCTTCACCGGCCGGGTGGTGGACCCGCGGTAGGCGGGCCCCCGGCTGCGTGGCTGCTGTCGGTCACCGCGGCACGCGCCCGCTGCGCTGCAGCCACCACTTCATGCAGCTGTGCCCGAAGTCGGGCTCCAGGAACATCAGCGGGCAGCCGCCGACGATGCTCTCGATGCCGTGGGCTTCGCACTCGCGCACGGAAGCGTCCGAGACGCTGCCTTCGCCGAAGGAACGGTGGAACCAGACGTGCTTGACGCCGCGCTCGGCGCACTGCCGCACCACGTCCATCGAGGCCTGGGGCGTCGTCGCGATGACGACGCCATCCAGCGCGCCCGGGACGTCCGCGAGGGTGCGGTAGCACACCACGCCCTCCACCTCGGTCGCGTTGGGGTTGACGGGGAACACGTCGTAGCCGGCGTTCTTCAGCTTCCGGAAGACTGCGTTCGCCGCCTGCGCCGGTTGTCGTGACACGCCGGCCACTGCGATTCGCTTGCCTGCGAGAAACGTCGTCACTGCCGCCGGAGTCTGTCCCATGCCGAAGTCCCAGCACCCATCGAGGTCCGCTGCAATCCAGCAGACCCCGTACGGTCTCGCGGGGTGACGCGCCTCGCGGTTGGTCGGACGCCCGCCCCGCTGGAGACGGCGCGGCCTACGGGCTTCGACCTTGGGTCGAGGCCCACGTCAGCAGGGTGTCGACGTCCTTGTCCCAGCGGCCGGGCGGCAGGTTGGGCTGGATGACTCCGGCGGCAATTCCCGCCCGGAGGTGGAATCGCGCGCGTTCGTACCCGGGCACGAAGAGTCGCTTCAGGAACTCGAAGTGCGCTGCCTGCCGAACGCCTGCGTCGGCCAAGCTGAGCGCGAGCATGACGCCATTCGGCCCCAGGAACTGGTCGAGCGAGTCGTCGGACAGCCTGCCCCCGTCGCGCGCGGATTCGACCTTCGCGTCGTACTGGCAGCCGCCACTCGTTCGTCGTGGGCTCGCCGAGAGGCGGTGGACGATGCGGAGGCCGCGTGTCGCGGGCGGGGCGTCCGAGGCGGTGATCCATTCCACCCACCCGTCTTCGCGGTTGGCGATGACCAGATGACAACTGTCGCAGTACCAGTGCGTCGTCGGCGTCATGTGCTTCTCCCCAGAAGACGACCATCGTCGCCCAGGATGGGGCCTGATTCCAAGAGTCCAGGCCGACGCAGCACACCGTCACCGTCGCCGCCCGCGCCGAGGAGCTGGCCCAGGCCATCCGCGCCCTCGCCGCTCAGGGCGCTGGCACTCCCAACTCGCAGCTCGCCAGGTCTCCTTGCGAGCCCATGCCGCCGACGACGAGCAGGCGGCCGTCGCGGAGGAGCGTCGTCGTGTGCGAAGCGCGCGCCTCGTTCAGCGGCGCGAGGCGCGTCCAGGCGCCGGCCGGCTCGTCGAAGAGCTCGGCCACGTCGGTGGGGCCGCAGGAGGGGTAGGGGCACTCGAACCCGCCGACGGAGAGCACCCGGCCGGAGGAGAGCGGGGTGAAGGTGGCGGCCGTCCGGGCGAGCGAGAGCGGTGAGGTCGCCGCGGTGCGATTCGCGAGCACGTCCACCACGTCGACCGAGGCCAGGAAGCGGATGTTCGACTTCTTGCCCCCGCCCACCAGGACCCGGCCGGAGGGGAGCAGCGCCGCCTGGTGGAAGAAGCGATCGCTCGACACCAGCGCGGGGCCGGGGCTCCAGCCGAGGGTCTTCTCGTCGAAGATCTCGGTGGTGGCGAAGCTCGCCTTGGTGTCGTCGGCGCCTCCGGCCACCAGCACCCGCCCGTCGGCGAGCCGGGTGATGGTCGCCATGAAGCGAGCCGACGCCATCGCCGCGACCGAGCTCGAGGTTCCGGTGGCCGGATCGAGGATCTCGGCGCTCGCCAGCGCGTCCGCCAGGGGGCCACAGTCGGTCACGCCGTAGCCGTTGCAGGTGGCCCCGTGCAGGTGGGTCCCCGCGCCGCCCCCGGAGACGAGGATCCGCCGCGACGGGAGTCTGGAGAGCTGGAAGTGGCTGCGTCCCTCCAGGAGGCTCCCGGCCACGGACCAGGCGCTGGTGCTCGGGTCGAAGGCGAGCGCACTGGCCGCCACGTCCAGGCCCGCGGGCGCACCGATGGGCGCGCTCTTCCCTCCGCCCACCACCAGCACCCGCCCGTCGTCGAGGAGCAGCGCGGCGTGGTTCGAGCGCGGCGCCGGCAGCGGCGTGGTCGTCGTCCAGGTCTCGGTGGCCGGGTCGTAGATCTCCACCGAGTCGGTGGGCGCTCGATCGACCACGCTCTCGCCGCCCACCACCAGCACCCGCCCATCGCGCAGCAGGGTCGCCGTGTGTCCCAGGCGCCCCTGCGCGAGCGACCCCGTCAGTCGGAATCGCACCGGATCCGGCGCCGGCGTGAGCGGCGGGTCGAAGCCGCCTTCAGCGACGCCCCCATCCGCCGCGCCGCCGTCTTCGAGGGCGCCGGCGTCGAGTCCTTCGTTCCCTCCCGGACGCGGGCAGGCGCCGAGCACACCCGCGAGGAAGACGAGCAGCGGAAGGAAGCCAGCGGTCGCGCGGAGTGGACGGGTCGGCATGGGCCGCCCGGTCTGCAATCGGTGTGCCTCCACTGCCCGACAGCGACTCGCATCGGCGCGCGCCGGGAGAGGCACTGCGCCTGCGCGTCGATGATCGGCGAGCGCCACTCCGCTTGCGACAGCGGACTGTCAACGCTCAGCCGCCGAAAGGCACGTCGAGCTCCATCGTCGGAGGCAGCGCCGGGAACTTGCTAAGGTCCGTCGCGCCGTTCGGCACCATGCAGTCCACCGTTCTCTTCGCCTCGACCGCCGTCCTCCTCATCGCCGCGCTGGCGGCCCTCGCCTACCTGCTGCGGCAGAGGCAGCTCCGGCGCCGGCTCGCCAGGCTGCCGCCGAAGCTGCGGCACCCGGTGGTGCTGGCGCACGGCATCCTCGGGTTCGACGAGCTGAAGGTGGGCCGGGTGAAGAACGCCTACTTCCGCGGGGTGGAGCCCAAGCTCGTGCAGCTCGGCGCCAAGGTGTACGCCTTCCAGGTTCACCCCGCCGCCACCGTCGCCGCCCGCGCCGAGGAGCTGGCCCAGGCCATCCGCGCCCTCGACGCCGAGCGGGTGAACATCATCGCCCACAGCATGGGCGGCCTCGACGCGCGCTACCTCGCCTCGCGGCTCGGGCTCTCGGAGCGCATCGCGTCGATCATCACCGTCGGCACGCCCCACCGCGGCACGCCGCTCGCCGACCTGGGCACGGGCCTGTTCGGCGTGGCGCCCACCGCCAAGAAGCTCTTGGGGAAGATGGGCGTCGACGTGGGCGGCTTCTTCGACCTCACCACCGAGAAGATGGTGCACTTCAACCGCGAGGTGCCCGACGCCGAGGGCGTCTTCTACGGCTGCTTCGTCGCCCGCGCGCCGGGGGGCGTCACCGCGATGAACCCGCTGCTCGTGCCGACGTGGAAGCTGATCCACGCGCGGGCGGGTGACAACGACGGGCTGGTGCCGCTCGAGTCGCAGAAGTGGGGCGAGGTGCTGGGCACCATCGACGCCGATCACTGGGCGCAGATCGGCTGGTCGGGGTCCTTCGACGCGCCCGCCTTCTACGAGGCGCTGGTGCGCGAGCTGATGAAGCGCGGGCTGTAGCGGGGCTCGGCGTGGAGGTCGCGCTAGAGTCCGCGGCCGAATCGTGGTGTGGAGGTTTCATGCGTCGCCGCAACCGTCTTCGTCCGCTGGTGCTCCTCACGCTCCTGGGGGCGCTGCCCGCGGCGGCGGAGCGACCGCGCCTGGTGGTGATCGGCATCGAGAGCTCGAGCGACGCGCTCCGCAAGGACGCCGACTTGATCGCCGAGCAGGTCCTCACCGAGCTGGGCCGCACCGGGCTTTTGGACGCGATGGGGACCTCCGACGTCTCCGCCG
The DNA here is from genome assembly GCA_037443525.1 of Archangiaceae bacterium. Taxonomy (GTDB): domain Bacteria; phylum Myxococcota; class Myxococcia; order Myxococcales; family Myxococcaceae; genus JBBIOE01. The sequence continues at coordinate 32,252 of JBBIOE010000019.1, read as the reverse complement.
CGCTGGGCATCGAGCGGCAGCGGCAGCTGCTGGGCTGTGACGAGAGCTCGACCTCGTGCCTCGCGGAGATCTCCAACGCGCTCGGCGCCCCCTGGCTCGTCACCGGCAGCCTCGGCCGGCTCGGCAAGACGATGCGGCTCGACCTCAAGCTCATCCGCGCGAAGGACGGGAAGGCCGTCTTCCGCGACGGGAAGAGCATCACCGACGAGTCGGAGGTGTTCGACGTCGTCACCGGCATGGTGAAGCGCATGGTCGCGAGCCTGGGCCTGGAGAAGGCGCCGGGAGCCGCGGCGGCGGGGCTCGAGGCTTCCCCTCCGGGCAGTCCGTCGGGGCTTCAGCGGGCCGCGCCGTGGGTGGTGGCCGGCGCCGGCGTGGTGGCCATCGTGGCGGGAGGGCTCGTCGCGAGCTCGGGGTGGAGCCTGCGGTCGAACACGCTCGGCACCATCGGCACGGCGAACACGCCCTTGCCCGAGAATCAGGTCGTGCCGACCTACGACGAGGCGCGCGCGGCGCTGAACGACGCGAATCGGCTGCTGTGGGTCGGAGGGGCGGTGGCCGCGGCCGGCGTCCTCGCGGCTGGCGGTGGCCTGGCGTGGAAGCTCGGGAGCTCAGGCGGAGAGCCGAAGGCGGAAGTGGCGGTCGGGCCCGGGGCGATCCTCGTCCGGGGGGAGTTCTGATGCGCTGGCTCGCCCTGACCCTCGGAGTGGCCGTGAGCGCGCTCAGCGCCTGCGCGGTGGACGACACGGTGCTCGAGAACTCGCGCTGCAACCTGGAGTCGAGCGACCCCTGCGGCGCCGGGACCGGGCTCGTCTGCGACCCCAGCACCCACCGCTGCGTCTTTCCGGCGCACCTCGTCGCAGGTCCCGATGCCGGCCTGGGTGGCAGCACCGGCGGAGGTTCGGGCGGCTCGACGGGCGGCGGGACCGGCGGCTCCACCGACGACGGCGGAGCGGACGCCGGAGCCACCGATGCCGGGGCACCGGACTCGGGAGCACCCGATGCCGGCTCTCCCGATGCGGGCCTCCCCGATGCTGGCCCGCCTGACGCGGGAGGCTCGGACGCTGGCCTGACCGACGCCGGAGTCCTCGACGCGGGCCCGGTGTGCGGTCCGGCGACCACCACGATCCTGTCCCCCGGCCCCTCGCCGAACCTCGTCCTCATCCGGAACCTCGACGCCGACGGCAAGCCAGACCTCGCGGTCACGACCGCCGGCGATTCGAACCTCACGGTCTACCTGCGGACCTCGGACGGAGGCTTCACCGCCCCGGTCCACTACGCCTCGTGCAGCCAGCCCAAGGGCCTCGCCGCCGCCGACTTCACCAACAGTGGGTCCGACGACCTGGTGGTGCTGTGCAGCTTGGAGCTCGACGTGTTTGAGCACCGCGATGCCGGACAGTTCCTCGCCGCCACGACGGCCCACACGTTCCCGAGCAACCAGAACCAGACGGCGATGGACGTCGGCTTCATCGGCGGCGGCGTCATCCCCGACGTCGCGGTCGTGGACTCCGCCGGGCACCTCTCGCTGCTAGCGAAGCAGTCGGGCTACTCGTTCCTCGTCGATAACGGCCTTGTGGTCCCGAGCCAGGTCGCTGCCGTGCGCGTCGTGGACCTCACCAGCGACGGGCTCCCTGAGCTGGTCCTCACGGTCTCCAATGCGTCCCTCCCAGAGGTCCAGGTGCAGCTCGGGGCTGCAACCTTGGGCTTCGGCTGGAGCCCCGCCATCAACCCGACCACCTGTGCTCCGGGCGCCGTCGCCGTGGCCGACTTCGACCGCGACTCGAAGCCGGATCTCGTCACGACCTGCAGCGTGGCCAACGGGAGCGTCGTCGACGTCCTCCTCAACGTCGATGCAGGCGTCTTCGTGAACAGGGTGTCACCGGCGGTCGGCAAGAACCCTGCCGCGGTGGTGACGGGCGACTTCAACGGCGACCTGCGGCCCGACATCGTCACCGGGCACGCGTGCGTCACCACGCCGTGCACCCGCCTCGCCTTCCTGGCGGGCGAGGGAGACGGCGGCTTCAAGCCCGCGGTGGCCCACGACGGCGGAGTCGACCCCCGCGGGCTCGCCGCCGGAGACCTCAACGGCGACGGCGAAGACGATCTCGTCGTGTTGAACTCCAGCGCTGGCCAGATGACCGTCATCTTGAGCGCCGGGCCGACCTGTCCGCTCTTCCGCTGAGCTGGGCCGCGGTCGCTCGCTCAGGCCACCGGCTTGGTCGCGTGGATGAGCGCCTCGAGGGCCTCGTCCTTCACCGCGACGGCGAAGCGCGCCGCGTAGTCGAGGGAGGCGGCCGAGTTCGGGCACTTCTCCACCAGCCAGCGGACGAGGTCGGCGTGGCCCGAGTCGAAGGAGGAGAGGCTGACCGACAAGCTCAGGACGGTTCGGCACAGCGCCGCCGCCTCGAGCGACTCGCCGCGCTCGATGGCGCCCCGCGCTTCACGCGCGAGGGCGGGGAGGTTCTTCTGCGGCGCGTTGAGCGCCTCGAGGATGACGTCGCGAACACCCATGGGAGGGGCCTCCTATCACCCGCGCTCACGGGGCGCTGTGCACGTCGCCGCTGACGAACCACATCGCCACCAGCCTCCGGGGCCGCTCCGACGGGTTCGGCCCGCTGCCGTGCGCGAGGTGCGGGTGGAAGAGCACGGCGTCGCCGGGGTCGAGCGCCACCAGCGCGCGGTGGCTCTCGTCGAAGACCCCCTCGTTCATGGTGGAGGCGTCGTAGGGGACGTCGAGGAGCCCCTGCCGGTGGGTCCGGCCGAGCACCTGGAAGCCGCCGTTCTCCGCGTCGGCGCGATCGAGCGCGATGACCAGGTTCACGCCGCCGTGACGCTCGATGCGGCCGCGCGTCTTGCCGACCACGAACGCCGCGTCCTGGTGAAAGGGGAAGCCCGTGCCGACCCGGGGCAGCTTGAAGTTCACCTGGTCGACGTGGCAGCGCGGGTCCTCGAGCCCACAGCGCTGAACCAGCTCGAGCACCCGCGCGTCGCGGCGCAGGGCCGAGAACGCGCCCTGGCTCTTCGAAGGGAAGGTGATCTTCCGCAGCGCTCCGGGAAAGACGGCGGGCTCGCCCTTGCGGCCGCTCTTGGACTGCACCTCGTAGCCCACGCCGAGCACGGTGGTGTCGGTCTGGAAGTCGCGGGCGCCTCGCTCGAGCGTCTCGGTGGCGCGCAGCAACGCGCGGAGCGTCACGTCGTCGATGAGGCGGGGCACGAAGAGCCACCCCTCGCGCTCCAGGGTCTGGCGCTCGGCGGACGGCGTGGCCGGTGGAGAAGACATCGCGGCGAAGTCTCTCACGCTTCATCCCACCCTCGAACTGTGGTTTCTGCGCGTTCATGCGATCGCGCCCCGAGGCGGAGGCTGGCGGTGGGTCCTCACGTGGGACGGCGAGCGTGCTCGGCGTCCTCGCGACCCTGGTGCTGGGCGCTCCCGCGGAGGCCGGCTGGCGGGGCGCGGTCACCTTCGCTGGAGAGGCCAAGCCCGTCCGGCTGACGATCACCCCGCGGCAGGCGCTCCCTGCCGCAGGGGGCCGGTGCCGGGCGCTCCCCAACTCCGGCGACGTCGACGTGGCCTTGCGCGCGGCGGACTGTCAGGACGTGGCCTCGAACCTCGAGCTGCTCAAGCGTGCGCGCGCCTTCACCCCGGCCCGCCCGCTCCTCGAGCTGGAGACCGACGATCACGGCGCGTTCGAAGCCGGCCGGCTGGGCCCAGGCGCCTACGACGTCGTCGTGCGGGACGGGCGGCGGGCCTGGTACGTCCCCGTGGAGGCCGGAGCCGAGCCGGTGGCCATCGAGCTCCCGGCGAGCGAGCGGTTCGCCTCCGAAGCGTCGAGCTCGGTGTCCCAGGTGCTCTCTCGCTTCCCGAGAGACGAGAAGCCGTGGGTCGTCGGCCTCGACGTGCCCATCGTGTTGCCGCCTTCGGAGAGCCGGCGCGCGCCGCTGCCGGTGCTCCCCGAAGGGACGTACGTCGTGCTCGAAGAGACCGGGCGCCGCCGGCGGGTGGTGGCCACCGGAGTGGTCTCCCCCCTGGGCCGGCGCCCCGAGGACTTCTTCGCGCTGGAGGGCAAGGTCACCGAGAACGGCGCGCCGGCCGCGGGCGTCGAGGTGGTGCTCGCCGAGACCAAGCGGGTTCCGGAGCGGGTGCGCACGGATCGGGCGGGGCGCTTCATGGTTCTGGCGAGCCGCGGCGGCCACAGCTCGATCGCCGCCGCGCAGGGCGAGGCCTGCGCCCTCGTCAACGACGCGCCGAAGCCGAGCCTGGGCGGACCGGAGGAGAAGCCGCCGCCGCTGGTGCTGGAGCTGGAGCCCTGCAGGGCCCAGGTGCTGAAGGTCGCCGACGAGAAGGGGCGGTCCCTGCCGGCGCAGGCGACGGCCTTCTTCGCCACCGGGAACGACTCGGTGTTCGCGGGCACCTTCTCCGACGGACGAATGCTGCTTCCTCCGGGGGAGTTCGACAGCGTCTTCCTCCAGGCACCGGGCGCCGTGAAGCGCAGGCTCTCCTCGCCCCTGCCTCGGACGCTCGTCTTGCCCGCGCTGGTGCGGCACACGCTGCGGCTGCGCACCGCGACCGGCGCGGCGCCCGCGCTCGAGGGGTGCCGCGACTCCGAAGTCGAGGCGCGCTTCGCGGAGCTGCCCGGCGCCTGGGAGCTGGCCACCGGCCCGTCGGCGACCTCGGTGACCTGCGCGGTGCGCGGCTTCCCCGTGCTCACGATTCCCCTCACCCCGCCGCTCACCACCTTCGAGCTGCCGAGCCTGACCGCCGTGCACCTGCCGGAGCGCCTCGGAGACCACCGCGCCCGCAGCACGTTCGACGACCTGCGGACGGTGCGCGTCGGGAGCGTGGTCTCGGGCCCCCGCGTCCGCGTCCGGCCCGGCCCGCTCGCGGTCACCACCTGCGCGACGGAGCCGCCGGCGAGCTGCGCCTTCATCGTGGCCGACGTGCCCGCCACCGGCCTGCTCGATCTCGCGGTCGAAGCCCCGGCGCTGGTGGAGTGGTCGATCGAGCTGCGCGACGAGGCGGGCCAGCCCCTGGCCGCGGGCACGCGCGTCGAGGCCGTCGGCGGCGGCGCCGGCGAGCAGGTGGTCATCAAGACGACCGGCGCGGGCCCGGCGCCCGTCCGAACCACCGCCGGCTGGTTTCAGGTCTCACGGGGAAGCGGCGCGGTCTTTCGGGAGAGCGGCGAGATCTTCGGCTGGTGCCTCGCGGGGAAGCCGTGTCGCCTGCAGCGCGCGAAGCCAACGCCGGCGACGCAGCTCACGCTGACCGTCGAGGGCGCGCCCTCGGGCACCGCCGTCAGCCTCGACGGCGACCGGGGCGGCAAGCTGGTGGGGGACCAGCTCCTCCGCGCGGTGGAGGCGGGCGAGCACCTCCTCGTCGTCGACGGGAGCCTCGTGGCCGCCTTCAAGGCCGCGCCAGGGCAGCCCGCGAAGGTGAAGCTCGCCGCCGGCGCGCCGACCGCCGCGGACGTGGAGGTCACCGACGAGAGTGGCGGTCCGGTGGCCAACGCCCGGGTGTGGTGGGGCTACCGCGAGAGTGCGAGGCAACCGTTCCGCGAGAGCTCCGCCGCGAGCGAGGCTCGGACCGACGCCGCGGGGCGGGCGCGCTTCGACCGGGTGCGCCTCGGCCCGCCGTCGCCGCCAGGCGTGCCGGGCGTGCTGCGGGTGGTGGCCGACGGCTACGCCCCGGTGGCCGTGGACCCAGAGCCCGGCACCACCCGCGTGGTGCTGCGAAAGGCGCGGTCCGTCGAGCTGGCGTCCTCCGTGCTCCCCCCGGAGGCCAGGCTGGGCGCGCAAGTGGTGACCTCCGACCCTTCATCGATGGAATTGGTACCGTGGCTGTCCGGCGAGCCGGGGAAGCCGCTGACGGTGCCGCTGCCCCCATGGTCGACGCCCACGCGCCTGGTGTGGAGCGTCTCGCTGCCCCGCCGCGGCTTTGGGCTGCCGGAAGCCGACGCCTCCGCGCTGGGAGAGCGCGTGGTGGCGACGGTGCCGAAGGAGGGCGCGCTGCTCGTCTTCCCGACGCTCGGCGACGAGAGCGCCGTCACGGTGCTCGTCGGCGTCCGCCTGGCGCCCGACGAGCTGGTCACCAAGGGCCGAGAGGTGCTCCAGGCGAGCTGCAACGCCGACTCCGATCAGCCGGTGTGCGCGCTGGGCCCCATTCCCAGAGGGCCGGCGACGGCCGTGCTCCGGCGCCAGACCGTGAAGGGGCAGCGCGGCCCGCGCCTGGTGTGGTCCTTCGACGTCGGCGAGGCCCCGGTGCAGGTGATTCGCCCGGGGCCGGACGCCAAGGCGCTGGAGGCCCGATGAGCGCCCCTTGGTCCTCTCGCCCCGAGCTCGCCATGGCTCCTCACCTCACGTCTCGAGCAGTGCTCACGGTGGCGTGGCTCGGGCTGACCGCCTGCGACCTCGCCCACCTGGACCAGAAGCGCTTCTGCGCGTCGGCGAGCTCCGACCCGGCCCTCTGCGCGAGCCGCCCCGACTGGTGCATCGCCACCGGCGGCGCGGCGTGCGTCGGGGCCGTGGAAGGCGCGAGCTGCTTCGAGTGCGCGCCCTCGAGGCTGGTGGAGAAGGCCCCTTGCGCCCCGAAGCCCACGCTGGCGCGTGACTGCCCGGGCAAGGCGCGGCGCCTGGTGAACGGCGCCTTCGTCCTCATGGGCGAGTGGGACTGGAAGACCCTCGACCGGGCGACGCTCGAGCCCTTCGTCGGCAAACGCCTCACCGCCGAGACGGTCGCGGCGCTCAACGAGCACGATCGGCACATGCTCTGCGGCCCCGGCGCCGGCGGCGACTGGACCGGCAAGCTCCCCTGCGTCGTGGCCTGGAACGCCGAGGCCGGCCGCGCGCAGTGCGTGGTGGACGAGGGCTTCTGCGCCACCTCCTGCCGGGCCCACCTCGAGGCATTCCGCTGCATCCCGCAGAACCTCTGCAGCGGCGTCATCTGCCCCTGAGCGTCTGGCCTCGGACTGGGGCTCAGCTCACCTTCACCACCGACAGCACCCGGGTCTTCCCACCCAGCGTGAGCTCGATCTCGTCTCCCACGCGCTTGCCCACCAGCGCCGCGCCCAGAGGAGAGGCCGGCGTCACGACCTGCACGCCGCCCTTCAGCTTCGTCCCGCCGCCTTCGGGGGCGAGGAAGTAGGCGACGGGGGCGCCGTCCTCGTCCTCCGCCTCGAGCAGCGCGCCCACGCGGGCCACCGCCGTCTCGGCGAGGTTCATGGTGGCCATGGCCGCGATGCCGCTCTGGAGCGCCTCGATGCGCATCGCCTGGCCGCGCGCCAGGTAGCTCTGCTCCAGCGCGCGGGTGTCCTTGTCGTTCTCCGGCTTCGCTTCCTCGTGCGTGGCGCCGGCGCGGGTCGCGGCGTGGGCCGCCTTCAGCGTGCGCAGGGTCGCGTCGAGGGCCTCGGCGAGCTCGGCGTGGAGGGCCTTCTTCGAGCGTTTCACCCGGGCTCCTCTAGCCGCTGGAATGGCCGCCGTCATCGCCTTGGCCTCGTCCGAAGGAGCGGCTAACTCACCCGCATGTCCTCGGACGCCGCTCCTCCCCGCGAGGTCCCCTCCCCCGAGGCCGCGGGCTTCGACTCGGCCCGCCTGGCCCGCGTGCGGACGTTGTTCGAGCAGCAGCAGGCGCACGGGCGCTTCCCCGGCGGACAGCTCGTGGTGCGCCGCCACGGTCACCTGGTGATGGACCTGGCCGTCGGCACGGCGCGCGGCTTTCGCCCGTCGGAAGGGGAGCCGGCGGTGGCCGTGACGCCCTCGACGCGCTTCCAGGTGTTCTCGGCCAGCAAGCCCGTCGTGGCCCTGGCCATTGCCATGCTGGAGGACCGCGGCCTCGTCGACGTGAACGCGCCGGTGGCGCGCTACGTCCCCGACTTCGCCGCGAACGGGAAGGCCGAGCTCACCGTGGAGGACGTGCTCACCCACCGCGCCGGCGTCTTCACCCCCGAGCTGATGGCGAGCCCACGCGACTGGGGCAACGAGGAGAAGGTGCACGCCGCGCTGGTGCAGGCGACGCCGCGGTTTCCCCGGGGCGCGCTGGCCTACATGCCATACGAGTACGGGTGGATCCTCGCAGAGGTGGCGCGCGCCGTGACCGGCCGCCGCCTCGACGACTTCATCCACGCCGAGATCTCCGGTCCGGCCGGGCTTCCCGGGCTGCGCTACGGCGCCACCCCGTCGGAGCTCCCGACCCTGGCGCGGACCTACTGGGTCGGGACGCGGCGGGTAGTGGTGGCGGGCGTGGAGCTGTCCCAGCGGTTCGAGCACGACAACACCCTGCCGGAGGTGGCGACGGCGTTCGTCCCCGCGGCGGGCCTGGTGTGTACCGCCGCCGACCTCGCGGGCTTCTACGAGCTGCTCCTGCGCGGCGGCGTCACGCGCTCCGGGACGCGGCTCGTCTCGGAGAAGACGCTCGCCCGCTACACCACCGCCGGCCCCACCGCGCTCGACCGGAGCAACCGCCTGCCCTTGCGCATGGGGCGGGGGTTCCTGCTCGGCGCGCGCACGCCGTCCATCTACGGCTGGTGGGGCACGCAGCGCTCGTTCGGCCACGCCGGAGCGTTCTGCACCCTGGCCTGGGCCGACCCCGAGCGCGAGCTCGCCGCCGCCGTCGTCACCAACGGCAACGCGGGCCCCTACGACAGCCTCTTCCGCTTCGCGCCGCTGGGCACGGCGCTGCGGCGGGCGTGTCTCTGAGCGGCGCGGTCAGTAGTACCAGCGGGCGACGAGGCCGAACGCCCAGAGGCCTTTGGCTTCGGGGAGGCGGTCCACCTGTCGCACCAGGTACGGCTCGGCCTTGAAGTGCTCGGTGACGCCGATCTCCGCCCCCAGTTGGTAGAGCTGCCGCGCCCACCCGTCGTAGCGCGTGTCGTAGAAGTACTCGGCCTGGAACCAGGGGGTGACCTGGTGCTCCCCCGGGTTGAAGTCGCGATTCACTTCGAGCCTCAGGCGGTACCGCGTCGAGTACTCACCGCCGATCCACCGGAGGTCCGCGCGCGCGCGCCCCTCGACGAGGACCTCCGCGGGCAGGTGGGCCCGCCCGAGGAGCGAGAGGATGCCTCGATCCTCGGGGTGCGCGCTGGCGCCGTTCTCGGTCTTGAAGATGCGGTCGTAGCCGGCGCGGAGCCAGAGGTACTTCTTGCGCTGCCAGTCCTCCTCCACGAGGGAGGGCCAGAGGACCGGCTTCAGGGTGACGTCGAGGTAGCCGGCCAGGTCCAGAGTCTGGACGTCCGCCTCCTTCCCGTTGGCATAGGCGGAGACGAAGTAGAGGCGCGCGGCGGGGCCCAGGGCCTTGTACAGGTCGAGCTCGGGCCACAGCTCCCATGGGTCGGCGGCCCGCGCGGTGCCGAAGAGGAGCAGCCCGGCGACGGCGGCCCACCGCGGGCTCGTCGCCCCACGTCCCGCGGCGGCCTGCGCCTCGACGCTCACGGGCCCGAAGGCCTCCAAGAGCCGTTCCAGGCACGGGCGCGAGTTTCTCTGGTCGAGCGTCAGACCGATGCCGGGTTTGCGCGGTCAGGACGAGCGGCGGCCCGGCGTTACTTCTTCGTTAGCAGAGGCGCCGTCGTGGATGCCGTCGCGAAGAGGCTGGTCATCGGTGCGCTCGACGAGAGCGGGTCGCGCGTCGGCGTGGCCGGCCCTCGGGCCACCCCGCCCCTCCGGAAAGCGAGGTCCCGGGAGTGGCCGTCATGACCGAGCAGGTGGATCGCCTCATCTCCGCTCCGCTCTTCGCGGCGAGCTGGCTGGTCGGCATGCTGCTGCTGATGGAGGTCGGCCGGCGCCTGGGAATTCGCCGTCTGGCGCGAGCGCCGGACAAGGATCTGGGCGGTCTGGATACGACGGCGGGCGCGGTGTTCGGGCTGTTCGGGCTGCTGATCGCCTTCGCGTTCTCTGGCGCCACCTCGCGGCTGGACGCGAGGCGGCAGCTGGTGGTCGAAGAGGCCAACGCCATCGGCACGGCCTACCTGCGGCTCGATCTGCTGCCCGTCGAGGCCCGGCCCGCGCTGCGCGGGCTCTTTCGCGACTACGCGGACTCGCGGCTGGCGGTCTATCGGAAGCTGCCGGACGTCGACGCCGCGCTGGCCGCGCTCGGCCGGTGCCAGGAGCTGCAGGGCGAGATCTGGAGCCGGGCGGTGGCCGCGACGCTCGAGCCCGGAGCTCACCCCGACGCGGGCAAGCTCCTCGTCCCAGCGCTCAACAGCATGATCGACATCACCACCACCCGAACCGCGGCCGCGTTCATCCATCCACCGAACGTCATCTACGCTCTCTTGTTCGCGGTGGGGCTGGGGTGCGCGCTCCTCGCGGGCTTCCGAACGGCCGGGAGCACGTCTCGAAGCTGGCTCCACATCCTCGGCTTCACGCTCATCTCGGGCATCACCATCTACCTCATCATCGGGCTCGAGTACCCACGCCTGGGCGTCCTTCACCTCGACACGTTCGACCAGCTGCTCGTCGAGGCCCGGCAGAACATGAAGTGAGGGGAGCCCGGGGGCACACACGATGCACCACCCGAGGTCATGCAAATCGACAGCGCACGGGACTTCTTCGCGGCGCTCGCGGCCCGCGGGCGAGAACCGCGCCTCGCGAACGCCAGCGGCAGTTGGGGCTTCGACATCGAAGGCGTGGGGAAGTGGACCCTCGAGAGCGACAAGGGCGCGCTGCGCGTCACCGAAGGCGCGCCCCCGGCCAACCTGCCGGGTGGGCAGGCGACGACGCGTCTGCGCATGAAAGAGGACGAGCTCCTTCGGCTCCTGCGCGGCGAGGGGCACGAGAACCTGCAGATGGGGCTGATCCGGGGAGCGGTGACCGTCGAGGGCAACCTGGCCTTCGGTCAGAAGCTGCAGGCGATCCTCCCGCTTCCAGAGGAGTGGAGGGTCGGGCCATGAGCGGCAACACCATCGCGATTCTCGAGGGCAACACCTTCGTCGTGAGCGACCGGCGCGGAGACGTCGAGGGCTCGCCCACCGACACCCAGGGCCTCTTCGTCGACGACACGCGCTTCCTGTCCCGGTGGGTGCTCACCGTCGACGGCGCGCGGCCGACCGTTCTGTCGACCGACGACATCGAGTACTTCGAGGCGCAGTTCTTCCTCGCCCCCACCTCCGGCACCATCTACGTCGACGCCGACCTCTCGGTGATGCGCAAGCGCACGGTGGCGCGCGGGTTCTCCGAGCTCATCTCGCTGAGCAACCACGCGGTGAAGCCCGTCGACCTCGTGCTCCGCCTCGAGGCGGACGCCGACTTCGCCGATCTCTTCGAGGTCAAGGACGCGCTGAAGAAGAAGGGGCGCCTGTACCACAAGGCCGAGAGCGACCGGCTGGTGCTCGGCTACCAGCGGGAGACCTACGTCCGAGAGACGCGGATCAGCGCGCCCGGCGCCATCATCGACGAGGGTGGCCTCACCTTCCGCGTCCACCTCGAGGGCCACGGCGAGTGGTCGACCCGCATCGAGGTGGGCGTGGAGACCTCCTCCGACGCCGTGCGGCGCGGCGCCACCGACCGGCTGGCCACCGAGGAGGAGCGCCAGAAGCGCATCGCCCAGTCCCTCGCGGAGGCGCCCCAGGTTCGCACCGACTGGCTCCCGCTGGTTCAGACCTACGAGAAGGCCATCGTCGACCTCGCCGCGCTCCGGTACTTCCCCCTGATGGCGGCGGGCTCGCTCCCCGCGGCTGGCCTGCCGTGGTTCATGGCGATGTTCGGCCGCGACAGCCTCTTCACCAGCCTGCAGGCGCTGCCGTTCCAGCCCGAGTTGGCGGCGACCACGCTGAAGATGCTCGGCGCGAGGCAGGGAACGCACCTCGACCCGTTCCGCGACGAGGAGCCGGGGAAGGTCCTCCACGAGCTGCGCCTGGGCGAGCTGACCGCGTTCGGCGAGCGGCCCCACTCGCCGTACTTCGGCAGCGCCGACTCCACCCCGCTCTTCCTGGTGCTGCTCGACGAGTACGAGCAGTGGACGGGCGACGCGGACCTGGTGCGCCACCTCGAGCAGCCCGCGCGCGCGGCCCTGAAGTGGATCGACCAGTACGGCGACCGCATGAACAACGGCTACATCTCGTACCAGCGGAGGAACGAGGAGACGGGCCTCGAGAACCAGTGCTGGAAGGACTCGTGGAACTCGATCCTCTTCCGCGACGGCACGCTCTCCCGGCTGCCGCGCGCGACCTGCGAGATTCAAGGCTACGCGTACGACGCCAAGGTCCGCTGCGCCCGCCTGGCGCGGAAGTTCTGGAACGACCCCAAGCTGGCCCTGCGCCTCGAGGGCGACGCGGCCGACCTGAAGGAGCGCTTCAATAGGGACTTCTGGATGCCCGAGCGGGAGTGCTTCGCGCTCGCCCTCGACGGCTCCGGGCGGCAGGTCGACTCCATCACCTCGAACATCGGCCACCTGCTCTGGAGCGGCATCGTCGACGAGGACAAGGCCCCGAAGATCGTCGCGCACCTGATGAGCGACAAGCTGTTCTCCGGCTGGGGCGTGCGGACGATGGCCGAGGGCGAAGGCGGCTACAACCCCATCGGCTACCACGTCGGCACGGTCTGGCCGCACGACAACTCGATCATCGCGCTGGGGCTGAACCGGTACGGCTATCGCGAGGAGTCGGCGCGGATCGCGTCGGGCATCCTCCAGGCGGCGAAGTTCTTCAAGTACCGCCTCCCGGAGGCGTTCGCGGGCTACCCGCGCGAGCGCACGCTCTTCCCAGTCGAGTACCCGACGGCGTGCAGCCCGCAGGCGTGGGCGACCGGAGCGCCGCTCTTGCTGATTCGCACCATGCTCGGGCTCGAGCCGCGCGCCAACCGCCTCACGGTCGACGCCTGCCTGCCGGCGGAGATGGAGTGGCTCGAGGTGCGCGGCCTGCCCGGGCGCTGGGGCGTGATGGACGCCGTGGGCCGGCGCGCGACGACTCCTCCCTGGCGGGAAGAGGGCCCGCACGCCATCCACTGAGCGCTCACACCGGCATGAAGATCTTGAGCCCGGTGCGGCCCGCCGAGCCGGCGAGCGTGTTGCGCTCGATGAAGTCGCTGGTCGAGGAGTGCCCGTCGCCAGAGGTGATGGCGGTGTGCCCGTAGCGCTGCCCGAGGGCCGACGGCGTGTGCTCCCAGGTGAGGATGAGGCCGGGGATCTTCAACGCCTCCGCCAGCGAGAGGTGCACCTGGCGGAAGCGGCTCTTGGGCAGGTTGTCGTCGATCTGATTGCCGTTGCCCCACACCTTGATGCCGTAGGTCTGCTGAATGGCGCGGCTGACCCCGGTGGCGCACAGGCCGAGGCCCCGGTAGCCGCCCATGCTCAGGGCCACCGAACGGCCCGCCGCGGCGAGGCGAGAATTGCCCTGAACGCCGTGCGACGAGGTGACGGGGTGCGCGGGAGCCGGGTGCCGCTTGGGCGCCGGCTCGAAGGTGTCCTTCGGGCTGTGCCCTGGCAGCCGCAGCGTGCGCCCGGCGTAGATGAGGTTCGGGTTCGCGATGTGGTTGAGCTGCGCCAGGGCTCCGACCGAGGTGTGGTAGCGGGCCGCGATGCCCGACAGCGTGTCGCCAGAGCGGATTCGGTACGTGGACATGCAGAGGTGTCGGCCGGGCGGAAACTCGGAATTCAAGGAGGAGTGCATCGGCGCTTTACAACCTCCCGGTCGGTACAAAGTGTCTGGCACCTCCGCAGGGCCCCTGGTTACGAGGCGTTCGGCGTCCGTCGTTGGTCTTCGCGTCAGCGCATCGGGAGGAACCTCATGGGAACCAGATCAGTGCCGCCGGCCACCTACCGCGAGCTCGTCCGTCGCTTCCCCTCGCTGGGCCGGGCGTGGGAGCTGTGCGGCGAGGCCGGCCGCGAAGGCCCCTTGGACGAGCGAACGGCGCGGCTGATCAAGCTCGGCATGTCGATGGCCGCGCTCCGCGAAGGGGCGGTGCACTCCGGAGTGCGCCGGGCCGTGGAGAGCGGCATCACGCCGGAGGAGGTCGAGCAGCTCGTCGCGCTCTTGCCGAGCACCCTGGGCTTCCCCGCGACCGCCGCCGTCTACACCTGGGTGCGGGAGGTGCTCCCCAAGCGCCAGCCGGGCCGCGGCGGCGCCCGTCGTGGCCGCTCGCGCGCGACCCTTCGATGAGCGCTACTTCAGGCTCTCGCGCGTCTGCACGAGCAGGTGATCGAAGGACTTGAGGCGCAAGACGCCCATGCGCGGGTACTCGAGGCCGAGGATCACGTAGACGCTGACGCCCATGATCAGCGCGAAGGCGACGACGTGCGTCCAGCTCCGGTGCTTGCTCGCGGCCGCGCTGTGGCCGGCGAGGAGCGCGCACCCCAGCCCCACCGCGAACAAGAGGGCGTAGATGACCGTCGGCGGATGCATGAGCTCGCCCGAGGTCCGCGTCCAGGCGGTGGCGAACATGCTGTTCAGCGCCGGGAGGAGCAGCTTGCCCGCGTCCGGGTCCGCGCCGGGTTGCCTGCACGCGGCGAACGCGTGGGTCCACAGCTCGCCTTGCAGCTCGCGGCTCCGAGCCAGCTCGACCGTGGCCGCCTCGAGATCCGGCATCTTCCGGTAGGCCGCCAGCCGCGCGTCCACGTAGTCGCGAAACAACCCGCGCAGCGCCGGCTGGGCCTCGGCGCTCAACAGGTCGAGGCGCAGGTAGGCCGTGGCGATGTCGTTGGCTTCCTCGACGACGAGCTGCCGCCTCGCGTCCCACCGCGAGGTGGCGCTCGAGAACGCGAAGGCGACCAGCAAGCCGAACAGCGCGAACACCGCGCTCGACGTCGCGTCCAGACCGACCAGACCCTTCTCTGGTTCTCGCGCCAGGCGACGGACTCCCGCCCGCCGGCCGGCCTCCATCAGCAAGAGCAGGCCGAGGACCCAGGCCACCGCGAAGGTGGGAGCGGACAAGACGCGATCAAATTGCTCGGCCACGTCACGCGCTCCAACCCGCCCGGTTGGCAGTTCCTGCGCCAGCTCTGCAAGGGCGGAGCGAAGGGAGCAAAGCTCACGCCGTCGTGACGGCGGTCTCCCTACGCGTCGAGCGCCGGCCCCTCAGCGGAAGTCTTCGGCCAGCTTCTCGGCCACGCCGTTCAGCCGCATCTTGGCGAGGCCGATGCTGGCGTCGGACTTGAGCACCACCACCACGTGGATGTGGGCCTTGCCCGGCTGAGAGCGCAAGGGGTCGGTGCCCTCGTTCACGCAGCGCGCGAGCAGGTGCGCCTTCTCGGCCTCGACGTGCACCTGCTGGCCGCGGCCGGTGCCCATCTCGATGGACGACTTCTGCGCGTTGAGCAGCACCGCGTTGCAGAGGACGCCGACCTCCTTGATGTTCGCGACGTCGCCGGGGACCGTGGCCAGCGCCTCGCCAGTGGGGGTGTAGACGGCGGCGCCCGAGAAACCTTCGATGGTGGTGAGTTCCTTCAACTTGTCCTGCGCGCTCATGGGGTCCTTCTCCTTGGTGGGTGGTGCGGCGTGGGTGAGGCTTGAGTCTTCTTCGAGGTGCTCGTCCAGCGGGGTGAAGACCGTGGTCTCGCTGTCGTGGGGCCTTGGGGGCGCCTTGCGGCCGGCCTCGTCGCGGCGGCGGAAGGCCTCCATCAACAGCTCGGAGAGCGGCAGCGTGACGACCTTGTCGCGCTTGGCCGCGCCCGGCGTGAGCTCGATGGCCACCGAGTCCCACCCGAGGATCTCCATCGCCGCGTCGTCGCCGCGCAGCGGGCCAGCGCTGGCGTCGAGCAGCTGGCCCAGGCGGAACAGCAGCGCGCCACGCCGGTCGCCGGCGCTCACCGTGACGGTGCAGGTCTTCCGGTCGAGCTCCACCATCTGCAGCAGCGTCGCCAGCGAGATGCCCCTCAGGTGCCCGCTCGCCAGGTCCGCCAGGGTCTCGAAGATCTTCTTGGACAAGGTCTCGAAGTCGACCGGCTTGTCCAGGTACTTGGTGATGCCGGTGGCGCGCATGCGGGCCTCGATCTCCGGCGTCCCGAAGGCGGTCATGATGACCACCGGTACCCGCGGCCGCGTGCGGCTGAGCTCGGCCACCAGCTCGAAGCCGTCCATCTCCGGCATCTTGAGGTCCGTCACCACCAGGTCGACCGGCTGCCGCTCGAGCAGCGCCAGCGCGGCCTTCCCGTTCGGCGCGGTGAAGAGCTGCACCCGATCGCGGTGGGCCGCGAAGCCGTCCACCATCGAGCGGAGGAAGAACTCCTCGTCGTCGACCAAGAGCACCTTGTGGTTCGTTCCCTCGCTCACGCCAGAACCGAAGAGCAACCGGCGTGCCCCGGCGCGGGCGCGGCAAGCGTGGGAAAGGAGGCCGCCCCCTCGCCGCGCCGCCGAGCGCCGGGTCAGCCTGAGCCGGTCAGATTGCCTTCGGAGGAGCTCAGCGTGGGCCGCTCCAGGCCGAGCGTCTTCACCCGCCGCTTCAGGGTGGAGAGCGAGACGCCCAGCGCGCGGGCCGAGGCGGTGAGGTTCCCGTGGTGTCGCGAGAGCGCCTCCTGCATCAGCCGCCGCTCCATCTGCTCCAGGGAGAGACCCTCGCCGCCCTCCACCTGCGCGAGCGGCCGGGACGCGGCCTTGGCCGGCGGCGCCAAGAGCTCCGAGGGCCGCAGGGGCCCGCGGTGGAGGATCAGGCTGCGCTCGAGGACGTTGCGCAGCTCGCGCACGTTGCCCGGCCAGGAGTAGGCGGCGAGGCGCTCGAGCTCGCCCGGCGCGAGCGGCGGCGGGGTACCGCCCTTCCCGAGGCGCCGGAGCAGATCGGCGCAGACGACGCCGAGGTCCTCGAGGCGCGCGCGCAGGGGCGGCAGGTCGATGCGCACCACGTTGAGCCGGTAGAAGAGATCGGACCGGAATCTCCCCTCGCGCACCCGGGCGTCGAGATCGGCGTTGGTGGCGGCGATGATGCGCACGTCGGTGCGGTGCGCCGAGCGGCCGCCGAGGCGCCGCACCTCGCGGTCCTCGAGCACCGAGAGCAGCTTCGACTGCAGCGGCGCGGGCATCTCGCCGATCTCGTCGAGCAAGAGCGTGCCGCCCTCGGCCAGCTCGAGCAGCCCCTCGCGGGCCGAGGTGGCGCCGGTGAAGGCGCCCTTCTCCCAGCCGAAGAGCTCGGCCTCGATGAGGTGCTCGGGCAGCGCGGCGCAGTTGATGGTCACCCAGGGGCCGGCGCTCCGCCCGCTCGCGCCGTGGATGGCCTTCGCCACCCGGTTCTTGCCGGTGCCGGTCTCTCCGGTGATGAGCACCGGCGCGTCGGTCGGCGCGGCGGCCCGCACCAGCTCGTGCACCTGCGAAAGCCCCCGCTCGCCGGACAGGGCCTGGGCCTCCACCGCCGGCTCGCGCTGGAGCGCGCTCAGGCGCTCGACCCGCTCCAGCCGAGAGGTGCCCAGGGCCCGCGTCACCGAGCGCACCAGCTCGTCGAGCTCGAAGGGCTTGCTCTGGTAGTCCCACGCGCCGGCGCGCAGGGCCCGCACCGCGTGCTCGTAGGAGGGGAAGGCGGTGATGAAGATGAGCTTCGCCTGCTCGTTGGCCGCGACCAGCTCCGGGCAGAGGGCCACGCCCTCGCCGTCGGGGAGCTGCTGGTCGAGCACGATGACGTCGAAGCTCTTCTCGGCGACGGCGGCCCTCGCCGCGGCGGCGGTGCCCACGAAGCTCACCGCGAGGCCCGCGGGGGCCAGGACGTCCCTGATCGCCTGGCCGAGCAGCGCGTCGTCGTCGACGACCAGCACCGAGCGCGCGGTCACGCCGCCACCGCCTTTTGCGCCATCGGCAGGCACAGGTGCACGCGGGTGCCCTCGCCCTCGCGGGACTCGATGGACACGGTCCCCGACATCTTGAGCAACAGCTTCCGGGTGATGACCAGGCCGAGGCCGGTGCCGTGAGGCTTGGTGGTGTGGAACGGCTTGAAGGCGGCGGCCTTCTGGTCCGCGCTCATGCCCACGCCGTTGTCGGCCACGGTGAGCCGCGCCAGGCCGTCGACGCAGCGGGCGGTGAGGGAGACCTCCGGGCCCGCGCGCCCCTCCACGGCATCGGCCGCGTTGGCCACCAGGTTCAAGAGCGCCTGCTGCAGCGCCCGGGGATCGGCGAGCGCGACGCAGCCCAGGTCGTTGGCCAGCACGAAGCGAATGCCCCGGCGCTCCAGGTCTCCTCGGGCCAGCGCGGCGAAGGACTCGAAGAACCGGCGGAGGTCGACCGGGAGCGGCTCGAGCTGCTCGTACATCGAGAAGCTGCGCAGCGAGCGCAGCAGCGCCTCGACGCGCCCCAGCTCGCCGCCCAGGTGGTCGAGGTACTCGTTCACCGTCGCGCGCGGGAAGGTGTCGATGTTGGCCTTGAGCACGCTCAGCGCGGCCTTCACCGAGTTGATGGGGTTGCCCAGCTCGTGGCGGACGGCCGAGAAGATGTACCCGATGTTGTTCATCGTCTCGACGGCCTCGGCGATGGACTCCAGGCGCTCCTTCTCGGTGATGTCGCGGGCGAAGGCCCAGGCGATGTTGCCCGAGCGGTAGAGCGTGTAGCCGATGAGGCGCGTGCCGAGGCGCAAGGGCTCGCCCTGGTACTCGAACGGCAGGGCGGCGATCGGCACGCCCGGGGGGAACATCAGGCTCTGCAAGAGGCCGAAGTCGGGCTCCTGCGACTGGCGCTCGAAGAAGGACCGGCCGGCGCGGTTGAGGAAGAGCAGCGACGGCGCGGCCAGGTCGAAGACCGCCACCCCGAGGTTCACGCTCTGCATCACGTCGGAGTACACGCACTCCCCCGGACAGGGCGTGTGGCTGATGGGACAACTCCGGGCGTGGGAGCAGGCGGGCGTCGCGGGGGCGGGAACCATCGGCAGACCTCTCGTCCCCTCCGGACGCGCGCGACCTTAACGCGGCGCGCGGTGCCGCCGTCACGCTCCGGCGGGTGGCCTCCCCGTGATTTTGGGCGGGTGGGCGACTGTGAGCGCAGGCCGGCTCTGACTCCACGCACTCCGCGGCACGCCGGCGCTTCGGCCCCCACCGGCGGCCCGCGCGCTCCTTGTCCTCGCGCGCGCGGGCCACGGACTCGCAGCCGCGTCGAGCCCCTCGGGCCGGTGGCGCGACGCTCGACCGGGGCGCGCCCACCGCGTACCGTCGCCGCCGCGAGCCAGTCCATCGTGTCCCTCATGTCCTCCGTGCGCCGCCGAGCAGTCCGCTTCCCCACCCTTTCGTTCCGCACCGCGGCCGCGCTGCTGCTCCTGGCGTCGCTGGGGGGCTGCGTCGACCTCGCGTCGCACTTCGAGCCGGAGCTCGGGGCGAGCGGCGACGGCGGCCTCACCTGCCCGGCGGACTTCGCGCCCGCCGCGACGGGCACCGGCTGCGACCCGGTGCTGCCGCCCACCGCCTGTGCCCCCGGCACCATGCCGCGCGTCGGAGCGGCGAGCTGCGAGCCGGTGGGGTGGACCGCGTGCCCCGCCGGGTTCGCCGCCGACCCGAGCGGCTGGGGCTGTCTCGACGTCGAGCCCGACGTGCCCTGCTCGGGAGCGACGCGCGAGGTGCTGGGGCAGCAGACCTGCCAGCCTCTGGGTGACTGCGCCGCCGCCTTCCCTCCCGCCGGCGCCACCCTCTTCGTCGACCCGGCGGTGACGACCCCCGACGCCACGCACCACGCCTCGCTTCAAGCGGCCCTCGCCGCCGCCCCCGCCGGCGCCGTCATCGCCGTGGCCGCGGGCACCTACGCCGAGGCGCTCGTGATCACCCGCCCCGTCACGCTGGTGGGCCGCTGCGCCGAGCAGGTGGTGGTGCAGGCTCCGGCGCCGGGCGCGGCGGGGCTCGCGGTGGACCGCGCCGTCGCCGCCGAGGTGCGGGGCCTCACCCTGCGCGGCCACGCCATCGGCGCGCGCGTCACCGGCGGCGGCACCCTCACCCTGCGCGAGAGCCTCATCGACGCCAACGTCGACTACGGCGTCCTCGCCTCGGGAGCGGGCTCGAAGGCCACGGTGGTCGACTCGGTGATTCGCGACACCTCGGCGCTGGGGCCGAACGTCGGCCACGGCGTGCAGATCGAGAGCGGCGCACTGGTCGCGCTCGACGGCACGGTGGTGAAGGGCAACCACCGCTACGGGGTGCTCGCGACCGGGACGCGCACCCAGGCCACATTCTTGGGCGCCATCGTTCGCGACACCCTGGCCACCAGCGGCGACTTCGGCGGCATGGGCGTGGTGGTCGACCCGGGCGCGAGCGCGACGCTCACCCGCACCGCGGTGGTGAACAGCCGGCACCGCGGCGTGCGCGTCACCCAGGCTACCCTCACCCTCACCGACTCGGTGGTGCGCGGCACCGCCCCGAGGAACGGCGGCGAGCTCGGCGACGGGCTGTCCGTCTTCGGCGGGAAGGCGACCCTCGTGCGCAGCGCCGTGGTCGGCAACGCCACCGCGGGCGTGTTCGCCCAGGGCGCCACCGCGTCGCTCGAGGTGCGGGACTCGGTGGTGCGAGACACCCATGTGGCGGCGGCGCAGTCCTGCGGCCTCGGCGCCTCGCTCGGCGCGAGCCTCACCCTGGCCAACAGCGCGCTGGTGGAGAACGACGAGTGCGGCCTGGCCCTCTACCAGTCGAGCGCGACGGTGACGCACAGCCTCGTCGCCGGCACCCGGCAGGGTCAGAACGCCGCCGCGCGTGGCATCGACGTGTTCAGCGCCTCGTGCCTCGACCTGCGCGACTCGGCGGTGGTGGGCAGCTCGACGCTGGGCCTCGCGGTCATCGACTCGGGCGCCGACGCCGGCTGCGCCGCCACGCTCACCCGCTCGCTCGTCTCGGGCACGCTCCCGCGCGACGACGGCATCCTCGGCCGCGGCGTCAGCGTGCAGAACGCTGAAGTCACGCTCCAGCGCTCGGCGTTGCTCGACAACCGCGAGGTGGGGCTCTTCGTCAGCCGCGAGGGCGCCACCGTCACCGCCACGGAGTGCACCGTGCGCGGCACCCAGGCCGAGGCGGCGGGCTCCTTCGGAGACGGGCTGGTCGCCCACGCCGGCAGCCGGGTGACGCTGAGGGACTGCGACGTGCGCGCCAACCAGTCCATCGGGCTCGCCTTCGCGGGCGCGACGGCGCTGGTCTCGGGCGGCTTCGTCGGCGGCAACGCGGTCGGGGTGCACGTGCAGGAGGGCAGCACGCTGGCCGAGGTCGCCGGCGCCACCGCGCTCGGCGCGCCCGGCAGCGTCACCGTCACCACGTCCACCCGCTTCGAGGCGAACCAGAGCCGCCTGGGCGCCGGGGTGGTGCCCTTGCCCGCCGACGTCGGCGCGCTCGGCGGGCCCTGACGCGGCGCGGTCGCCCGGACGCCGGGACACCCGGCACCTGGATCGAGTCGTGCGTCGAGAAGCGGTTCGACTCCTTCCGGTTCCTCACCGGCAAGACGAAGACGACCGTCGAAGTGGTGCAGACCCTGGTGAAGGCGCACGGCGTCGCCCGGGCAGCCACGGCGCGTACGCACGCCGTAGGTGCGACTTCCGCCTGCGCCCGCACGGCGCCTCGCCGGGTTCGGCGGTATCCGCTCACCTGCGAGGTCGTCGATGCGTGAGCCGGAATCCTCCTCCGAGGACCTGAGCTTCTCGTTGGTCCGCGGGGACCCGTGGTTTCGGGTTCAGCGCTCGATCGGGCTCATCCCCGCCGAGGGCTTGGGCATCGGGCGGCGCTGCCTCGTGTTCGCGGCCGTCACCTGGCTTCCCATCGCCCTCTGGGCCGAGCTCAGCCAGCGGGCCCTCCCCGGCGCCGTCGACGAGCCGCTGCTGCGGCACTTCGGGGTGCACTCCCGCTGTCTGCTCGCCATTCCCCTGTTCCTGATCGCCGAGGCGGTGGGCGACTACCTGCCGCGGCAGCTCATTCCCTACTTCGTCAGCTCGGGGCTCGTGGCGCAGGAGAACAGGCCACGGTTCGTTCAGGCCGTCCGGGCTTCGGAGCGGCTGCGCGACGGCTGGGCGGCGTGGGCTTTGATGGTGGCGGCCGTGCTCGTCTTCGTCGTCGTCGATCGCGACCCCGCGCGCCGGCACGAGCTGATCTGGGCCAGCGGCGCACGCCCGACCGGCGACGGGTTCGGCTTCGGAGCCTGGTGGTTCCTGTTCGTGGTTCGGCCGACGTTCGTCCTGCTGCTGTCGGCGTGGGTGTGGCGCCTGGTGGTGTGCACCGTGCTGCTCTGGCGAATTCTGCGCGTGCCGCTCGAGCTGGTCCCCACCCACCCCGATCGCTCTGCGGGCCTGGGCTTCCTGGAGGACCTCCCGTTCATCTTCAGCCCGGTGGTCCTGGGCATGTCCGTGGTGATGGCGTCCCGCTGGGGCCACGACGCGCTCTACCACCAGGTGGACGTGTACTCGCTCGCGGTCCCCTTCGCGGTCTACGTCGCCGCGGTGCTGGTGGTGTTCCTGGGGCCGCTCGCGCTGTTCTTTCGCAGGATGCTCACGCTCAAGCGCCAGGCCCTGCTCGAGTACGGCGCGCTGGTGGGCCAGCACGGCCGGCTGGTCCGGAAGAGATGGATCGCGCGGGAACCGGTCGAGTCGTCGCCGTTGCTCGCCGCGCCCGAGCTGGGCCCGGTGATCGACACGGTGTCCATGTACGAGGTGGTCGACGGCATTCGCCCCAGCCCGCTCGGCATGCGATCGCTCATGGCCGTCGTCGTGCCGGCGGTGGTGCCGATGATCCCCGTGTTCGCGATTCAAGTTCCCATGAGGTCGCTGCTGCTGCAGGTGCTCAAGACGCTGCTCTGATGGGGCGAATCGCCACGCCCCGCCTCCAACGCCACCCCAGCGATCTCGCACGCACCGGGGAGGGCCTCGACGGGTGCGCTCGGTGACGCCAGAATTTGACCACTGTCGACGATCAGTGTTGTCGCAGCGGGTCATCGGCGCCTGGAGCGGTCCACGAGGGGGATTGGGTGTTGCACTCGGCGATGCACGTGCGAGGTCTCAGTCGCCTCATGACGTCGCTGCGGAGCCTCGCCATCGGGCCCGGGGGAAGCCGGCGCGTGGTGGCGGCCGTGCTCACGCTGGTCGGCGGGCTGTTCGTCGCCGAGGGCGCGGTGAACCGGTACGTGACGCGCACCACCGAGGCGACCTCCCGCCGCCTGGAGCAGGACTCGATTCGAAGCGTCGAGCTGCTCGCGCGGGTCGCGCACGACGTGGACCGCGAGCGAATCCTCATCGACGACCACATCGCCGCGTCGGACGGCGTGCCGACCTCGGCCATCGAGCGCGAGCTCGCCGCCGTCGCCGCCGATCTCGAGCTCGCCATGAAGACCTACGCGACGCTGGTCGAGCTCTCCAAGGCGGCGCCCCAGTGGCAGCGGGCACAGGCCCTCGCCTCGCGGTACCAGGCCGCGGTGCGCGCCGCGCTGGAGCTCTCGCGGGCGAACCTCGACGCCGACGCCCGCGCGAAGATGTTCGAGGCGCGGGCCGACTACGCCGACCTCGCTCGCACCCTGACGGCGCTCCTCGAGCTCAACCGATCGGCAGCCCTCGCCGCGATTCGCCGCATCGAGGAGGTGGAGGACGACGCCGAGCGAGTCGCCATGGTCGTGCGGGCGACGGCCTTCGTCGGCGTGGTGCTGCTCGGGTGGTGGCTGGTTCGACGGGTCACCGCGTACGAGCGCGAGCTCCAGCGCTCCGCGAGCGAGCTCGAGCTGCGCAACCGCGATCTCGATGCGTTCGCGGGCCGGGTGGCGCACGACGTGAAGAACGCCCTGGGGCCCATCGCGCTGAGCATGTGGATGCTCCGCAAGCCGGCGGCGGCCGAGGGCAAGGGCGTCGAGATCGCCGGCCGAATCGAGCGGAGCCTCGCCAAGGCCACCACCATCGTCGACGCGCTGCTCGCGTTCTCGCGCGCCTCGCACCGCCCCGAGGCCGGCGAGCACGCGCCGCTGAGGCCCATCGTGAGCGAGGTGCTGGAGGAGCTGGCCCCCCTCGTCCAGAGCGTGGGCGCCGAGGTGCTGGCCGACGACTGCCCCGACCTCAGCGTGGGCTGCGACCCGGGCCTGTTGCACGTCGTGCTGGCGAACCTCGTCAGCAACGCCGTGAAGTACCTCGAAGGGCAACGGGAGCGCGTGGTGCAGATCTCCGCCCGCCGTGAAGGGCCGGTGTGCGCGATCGAGGTGGCGGACTCCGGCCCCGGAATCCCCGAGGAGGCGCGGGAGCTCATCTTCGAGCCCTTCTATCGCGGCGAGGGCGTGCGGGTGGCCGGCTCCGGCATCGGGTTGGCCACCGTTCGGCGCATCCTCGAGGCGCGCGGCGGCCACGTCACCGTCGACTCCACCCTGGGCCGGGGCTCGGTGTTCAGGGTGTCGCTGCCCTTGGCCCCCGACGCGCGGGTCGCGGCCAACGCCTTCGCTCCCCCGCCACCGGCGAGCTGAGCGGCTCGAGCCAACCGGCAAGCCCCGTTCGTCCCGAGCGGAGTCGAGGGACCCGGCCTCGAATTCCGAGACCAGCGGGCTCTCGTCGTCGGCCGGGCTGAACGGTGGTCAAGCGCGCCACCCGCGCGGAGCGCGGCCGTGAGCGGACCGCGCAGACCCTGCGTACCTCCAGGCCTCGGCCGCGGCGGAATGCGCGAGCGGGGGCGCGGGCCCGAGCGAGCCAGGGCGCCACGGCACGTCGGGGCGGCACTGGCCGTGCTTCCTCAGGTGCGAGGAGCCCACGCTGGCCGGCTCTCGAGGCGCGCCGATGACTCCTCTGCGGTGGACGACGCTGGTGCTGTGCGCCGTCGCGCTCTACGTCCTGTTGCCGCTCTGGCCGCCGCTGGTGCTCGCGGCCTGGACCGCCGCGCTGACCCGGCCGCTGCTCTTGCGCTTCGAGCGGCGCCTCAAGGGCCGCCGCCGCGCCGCCGCCGCCCTCTCGCTGTTGCTCTTCGTGGTGCTCGCGGCCCCGGTGACGCTGGTGACCATCGGCATCTTCACCGGCGCGCAGGAGCTCGTGGCCACCGTGCAGGCCTCGCCCTCGGCCACCAAGGCCCTCGAGGTGCTGATCTCGACCCCCGACGCCCCGCTGCACCTGCCGGCCACGGTGGGCGACGTGGTGAGCCTCGTGGAGCGCGCGGGGACCCAGGGCCTGGGGCTCCTCACCGGCGTGGCCGGAGCGGCGGCGCGCGGCCTGGTCGGCCTGCTCCTGTACTTCGCCTTCGCCTATGCGCTCTTGCTCGACTCCCCGACCGCGTGGGCGTGGATCCAACGCAGCGCTCCGCTCGAGCCCAGGCACCTGCGCCGGCTGGCGGGGGCCTTCAACGAGACGGGACGGGGGCTGTTGGTCGGGGTGGGGCTGACGGCCGTGACCCAGGGCGTCTTGGCGACCGTCATCTACGTCTCGCTGGGCGTGCCCCGCGCGTGGGTGCTCGGGCCCATCACCGGCCTCGCCTCGATCATCCCCCTCGCCGGCACCAGCCTGGTGTGGGGGCCGATCGCGCTCGGGCTGTTCCTCACCGAAAGGCCGATCCGGGCGCTGGTGCTGGTGCTGCTCGGCCTGTTGGTCATCAGCTCCATCGACAACGTCCTCCGGCCGCTCTTCGCGCGCCTGGGGGCGCTGCAGCTTCCGATCGCCGTGGTCTTCGCTTCGGCGTTCGGCGGGCTGATGGCGTTCGGCCCCTGGGGCGCCTTGCTCGGGCCGCTCCTGGTGCGGCTGAGCATCGAGGCGCTGGCGCTGGCCAAGGAGGAGGCGTCCGCGAAGGAGGAGACGTCCGCGGAGCCGAGGCCTCCCGGCTGACGGCTCCGGCACCGTTGGCCACCCGCCGCACCGAGAAGTGAGCTGACGCCACGCTGGTGACGAGCTATGCGCGCGGCCCATGCGACTCGCTCTTCTTCTCGCCGTGGTCCTCGGCTCCACCCTCCTCTTCACCTGCGGAGCGGGTGGTGGGGGCGGCGATGGCGGCGGCGCCGTCAACTGCCCAGGCACCGGGGGCGGGAGCGGCGGCACCGGCGTCAACCTGGGCGCCGTCAACGGGAAGCCGTTCGTCGTGGGCTCGAGCGCCGCGCAGCGAGACGCCACCTGCGACTACCAGCGCGGGTCGTGTCTCGCCATTCGCCTCTCCGAGGACAGCGCCACCTGCGATCCGGTGGGGCCCTACGGCCAGCTCCACCCCGGGCTGCGCACGGCGACCCTCGTCATTCATCGCGCCGCTGACGCGGGCACCGTCGGCGTGGGCACCCACACGGGCTCGCTGCTGGTGGCGGCCCTCCCCGCGGGCTCCTGCGACGCCGGCCAACCAGGCGGGACGTCTGGAGCGCTCACCTACCAGCAGGTGGCGGTCGACGGGGCGAACGCGGCCACGGTGACCATCGACGCGATCGCGCCGACGGTGCGGGGCTCGTTCACCGCGACCTTGAGCAGCGGCGGCTCGCTGCAGGGCACCTTCGACGCGCCGTTCTGCACCTACCGCGACTGGGAGATCAGCGCCGCCGTCCGCTGCGTCCCATGACGGCCCTCACCACGCGCTCGACCCGCTGCACCGACCACGGGCACCCCGAGCTCACGCTGACCCTCTCGAGCGAGCTCCCGGTGCCGGGGCTGGAGGCGCTGTTGCTCGCGTTCTTCGAGCATCGGGTGGCGAAGGGCGTGCGCTTCGCGCCGGGGCAGGTGGTGCAGTTCGGCGGGGCCTCGCTGCGGCTCGCGTCGCGGGCCGATGGGACGCTCGGCGTCGAGGAGCTGGTCCCCGGTCCCAAGGTGGCGTGGCGGGAGAGCGTCGACCGGGCGCTGATGACGACCTGGACCCAGAACGAGATCGTCCGCAGCGTGGGGCTCGAGCACCTGCTCTCCTTCCCCCGGGACGTGTCCACCGCGGTGGCGTGCACGCGGCTCCTCGAAGCCCCGGGCGTCTTCATGCGGCGCACGGCGCCTGTGGACGCCAACGACTCCGGCTGGTTCCTCGGCTGCCTCGACCCGGGGCACGATCACCGCGACGAGCAGCAGCTTGCGGGCCTGGTGCTCGCCCACCTCGCGGCCGTCTGCGCTCCGGCGGTGCAGTTCCTCGCCCTGCCGCCGGGCTGCGACGTCGTGGTCAGAGGCCCCGGGCGGGTGAAGGCCGAGCTGGCGTTCGAAGGGCGGGCGCTCTTGCCGCTGCCGGGCAGCTACCTCGAGCTGCTCAACCGAGACTGAGCGCGCCTACCGGGCCTGGCAACAGGCGAGCGGTACCGGCGACGCGAAGTCGGGGACCGAGTGAGGGCGCAGGGCCAGCCGAATGCCTCGCGACGGCTCGCGGACGACGCTCAGAACGAGAGCGGGAGCTGACGCCGCGGCGGGGGCCCGATGGGCGGAGCCTCCGCGGGCAGCCCGAGCGCCAGCAGCCCCCCGCGCCGTGTCCCGGTGCGTGACGACGGCGAGGACGACCCGCTTGGCCCCGCTGCGCGTGCAGGTGAGGACGCCGAGCGCGAAGGTGCGGCGAAGGAGCCCGGCCCTCCTGAGCCCATCGGAGGGCCAACCGCGGCCGGCGCAGCGGAGGCGGCACGGGCACGGCCAGGCCGAGCTCGCGCTGCGGACGCGCGCGTGCGGCTTGATCGACTTCTCGGACTTCTGCAGGGCTTCTTCGTCCGCCTCGTCCGCCCACACGTAGTCGTTGACGTTGATTGTGCTGAGCGCCGCGTACCCATGATCCCCCATGACCTGCGAGAATCCGCGGTGGGCGCTCAGGGTGGATGGGCACGTCAAGCAAGCGGGCCTGAGCCGCGAACCGGGCGTCCATGGAGATCTTGGCGACCTGCGCCGCTCGCTTGTCTGCGGGCGCGTCCGCCCACGGGTCACGCAGGCAGCAACGCGTCCCAATCGTGACGCAGCCGTTTAGCTCAGTGTGCCGGACGAGCTACCGGGCGAGCATGAACGAACGCATGGGGGTGCCATCGCGGAAGACCGTCTCCGCGTGAGACCGGGCGACGTTCTCGTCGATCTTGGTATTGATCGTGTTGATCAGATCGATGACGGAGAGCCCAACCGAGACACTGAGGTCCCACATTCCATCGCCCCGAACGCCCGCCAGCAGGGCGAGCATGGCTCCGTAGCCGGAGAACATTCCTCCAAAGGCATAGGCGGCCTTCGTCGTGGCGGCATCCGACCCAGGGGTCGGAACCGCATAGGAATATGAAGTGGCAGGAATGAGTCCAAGAGACAGACGGCGCCACTCTCCGGTGACTCCAAGCTTTATCTTGTACATGAGCGCAGGATTCGCGGACAGGACGACCTGCCCATGGTTAGAATACACGGGGAACAGCGCCCCCAGATCGAGCGCACCGTTCGTGAACGCAGTTCGCGGCTCCTCCTGGTACGAGAGGATGAAGTCCGCCCGATCGAGCTCTTTGGGCTTGCCGTCCGTGCCGGTGCCGAGGACGGTGACCGAGATGCGCAGGCGGTCGTAGTACTTCATGAACTTCGCGAACTCCCGCACCGGAATTGTGAGGGCCGATTGTGAGAAGGTGTCGGGGACGATCTTGCCGTCCACAACCTTGCTGTACGACGGGACCTCATGCTCCGAGACGCTGTCCTCGGCGGCGTGACCGATGAACGCACGGATCGAGAGCCAGGCCGGCGTGATCGGTCGGGTGGCACCGTCCTCGTTTGGGGCGAGGCTCTTCACGACGATCGCGTCGTCGCCGAGGACGGCAGGAGCGGAGCTTGAGAGGTACGTGTAGGTCGTCGCCGATTCCTTGCAGAAGCGCTCGAGCGGCCGTGCATCGAACGGTGAGTATATCGACGAGATGCAATAGTTGACGTTGCCCTGCTTGAGGTAGACCGTAATAGGGCTGACGTACGAGGCTGGTTGCGATGTCGGAGCCGAGGGCGTCGCGGCGGGGGTGCCGGCGTCCACTTGGGCAGACGCGGCGAAGGACAGGACTAGCGAGAGGACGACCGCGAGATGTTTCGTGTGTGACATTGTTTGACCGTTGTTGTGTGTGATTATTCGCCGTCTACCGGCGGCGGTGGCCCCAGTGATGGCCCGCGATCCACACCCGCTGCGTGGCGCGATGGCGTCGCCCTTCGTCCGACCGTGTGATCTCACGCGGATGTCCCCCAGCGCGCCGGGCCCCCTCATCGTCCTAGATTCGTGTGGTGTGCGAACAAGCTCTCAGTTCGACGCGCGTGCGCGCGAGATAGCACAGCGAAGACTTACGCCAATCAAGAAACGGCGCCTCTTCAGCGGATTCTGTGGGGGCAGGGCCCGAGGCTCGGGGAGGTTCCCAGCGAATGGAAGGGGCCAACTTCGGTCGCGGTAGCAGAACGCCCTCCTCGCGATCACTTTGAGGCGGTTGTTCATCCCCTCGACGACGCCGGTGGCAATCTGCATCTGCGCGCGGAACCAGAAGAGGATGTTCTTCAGTACCGGCACGATGCCTCGAGCCTTCG
The DNA here is from genome assembly GCA_037443525.1 of Archangiaceae bacterium. GTDB lineage: Bacteria > Myxococcota > Myxococcia > Myxococcales > Myxococcaceae > JBBIOE01. The sequence goes on along the minus strand of JBBIOE010000019.1, from coordinate 3,017 downwards.
ATGCCTTCCTGCCCCTGCGCCATCACAACCCAGGCGGCCACCGTATCGTCCGAGCGCGGCACGAGCGCGACCAACTGCTGGCGGACGCGCGCGTGCGGCGCGAAGCCTCCGTGGAAGTGGACCAGGACCCAGCCGCCGGAAGATGACTCCAGCCGTCATCGCCAGCACGCTCGCTGCCGGGGAACTACCTCGACCTGCTCAACCGCGACTGAGCGCGCCGACCGGGCCTGCCTCAGGACCGTGGATCGAGCGCTCACATCAGGCGTCCGCATGCGTCGCGTCGCGGGTGTTCGCCGAATTGTGACGGCCTCTTCTCTCGAAGTGTGTCACGAGGAGCTTCGAGAGAAGCGGTGAGAACCAACGAGCCAGTCTTGTACGTGATGATGCACGGGCTGCGGCACCAGCCGGACGAGCCCTCCTCTGCGACCGAGCGGGCCGCGCCGCGACGGCGCTTCGTCGAGCTCGCGCGGGTGCTCCCATGGGCGTGGCGGGCGATCGCCGCCCGGTGGCGCTCGGCGACGGCCGCGGCGAAGCGCTGAAGCGGCGCGACGCCGCGAAGGTCACGCCGGGCCGCTCGCCCGCCTTGAGCACCGAACAGGTTCCCCGGCCGTCGCGAGGCGGACGAGACCGAAGCGATTCGGGTGTCGATGCACGAGGCATCGGCACCGAAGCCTGCCCTGAGCCCGTCGAAGGGGGCACGCGAGCGGCGAGCACCGGAGCTGTGCTGGTGGGCCCAGTGAGGAGCGCAGCGGCGAGCCTGCCCGGCGCAGCGAGAGGATCGTTCGCCGCAGCAGGCTGGGGAACCTGTTCGGTGCTCTTGCGCCCTCGGGCCAGTCGGCGGACCGACTGCCCGATCGCAGGGGTCGCGAAGAACCCACCGGAAGTCAGGAACGAGTCCCTGTCCTTGAGGACAATCAATTGGTCTACCCAGACAGTCTCATTGAAACCATAAGTCGCTCACAGTCTCGATCGCCCGATGTCTGCTGTGTCCCTTTCCCCACCTCAGCCTGAGTCGCTCGCGGCGCTGCGCGCGGAGGTCGTGCGCCTGTTCGAGGAGACGCGGGCCTTCGACATTCGGGAGATCGAGGACGAGACGAGCCTCGAGGTCGTGGCGCCCTTCGCCCAGCGCGTGCGCGACCAGGTGAAGAAGACGCTCGAGCTCGCCGAGCACCTGTCGCGCCGCTACGACACGCCCAGCGCCGACGCGACCACCACGGAGGGCGTCTCCGACTTCGGCCTGGCGCTCGATCGGCTGCTGGCCGACGAGCGCGGGGAGAACAAGGTCGGCGACGTGGCGTTCATGGCGGGCATCGAGCTGCGGCAGCGGCTGGCCCGCCTCGACGCGTCCCCCAGCGCGGGCACGTGGGAGCGGGTCTGCGACTGCGGCAGCGGCCTGCGCCGGGTGCTCAAGACGCTCAGCGCCCTCGACCTCGCCGTGGCCGACGTCGAGCGCCAGCCGCGGTTGCTCAGCTACGACAGCGAGATCGAGATCGGCCTCAAGACGCGCCGCCTCTATCGCAAGCTCTGGTCCTTCGTCGCCAAGACGCCCGAGCCCCAAGGCCCCGCGGTGGGGGCGGTGCTGCGCGGCGCCGGCACCCTCATCGCGATGCTGGTGGGCAGAAACGAGTACTCGCGCTTCCGCGAGACCGATCGGCGCCAGCTGCGCGATCTCCAACGGCGCATCTTGCGGTGGATGACCGACGCCGCCAGCGACGCCCGCGCCGGCGCGCGCCTGTGGGAGGACTTCGCCGGCTTCGCGGGCATGCTCCGGCAGATCAACTTCCGCCAGGAGCTCGTGCAGCACGACGGCGAGGTCCTCGGCATGCTCGAGCGCTCCCTGAGCCTGCTCCCGCCCGAGGGCACGCTGCCGTCGGGAACGCGCGCGGTGTTCAAGCAGCTCGAGGGCCTCGACGACGGCATCGACGCTGCCGTGGCCGAAGGCGCGCCCGTCTCGGCCGTGCTCTCCGAGGTGCTGCGGGCGGCCGCCCGCTTCGCCCCGCCCCCGCCCACGCCGCTTCCCTCGCCCAACTCGGAGCTGCTGTGACCGCCCTCCCCCACCAGTCCACGAAGGCCGTCCTGGAGAGGCTCGTCGGCACCCGGGCGAGCGGCGAGCTCATCGCCGCGCTCGACGGCCTCGAGGTGCACGTCTTCCTCCAGCGCGGCCGCATTGCCTGGGCCACCACCTCGGCCGAGCGCTTCATCTTCAGGAAGCGCCTCGTCGAGGACTACCAGGTAGACCCCGAGCTGCTCGCCGGGCTCATCGACGACTGCTACCGCCGCCGCCGCCCGCTCGGCGAGACCCTGGTGCAGGCGCGCCTGCTCACCCCGGAGCAGGTGCGCGCCGCGCTCAAGGCCCAGGTGGTGGCGTCCTTGCGCTCGCTTGCGCGCTGCTCCAGCGGCCACTCGCTCTTCCTCCCGCGCGACGCGGCCTACTCCGGCTACGACGCCGCGCTCACCTTCGCCCTCGAGGAGGTCGCGCCCGGCGCCGCCGACGAGCCGCTGGTGGCCTTCGACCCCAAGGCCGAGCTCGAGCGCCTGCTCCGCGAGCTGCCCATGGCCGTGTGGGCCTGCGTCGCCGCCCAGGGCGGGGCGAGCTCGGCGGCCCACGGACAGCCGCCGGCCCTCGTCGGCCGCCTGGCGCGGCGCCTCGACACCGAGGTCGACGTCATCGCCGTGCGCACCGCCGAGGAGACCATCGCCGGCCGGGCCATCGCCGGCGGGTCGGCCTCGCTGTGGGTCGGCGTGCCCGCGGCCACCCCCCTCCCCTCGCTCTTGCAGGCCTTCGAGGGCGTGGACCCCCTGCGCCCTCCCGGGCCGCCCGCCTGCGGGCACGGCGCCTTCGAGTCTTTCGGCGAGACCGAGCTGTCGACCCACGGCGTCGCCGAGACGCTCGCGCTGGCCGGCTGCGCCACCGGGCTGGTGCTCCTCGAGGGCGCCGGCGCGCCCGACTTCTGGGCGCTGGCGAAGGGCCCCATCGATCCCTGCGAGCTCGGCCACGTCGCCGCGCGGCGGCAGGC
>JBBIOE010000018.1:0-53856 GCA_037443525.1 Archangiaceae bacterium | reverse complement strand
CCACCCCCACCGCCGCCGCCACCGGGCTTGCCGTGCGTCCCGGGGAGGCCGTTGGGTCCATTGGGGGCCACCCAGACGTTCCCCACCACCGTGCCCGCGCCGGAGCCGCCCGAGGCGTTGCCCGACGCGGTGCCGTTGGCGCCATCGCAGCCCGGCTGCCCCGCTGATCCCCTGAGCTGGCCCCGGCAGGAGCTCCCAGTGGAGCAGTACCCCCAGGCGCCACCATTGCCGCAGAACGCGGCACTGAAGTCACCGGCGGCGCCGCTGCCGCTGTCGTAACCGCCAAGACCGCCATTGCCGCCTGCCGTGCACGACGAGCCGCCTGGCGTGCCGCCCGTGCCACCGGCGCTTCCGCCGTTGGTGCCGATGGCGCCGGAACCGCCCTGCGTCCCGTTGGCGCCGTTGGCTCCCGGGGATCCGTTCGCCCCGTCGGCCCCACTGGCCGCCACCAGCTTGCAGTTGGAGATCGTGACGGAAGAGCTCGCGTTGAGCTGCACCGCGATCGACGCCTGCGAGGCCGTCACGCCCGCGGGCGCCTGCAGGGTGAAGCCGTCGACGGCCGTCGGCATGGTGATGTTGTTCGCCACGACGGGGCTGGTGCCGGCGGTGAGCGCGACGATGGTGGTGGTGTTCGCCGAGGCCCGCGACCAACCATTGGCGGCGTCGAAGAGCCCGTAGAGGCCCACGCCCGCCTTGAGGACCAGCGCGTCGAGGTAGACGCCCTTGGAGACGAGCACCTGATCCTTCACGCCCGCCGCCGCCAGCGAGAGGCCCACGGCGACCGTGGCGACCGGCTTCGCCTTGGTGCCCGGGTTCGAGTCGTTCCCTCCGAGCGCGTCGACGAAGATCGCCTTCGCCTCGGTGCCGTCGATTCCGTCGCAGTTCTGATCGGTGAAGGTGTCGTCGGGCACGTCGTTGATGGTGCTGGTGTCGAGCTCGCAGCCGTCGGCGTAGGCGTGATTGCAGTCCACCCACGTCCCGACGCAGCTCTTGATGCCGCAGTTGCCGCCATCGCAGATCGACACCGCGTTGGGCGCGGAGCAGACGTGGCCGCAGGTGGCGCAGTTGTTCGGATCGACGAGCAGGTTGAAGCCGTTGTCGACCACCCCGTCGCAGTCGTCGTCGAGGCTGTTGCACGACTCGCTGGTCTGCTTGGTGAGATCCGGCGTGCAGGTGTTCACTCCGCCGTCGGCGCAGGTGCTCACCACCACCCTGCACACACCGTTGCCGCAGGCGGTGTTGCCCATGTCGTCCACCTGCCCGTTGCAGTCGTCGTCGATGCCGTTGCAGGTCTCGGTGCGCGGGTTGCCCGCCGTCGCGGTGCACTGGGTGCCCAGGCCGTCGGTGCGGCAGACGCGCGTGCCCGCCGCCTCGCAGAAGCCGACGCCGACCGTGCAGGCCGTGTTCTTGTCCGGGAAGCCATTGTCCTCGACGCCGTCGCAGTCGTTGTCCAGGCCGTCGCAGAGCTCGGTCTGGCTCGGCTTGGGCTTGCACACCGGCACGCCGCCGTCGGCGCACCCCGCGATGGAGACGAAGCACAGGCCCTTGCCGCAGCTGATGGGCGCGATGCCGGCGCTGGGGTTCGGCACCTGATCGCTCGCCTCGTCGATCATGGCGTTGCAGTTGTCGTCGATGCCGTTGCACAGCTCGTTCTGCGGCACCCGCGCGTCACAGCCGATGAAGCCCTTGAGCGGATCGCAGGTCTCGAAGCCGCCGCAGGAGCCCAGCGCGTTGGTCACCTGGCAGCTGCGCTTCTGGCCCTTGGTCGCGGTCGTGCACTCGCAGGTGCCGGAGCGCGGCTGGCACTGCTTGGCGATGGCGTGCCCGAGCGCGTCGGTGCCCTGCGCGCAGGTGTAGCCCTCGGGACAGGTGCCGTCGAAGCTGCAGTCGCGGCCGCAGGCGTTGACCCCGTTCACCTGCACGCACTGATCGCCGGGGTACGCGCAGTCGGTGGACTGGGTGCAGGCGCGGCAAAGCCCGCCCTTGTCCGGCACGCAGGCGTAGATGGGGTTCAGGTCGACGATGGCGATGGTCTCGCAGAGGTCGCCCGGGTTGCAGCCCGCGGTGCAGGGGCGCATGCACACCGTCCCGTCGGTGAAGGGCGTGCTGCCGCAGAGCGCCGTCTGGCACTCGTCGTGGGAGGCGCACTTCTCGCCCTCCTTCTTGAGCACGGCCTGGGCCGGGGTCTTGCTGCACCCGCACCCCGAGCCGAGCGTGACCACGCACACTGCGACGCCCAAAGCGGCGAGAAGCCGGAGACGATCTGTCATGAGGAGCACCCGGTGACGGAGGCGAACCCTGCCACTTTAGCCGGGTTCCGGGTCCTGATCCCGTTCGCTGTTCCCACTGAAACCCGCCCGATATCGGTACCTTGCGATGCGCTTCACACGCGTCAGGGGTCGGGGGTCTGGTGGGACAGAATGAACCGAGAATTCTCGATCCTCCGAGTCCGCAGGTCGGTGCTCCAGCGCTGGGAGTTCCCGCTCACCTTCGACGAGGTGCCGGGAACGCCGCTGGCCGGCCCCTTCGACGACGCGCTGTCGCAAAGGCTCGAGCACGCGATGGACACCTTCCCCACTGCCCAGCGCACTGCCGACGGCCGCATCGCCTGGCGCGTGGAGCTGTCCGACGAGGGCCAGCTCGACGTGTGGCTCACGTCCGACGGCAGCCTCTTCCTCGAGGGCCCGACCTCGCTCTACCTGGTGGGCACGCTCTTCCTGCACCTGATGAAGGCCATCCCCGCCATCATCCTCGAGGATCGCATCACCGGCGTCCTGCACAACCGCGAGTCGCTGTTGCGCCTGATGGCGTCGGAGGAGGCGCTGGGCCTCCCCTTCCGCGTCGAGCAGGCGTTCGTGAGCACGCCGCCGTTCCCGAACTGAGTCGGGCCCAGCGCGAGCTCAGATGTGGATCGGGTGCCCGAGCGTCGCCTCGGCCGCTTCCTTCATGATCTCCGAGAGCGTCGGGTGCGCGTGCACGGTGTGCGCGAGCTCCTCGGTGGTCGACTCGAGCTGCAGCGCCACGCAGGCCTCGGCCAGAAGCTCCGTGGCCTTGGGGCCGATGAGGTGCACGCCGAGGATCTCGTCGTACTTCTTGTCCGAGACGATCTTCACCATGCCGATGCCCTCGTCGGAGATCGACGCCTTGGTGATGGCGCTGAAGGGGAAGGTGCCGACCTTCACGTCGTAGCCGCGGTCCTTCGCCTTCTTCTCGGTGAGGCCGACCGAGGCCACCTCCGGGTAGCAGTAGGTGCCGCCGGGAATGCGATCGTAGTTGAGCGGGCGCGGGTTCTTGCCGGCGATGTGCTCCACCGCCACCATGCCCTGGGCCGAGGCGCAGTGCGCGAGCCACGGGTGCGGCGTGATGTCGCCGATGGCGTACACGTTCGGCTCGGTGGTGCGCATCATCGGGTCGATGGCGATGGTGCCGTTCTTCTCCAGCGTGATGCTGGTGCCCTTGAGGCCCACGTCGCCGGTGAGCGGCTGGCGGCCGACCGCGGAGAGGAGCAGCTCGGCCTCGACGGTGACGCTCTTGCCGTCCGCGGTGGTGGCGGTCACCTTCACGCCGCCCGAGGTGGTCTCGCACTTCTCGAGCTTGGTGCCGGTGTAGACGTCGATCTTCCGGCGCTTGAACTGCTTCTCCAGCTCCTTGCCCATGTCCACGTCCTCGACGGGCACCAGCGTGGGCATGTACTCGATGATCGTCACCTGCGCGCCGAGGTGGGCGAAGATCGACGCGAACTCCACGCCCACCGCGCCGGCGCCCAGCACGATCAGGCTCTTGGGCACCTTCTCCAACTCGAGGATCGAGTCGGAGTTCAGGATCTTCTTGTGATCGACCACCACGTTCGGGAGCGACTTGGGGATCGAGCCCGTGGCCAGGATCACGTTCTTGGCCTCGAGAACCTCCTTCTTGCCGCCGTCGGTGAGCGTCACCTCGACCTTGCCCTTGCCCGCGAGCCGGCCGTAGCCCTTCACCACCGTGACCTTGTTCTTCTTCATCAAGAAGTCGATGCCGGCGGCGCCCTTGGTCACCACCTTCGACTTGTGCTTCTGGGCCTGCGCCCAGTCGACCGAGGGGTTCGAGACGTTCACCCCGAAGGTGGCCGCGTGCAGCACGTGGGCGTAGAGCTCCGCCGTGTAGAGCAACGACTTGGTGGGGATGCACCCGCGGTGCAGGCAGGTCCCGCCCAGCTTCGGGTCCTTCTCCACCAGCGCGGTCTTGAGGCCCAGCTGCCCCGCCCGAATTGCCGCCACGTACCCGCCCGGCCCTGCCCCAATGATCACGACGTCGTAGGTGTCTGCCATGTGTCCTCCACGTTTCTTCGGCTGGTTAACATCTTCGGTTCCCGGTTCAAGTCACGGGTTTGGGAATCGCGCCGTCCGCCTCGCCTGTCGTGTTCCTTTGCGGGCCAGCGCCGCCGGGGCTAGACGGTTCCTGCCGTGCCCCGTCTTCCCACTCGAACGCTCGTCTTGATGGTCCTCGCCCTGGCCTCGTTCGGCTGGTTCTTCTGGCAGACTCACTCGCGGGCCGAACCCTCCAAAGAGCCCCGAGGCTCCGTCACCGAAATCAAGATCCTCTCCCCCGAGGGGCAGCGAGCCCCGTGATGGTTCCCCCAAGACCCTTTCGGTCCAGGCGCCTCCCTCCTAAGATGAGCGGTCGCCAGTCCGTCGGCGGCTAGGACTTTTCGTGGAAGCCATTCCTCCTCCTCCTCCCCGCATCTTGATCGTCGACGACGACTCCGCGGTCCGCGACGTCATCTCCGACCTGCTGCAGGAGGAGGGCTACACCTGCGCGGTGGCCTCCAGCGCCGACATGGCGCTCGACCTGGCCCAGCAGGAAGACACGCCCCTCGTCATCTCCGACATGAAGATGCCGGGGAAGGACGGCCTGTGGCTGCTCGAGTCGTTCCGGGACAAGCACCCCGACACCTCGGTGATCATGCTCACCGGCTACGGCGACACCGAGTCGGCCGTCGACTGCCTGCGCCGCGGCGCCGTCGACTACCTCCTCAAGCCGCCCAAGCTGACCGACCTCATCCGCTCCATCGAGCGCGCCCTGGCCAAGCGCCGGGTGGAGATGGCCAAGCGCCGCTACCAGAAGAAGCTCGAGCGCAAGGTGCGCGACCGCACCTCCGAGCTGCGCACCGCGCTCAAGGACATCGCCTTCACCTACCAGAACACCCTGCTCGCCCTGGTGTCGGCGCTCGACGCCCGCGAGCACGAGACCAGCGATCACTCGCAGCGCGTGGTCGAGTACACCACCGCCATCGCGCACAAGCTGTCGATCAAGGGCCAGGAGCTCGAGGAGATCGGCCGCGGGGCGCTCCTGCACGACATCGGCAAGATCGGCGTGCCCGACGCGGTGCTGCTCAAGCCCGGCAAGCTGACGCCCGACGAGTGGGTGGAGATGCGGCGCCACCCCGACATCGGCTTCAACATGATCAACGCGATCCCGTTCCTCACGGTGCCGTCGACGATCGTGCTGTCGCACCAGGAGCGCTTCGACGGCCAGGGCTACCCGCGCAACCTCAAGCGCGAGGAGATTCACATCGGCGCGCGGATCTTCTGCGTGGCCGACACCCTCGACGCGATGACCAGCGACCGCCCCTACCGCAAGGGCACCACCTTCGCGAACGCCATCGCCGAGATTCAGCGCTGCGCCGGCAGCCAGTTCGACCCCGAGGTGGTGAAGGCCTTCCTCGACATCGGCGAGACGGGGCTGATGAAGATCCGCGAAGACATGCGGGCCAAGAAGGCGAGCCGTGCCGACCAGGCGAACGGCGCGCCCAGGCCCAGCGCGCCCGCGGGCGCAACGACGGTGGACGCGGCGAATGGCGCGGTCAAGTGACACCGGCGTGAGCCTCGACGCGCTGGGGCGCCCCTTGCGCAGTCTGCGGGTGTCGGTCACCGATCGCTGCAACCTGCGCTGCGCCTACTGCATGCCGGAGGAGGAATACGGGTGGCTCAAGAGCCCGCACATCCTCTCCTTCGAGGAGCTCTCGGCGCTGGTGGACCGCTTCCTGGCGGTGGGCCTCGAGGCGGTGCGGCTCACCGGCGGCGAGCCGCTGGTGCGCAAGGACCTGCCCACCCTGGTGCGCCAGCTCGCCAAGAAGCCCGCGCTGGCCGATCTCGCGCTGACCACCAACGGCGTTTTGCTCGCCGAGCAGGCCCAGGCGCTGAAGGACGCGGGGCTCCGGCGCCTCACCGTGAGCGTGGACACCCTCAAGCCCGAGGTGTTCCGGGCGCTGACCCGGCGAGACTCGCACCGCGCGGTCCTGGAGGGCGTGGCGGCGGCCCGGGCGACGCGCTTCGAGGGCGGGCTCAAGCTCGACACGGTGGTGATTCGCGGGGTGAACGACGGCGAGCTCGTGGAGCTGCTCGACTTCGCCGCCACCCACGACGCCGAGCTGCGCTTCATCGAGTACATGGACGTCGGCGGCGCGACCGGCTGGTCCCCGGCCAAGGTCGTACCCCGGGCGGAGCTGCTGTCGACCCTGTCGGCGCGCTTCGGCCGCCTCGAGCCCCTGCCCGCTCGCGGGTCCGCGCCCGCCGAGCGCTTTCGCCTCCCCGACGGCCGGGTGTTCGGCATCGTGGCGTCGACCACTGCCCCCTTCTGCTCGAGCTGCGACCGCGCGCGGCTCACCGCCGACGGCACCCTCTTCACCTGCCTCTACGCGCAAGCCGGCGTCGATCTGCGCGAGGCGCTGCGGAATGGCGAGACCCCGGAAGCGCTCGAGGCCAGGCTCTCGGCGATCTGGAGCGCCCGCGCCGATCGCGGCGCCGAGGAGCGGCTCGCCCTGCGCGACGCCCGCGGGCCCCTCTTCGCCGCCCAGGAGCTGCGCACCCGGCCCCACCTCGAGATGCACACCCGCGGCGGCTGAGCCCCCGCCTCCGTACGGACGGCGCAGAGGGTACCGAGCGTCGGCCCCGCGCTGCCGCCTTCAGCCCTGCGTCGCCCGCGTCACCTCGTCGAGGAGCCGCTTCGCCGCCTGGGCCGGATCGGGATCGGCGCTGATCGGCCGCCCCACCACCAGAAGGTCCGCGCCGGCGCGGATCGCGTCGAACGGAGTCTCCACCCGCGCCTGATCGCCTCTCGCCGCCCCCGCCGGCCGAATCCCCGGCGTGCACAGCACCCGGTTGGGCCCCACCACCGAGCGCAGCGACTTCGCCTCGCGCGCCGAGCACACCAGCCCGTCCACTCCGGCGCCCGTCGCCACCCGCGCCAGCCGCTCGACCTGCGCCTGCGCTCCGTCGCCGACGCCGATCTCCACGAGGCCCGCGTCGTCCATCGAGGTGAGCACCGTGACGGCGAGCACGATCGGCGGCCCCACTCCCGCCCTGGCCGCGCCGGCGCTCGCACCCTTGACCGCCGCCGCCAGCATCGCGGCGCCGCCCGAGGCGTGCACCGTGAGGTAGGCGACGCCGAGGGCTCCGGCCTGCGCCGCCGCCAGCTCCACCGTGTTCGGAATGTCGTGGAGCTTCAAGTCGAGGAAGACGCGCGCCCCGAGCCGCTGAAACTCCCGCACCGCGTGCGGCCCGTGCTCGACGAAGAGCGACAGGCCCACCTTCACCACGCCCACCGAGCCCGACACCCGCCCGTAAAGCGAGAGCGCCTCGGGCAGCGGCAGATCGGCGGCCAGCGCGATGCGGCGCTTCATGGCGTCACTTCGCCGCCGCGAGCTCCTGGTTGATGACCCGCTCGAACTCGGCGATCGGCTGCGCGCCCGAGAGCATCACGCCGTTGATGAAGAACGCGGGCGTGCCGTTCACGCCGACCTTCTTCCCGGCCTCCTGGTCCGCGTCCACGGTGGCCTTCATCTTCCCCTGGTCGAGGCACTCGGCGAACTTCGCCGCGTCGAGCCCCACCACGGCGGCGTGCGCCTTCAGATCCTCGAGGCCGAGCTTCTGCTGGTTGGCGAAGAGCTGCTTGTGCAGGTCCCAGAACTTGCCCTGCTCGTTCGCGCACGCGGCGGCCTCGGCGGCCTTCGCGGCGTGCTCGTGGAACGGCAAGGGGAAGTGCCGGAAGACGAGCCGCACCTTGCCCGCGTACTCCGTCATCACCTGATCGACCGTGCCCTCGGCGCGGCTGCAGTAGGGGCACTGGAAGTCCGAGAACTCGACGATGGTGACCCTGGCGTCCGCCGGGCCCTTCGCCGGGCCCTTCGCCTCCACCTGCACCCGCGGCTCGGCCGGCGGGGCGATCTTCAGCTCGAAGCCCGACTGCTTCTTCATGTCCTCCTGGAACTTCATCGCCACTTCGCGGCGCTTGTCCTTGGTGATGAAGGCGATGATCTGCGGCCGCATCGACTCCAGGGTCGCGCCCGGAGGCATCTTGTCCTTCGCCTCGTCCCACACCTTCTGAATCTCGGCGTCGGGCGGGTCCTGCACCTTGCCCTCGATCTGCGAGCGGAACCACTCGTCCTCGGTCTTGCCGGCCTTGGCGGCCTGCTCCTTCACCAGCGCCGAGACGATGAGCTGCTCCGCCGCCCCCGCGCGCATCTGGAACTTCTGCTTCTCGATCTCCTTGAGCTCCTTGCCGACCAGCTCGTCGACCTCCTTGAGGGTCACCGTCTTGCTCTTCGAGGTGGCCACCACCATCGAGGGGTCTTCGGAGACGCAGGCGGCGGCGGCGGCCGGCTTGTTGGCGTTCTGGCTGCAAGCCGCGAGGGCGAAGGCAGCGCACAGCGAGCCGATCATCAGACGAGGGGTCGTGGACATGGCCGACGCGCTTAGGCCACGCGACGCCCCCGTGCAAGGACGCCCGACTCGTTCAGAGAAAGACGCCGACCCCTACGCGCCCGTCGAGCGCGGGCTCGAGCGCGACCGTGCCCCCGAGCCAGCCGGCGCTCTTGGCCTGCACCTCGGCGAAGAGCGAGAAGCGCCCGTACCGCACGTCACCCCGCAGCCGCACGAAGCCGCCTGGGCTCACCTCGCGCGCGTCCCACCGCTGGTTCGCGGGCTGGAGCCAACCGCCGAGCGCCGGCGTCAGCGCCACCCAGACGGGCCCGAGCGCGAGCGGCCACCGCACCAACTCCACCTCCAGGCCGGGCAACACCAAGTGCTGCGAGACGTAGGGACGCGCCGCCAGCCGGGCGCCGAAGGAAGGCCCGCGCGCCAGAAGGTCCGCCGTGAGCGCCCAGCCGAAGGGCGTCATCTGCCAGGCGAAACCGCCCGTCCACCGCCAGGCCTCCGTGCCCGGCACCCTGAAGTTCAGATCCCACACGGCGAGGTCGGCGAGGTTCGCGAACGACCACCACGAACCGCTGGAGAGAAGCCCCAGCTCCGGCTTCGTCAGGTCGGGGCGCGTGCGGTAGCGGTTGAGGCCGACCCCGCTGGGGTGCGGTCCGCGCGCGGTGTAGGGCTCGTCGGGGCGCTGGGCGTCGTAGGCCCAGGCGGTGCAGTCGAGGCCCGTGAAGTCGCGCTTGGAGACGTCGGTGCCCTCTTCCGCGAGGAGGTTCTTGGTCGTGAGGTCGCCGGTGTACGAGGCGCAGGTCGACATGTAGCCGATGACGTTGAGCCGGGTGAGCAGCACCATCGGCGCGTCCGGCCACGGCGAGCGGTGGTTGAAGAAGTCGGCGCGGACCACCGCCCGGGTCAGCTCGACGTCCCCCTCCATGCCCGCCGCGTGGAGCCGCACCAGGTCGGCCGGGTGCTCGGCCTTGAGCTGCACCAGCGCCTCGTCGGTGACGTGGCTGACCGAGATCGCCGAGGCGAAGAACGGCAGCTCCCACAGATCGTCGTGGGAGGAGATGCCGCGGTGGGAGAGCACCGCGCGATGGAACTCCTCGTGGTTCCAGGCGCTGCCGAAGGGGACCCAGTTGAAGACCTGGGACACCAGCACCTGCACGACGCTCTCGATCATCCACCGGTACGGCGGCCACCACGACAGCATCCCGAAGCCCAGATCGATGGCCCAGGCGATGGTGCCGTGGACGTCGCGGCTGATCGCCACCGCCTGCGCCATGCTCGGGAACGGCGTCCCCGGCGCGAAGTTGAAGGGCGCGTCGAGCACCGGCACGTCCAGCACCAGAGGGCCGTTCTTGGCGAGCGGCTCGAGGTCTCCGAAGAAGCCCTGCGCGTCACCCGGAGCGGCGGCGACGAGGACGCAGGCGACGAAGGAGAGCAGCACTCGACAGGCGAGCTATCGCAGGCGAGCACCGGGGGCACCACGTACGCGCCTGAGCGCGGCGAGGCGTTGGGCTTCAGGCCGCGAAGGGCGCGAGCACGCCGGCGAGATCGGCGAGCTCCAGCTCCGCCTTCTTCACGTCGCGCGAGCGGGCCTTCACCACCTCGAAGTTCTCGGGATCCGCGAGCACCTTCGAGACGAGCTTGTGGTTCAGCGCGTGACCGGTCTTGTACGCGGTCAAGGCGCCGATGACCGGTTGCCCGAGCAGCGAAACGTCACCGAGCGCGTCGAGCAGCTTGTGCCGCACGAACTCGTCGGGGAAGCGCAGGCCTTCCGGGTTCAAGATCGAGAAGTCGTCGACCACCACCGCGTTGTCGAGCGAGCCGCCCTTGGCGAGCCCCATGGCGCGCAGCATGTCGACGTCGCGCAGAAAGCCGAAGGTGCGGGCGGGGGCGACCTCGCGCACGAACGAGCGATCGCTGAACTCCAGCGTGTGGTGCTGGTCGGAGATCAGCGGGTGCTTGAAGTCGATGGTGCACTCGATGCGGAAGCGCTTCGCCGGAGAGAAGGTGGCGTGCTTGTCGCCGTCCGAGACCGACACCGTGCGCTTGATGACCAGGAAGGACTTCGCCTCGTCCTGGGTGCGGATGCCCGCCTCGGAGATCGCCTTCACGAACTCGGTGGCGCTGCCGTCCATGATCGGCATCTCGGGGCCGTCGATCTCCAGCCGCAGGTTGTCGATGCCCAGGCCGGAGAGCGCCGCCAACAGGTGCTCCACCGTTCCCACGCGCACCTTGCCCACGCCCAGCGTCGTCGCCAGCGAGGTGTCCACCACGTGATCCGCGCGCACCGGAATCGTTGGCTTCGACGACAAGTCGGTCCGCACGAAGAGCAGCCCGTGGTTGACCGGAGCCGGAATCATGCGGAGCGTCACTGCCGCCCCGCTGTGGAGCCCTACCCCTTCGCATACGACAGTTCGGGCAAGGGTCCGTTGTTGGAAGGAGTCTCCGGCCATGTCTTTCGAGCGCTCCGCGGTTGATTGCTGCGCCGCGTAAGGATTCAATGGATATGCCATAAAAATGGCGTAGCTCAAGGAAAAACCTCGCGAATTTTCAGGGGTGGACTGCCCGTGCACCACGTAGGAATTCGGTGGTCGCGACAGGAGTGGCAGTTGTTCGGCCGCCAAGGCGCTGTGACGTGCGTGTCGTGGCCCCTCCCCGATCGACCGCAACGACGGCAGATCGTGGGGAGACCTACAGCAGCTCTTCCTGCGCGGAGCCTCGAGGCACCGGCCGGCCAAAGTAGGCGTAGGTATGGGCGGTGGCGACGCGGCCCCGCGGCGTGCGGTGGAGGAAGCCCTGTTGGATGAGGAAGGGCTCGTACACGTCCTCGATGGTGTCGCGCTCCTCGCCCACCGCGGCCGCGATGGTCTCGACGCCCACCGGGCCGCCGCCGAACTTCTCCACGATGGTGAGCAGAATGCGCCGGTCCATCTGGTCGAGCCCGGCCTCGTCCACCTCGAGGCGCTTCAGGGCCGCCGCCGCGAGCGCGCGGGTGATGTGCCCGTCACCCTCCACCTCGGCGAAGTCGCGCAGGCGGCGCAGGAGCCGGTTCGCGATGCGCGGCGTGCCGCGGGCGCGCCGGGCGATCTCCGCCCCGCCGTCGGCCTCGAGCTTCACGCCGAGGATGTCCGCCGAACGCGTGAGGATTCGCTCGAGGTCGGACGGGGCGTAGTAGTCGAGCCGCTCCTGAATCTGGAAGCGGTCGCGCAACGGCGAGGTGAGCAGCCCGGTGCGCGTGGTGGCGCCGATGAGCGTGAAGCGCGGCAGGTCGATCTTCATCGCGCGCGCGGCCGGCCCGGTGTCGATGGTGATGTCGAGGCGGAAGTCCTCCATCGCCGGGTAGAGGTACTCCTCCACCGTCGCCGAAAGCCTATGGATCTCGTCGATGAAGAGCACGTCGCGCGGCGCGAGGTTGGTGAGCAGGCCCGCGAGATCGCCCTTCTTCTCCAGCGCCGGCCCGCTGGTGACGTGCAGGCCCACGCCGAGCTCGGTGGCGATGATGTGCGCGAGCGACGTCTTGCCGAGGCCGGGCGGGCCCGAGAAGAGGCAGTGATCGAGCGCCTCTCTGCGCTTCTTCGCCGCCTTCACGTAGACGAGGAGCTTCTCGACCACCTTCGCCTGGCCGACGTACTCGTCGAAGCCGCGCGGGCGCAGCGACGCCTCGAGCCGTTGCTCCTCGCTCGCGACCGTGGGATCCAAGGGCGCGTCGGTGCCTTCCCGTCCGGTTCTCCGTGCCATTCGCGCACGGGGTTGTAGCATGCGGCCCTCCCTTGGAACGAAGGAGCCTCACGTGAAGGTCTGGTCCCTGGTCCCCGTGGTCGCGCTGGCGACGGGCTGCATGACGCCGCGCTCCCTCGCGCTCGGAGAGATGGCGAACCCCATCGGCCGCGGCGGACAGGAGGTCGGCACCTTCATCGGCGTGCCCTTCGCGACCCAGGCCGACCCGCCGACGCCCTACGTCGACAACGCCGGCTCGTACAACGATCAGCTCGTCGGCCACCTGGTCGCCCTGCCCGGCGCCGAGGCCAACATGCAGTTCGGCGTGAACGACAAGTTCGCCATCAACCTCCACGGCAGCTCGGCGGGCCTGCAGCCCGGCCTCAAGTGGACGGTGAACAAGTCGCGCGTCTTCCACTTCGCGGTGCAGCCGGCCATCGCGCTGGGGTTCGTGAACTACAACGCGTCCACCATGCGCTTCGACACCCAAGGCGTGCAGAAGGAAGTGAACCCGGTGGGCTGGAGCAGCTTCACCTTCATGGGCGGCCTCAAGGCCCTCTTCTCACACCGCTCGGGCTTCTACGGCGGCATCGGCTACGACTTCATCTACAACGGCCTCGGCCGCAACGGCATGCAGAACCCGGGCACGAACATCGAGGTGAAGACCTCGGGCAGCACCAGCACCTACCAGAACCAGCTCTCCATCGCGGCCGGCATGGACATTCCCCTGGGCAACGGCAACCTCCACCTTCGGCCGGAGCTCGCGTTCTGCATCACGCCGGGCTTCTCCACCACCATCGTGGACAAGGTCGAAACGGCCTCGAAGACCCTCAGCAACGGCGGCGGCTGGGGCTTCGTGATCATGCCCGGCTTCTCCATCGTGCTCGCCAACCCGTCCAAGTCGGTCGCCCACGAGGAGGAGGAGGAAGAGGGCGAGGAAGAGGAGTCGGGCGCCGGGGCCGCCGAGGAGGAGGAAACGCCGAAGGCCAAGGGGCGTACCCGCATGAGCGAGGACGAGGAGGAGAAGCCCAAGGCCAGGTCTCACTCGTCCGACGAAGAGGAAGAGCACCCCGCCAGGTCCAAGCCGAAGAAGAGCAGCGACGAGGAGGAGTGAACGGTGCGCATCGACGTCTCGGTCGACATGCCGTACCCGCTGAAGGACGTCTTCGTCGCCTACCGCGATCACCTGCCCGAGCTCGTGCCGTACCTGCACAACGTCCGCGCCATCACGGTGCAGTCGCGCACCGAGGAGGGCGGGCGGGTGAAGCTCCTCAACCGCTGGAAGGGCGGCGGCGAGATCCCCAGCGTGGTGCGCAAGTTCATCTCCCAAGAGCTCCTGGAGTGGGACGATCACGCGGAGTGGGACGAGGCCGCGATGATCTGCCACTGGCGCACCGTGGTGCCGGCGTTCAAGGACGCCGTCGACGCCAGGGGCAGGAACCTCTTCACCGCCAAAGGCCCATCGGTCACCAGCTACACCATCGAAGGTGAGCTCACGGTCGACGCCGCGAAGGTGAAGGGTGTGCCCAGGCTCCTGGCGGGCACCGTGAGCCCCGCCGTCGAGGCCTTCCTGGTCGCGGCCATCAAGCCCAACCTGGTCTCGGTGGCGAAGGGCGTGGAGAAGTTCCTCGCGGCGAAGCGCTGAGGGCCCTCACCCGCTCCGGAGCGTCTTCAGCGCTTCGCGCAGCAGCACCTCGAAGGTCGCGTCCGGCCCGACCCGCTCGCTGACGCTGCGCGCCGCGGCCTCGGCCTGCGCGTCCTTGTACCCGAGGTTCACCAGCGCCGAGACGAGGTCGCCCCGCGCGCCGCCCCCATGAGCCGGCGCCGCCCCGCCCGCCTTGGGCGCCAGCTCCTTCACCTTGTCGCGGAGCTCCAGCACCAGCCGTTCGGCGGTCTTCTTCCCCACCCCGTGGATCTTCGTCAGCCGCGCCACGTCACCCTTGGCGATGGACTGCGCGAGCTCGCCGGCGTCGAGCCCGGACATCACCGTCAGCGCCACCTTCGGCCCCACGTGGCTCACCGAGGTCAGGAGCAGAAACAGCTCCTCCTCCTCGCGGGTGAGGAACCCGAAGAGATCGAACGCGTCCTCGCGCACCACCGTGCGGATTCGCAGCGAGACCGGCTGGCCCACCTGCGGCAGCTGAGCCAGCGCGATCACCGACAGGTACACCCGGTAGCCCACGCCCTGCACGTCGACGATCGCGTCGGTGAGCGAGCGCTCGGCCAGTATGCCCCTGAGCGAGGCGATCACGGCCCGCGCTCCGGCGCCGCCACGAAGCCCGGCGCCAACCTCGACAGGAAGCTCTGGGGCAGCGCCGCGCTCTTGCCCTTCGCCCGCCCCGAGCCGCCCGGCCGCCGCACTTGCCCGGCGTGGCAGAGCGCCACCGCCAGCGCGTCGTAGGCGTCCGCGCGCTCCAGCGGTCGCGTCAGCCCCAGCACCGTCGTCACCATGCGCGCCACGGCCTCTTTGCCGTCGTTTCCGCCCGCGCCGACCGAGCGCTTCACCCGCGCCGGCGCGTACTCGAACACTTCGACGCTGGCCCGCGCCGCGAGGAGCAGCGCCACGCCGCGGGCGTGCCCCAGGATCAGCGCGCTGCGGGCGTTCTTGTGGCTGAAGACGCCCTCCACCGCCACCGCCTCGGGCTCGAGGCGGCGGAACACCTGGTCGAGCTCCACGAAGATCTGCAGGAGCCGCTCGGCCAGGGGCCGACCGCTCTGCGTGCGTACCACGCCGTGCGCCTCGTACCGAGTCTTCCCGTCCAAGAGCTCGATGGCGCCCCAGCCGAGATACCGGCTGCCGGGATCGATGCCGAGGATGCGCACGCCGTAACCCCTTCCCTGCCTCAACGAAGGCCCAGATGTACCTCGACCGGAACAGATGTCCAGTCCCAGCCGGCGCAGGGTGACGGAGGGAGCGTGAGCGGGCGACGGTCAGCGCAGCAGCGCGCGGGCCTCGTCGGCGAAGGGGCCGCTGGGGTCCGCGGCGATGGCCTTCTGCAGCGAAGTCTTGGACGCGGTGAGGTTGCCCTTCTCCTGCTGCACGCTGGCGAGGAGGATCCACGCGCGGGCGTTTCCGGCGTCGATGGCCAGGGCCTTCTCGGCCGCGGAGGTCGCGCCGTCGAGGTTGCCCAGGTCGTAGCGCGCGAGGCCGAGGAAGAGCCAGCCGCGGGCGTTGCCCGGCGCGTCGGCCGTCACCTGCTCGAGCATGCTCACGGCCTTCTTGAACTGCCCCGCCTCGTAGGCCCGGGTACCGAGCGCGAGCGGCTCGGAGACGTCGATGAGCTCGGGGGCCGGCGCCGCCTCCTCCACCACCGGCGCGGGCGCGGCGACGACGGGCGCCGGGGCCTTCACAGGCTGCGCCATTGGCGCGGGCACCGCCGCCGCGGGCTCCGCCTTCATCATCAGCGCCTCGGCCGCGATCGCGGCGACGACCACCGCCACGGCCACCGCCGCGGAGATCGCCAGCTTCGAGGCCTTTCGCTTCTGCTGTGCCGTCGCCTCGAAGGCCTCCAGCTGCTCGCGGGAGGTCAGCGTCGGGTCTGGCGCCGGCGCCGAGGGGCGGGCGAAGAACGCGGCGGCCAGGCGATCGAGCGACGGGCGCGGCGCGGGCACCGGGGCGTCGGCGAGCTTCACCGCCGTCATCACCGGCGGAGTGGCGATGCGGCGCTGATCGGCGCGCTCGTGCCGCGAGGGGTACATCGCCTCGGGCTGAATCATCGGCGTCATTGGCGGCGTCATCCGCGGCGCCTGCGCGAGCGAAGCCGTCTGCATCGCGACCTCGAGCCCCGGCTCCTCCGCCTCGTCCTTGCCGTCGGAGAAGAGCTCCACCGGCTTCTCGTCCTTCTTCGCCTCGCGCGGCTCCACCTCGGCGGCGACGTTGAAGGCCTCGAGCTGGCGGCTCAACGCGGGCGCGAGCTCGGCCTTGAGCTCCGCGGGCGCCTCGAACACCGGCGCCGACAACCACCCGGCGGAGGGATCGGCCACCTCGAGCCCCGTGCCGCGCACCGGCTCGAACCAGTCGCGCGCAGCCGGCGTACCCGTGCCCAGGATCTCCGGCGCCGGCAGGTCGCCGAAGAGTCGATCCATGAGCTCCAGCGCCGCCCGGTTCTCGGGCTCGAAGAGCCTGGGCATCGCGCGGGGCATCAGCGCCTCGGGCTCGCCGCCCACCGGCGCCAAGACGCCCATCAGGTACAGGCGGGTCAGCGCCTCGAGGGAGACCACCTCGTCGAAGGGGCTGTCGGCGACCACCGCGCGCGTGTCGCGCGTGCCGTCGCACAGCTGCACGAGGCGGTTGAGCTCGTCGGGCAGGGTGGGGAGCGCCGCCACCAGCCTCTTGAAGTCGACCTGCAGGATCGCCGCGAGCGGCACGCCCCGCTGCACGGTGAGCTCCCAGCGCGCCAAGCGGGGCAACACCACCTCGTTGAGCTCCTTCAGGGAGCAGTGGAACTCCGGCACCATCCTCACTGGCTCCAAGGAGACCTGGTAGCGACCGTGGGTCAGCGCCAGCGCACGGCAGACCGCGTCGATGCCCCAGGTAGCGTCGAAGGTGGCACGGAGGAAGCGGCCGTCCGCGACGATCAGCTCCGCCCGCCCGCCCGCCAACACCAGCCGCGCCGAGCGCCGGGTGGAGATCAGCCCGCGCACCATGCGATCCGCCGGCACCAGCGACGCCTCGAAGGACGAGACGTGGCTGTGCAGCCGATGGAGGTCGAGCCGCAAGAGCGCGGCGATGTCGCCCTGCGGAACGTTCGCCGGCAGCGCAAAGGCGAGGCCGGTGAGCACGGACAAAGACTCGAGGTGCGCCGAGCTCGGAGCGCCGAGGAGCAGCACCGGCGTCTCGATGAGCGACTTCCTGCCCGCGAAGCGGCTCACCAGGGCCAGCACCTCGGCCGTCGGTAGCGATGCGTCGATGATGGCGGCGGCCGGCAGCGTGCCCTGCCCGACCAGCAGCTCCGCCCGGGTCGTGTCGGCGAAGGCCGAGATCTCGAAGCCCTCCACCCCAAGCCCCACGTGCAGGCTCGCGCGCAGGTTCGGGTCGGCGACGACGACGAGCACCCTGGGGCGCTCGAGGGTGGCGGTGCGGTTCGAACGGGGCGTGATCTCGGCGTTCAGCATGCGACCTCCGGTGACGGGCTGGGTGAACCTACCCCGAAGACCTACATGGATTGAATCCCCCCACCCGGCATTGATTCTCAAATCAAATCAGCGAGTTCACTCTGCCCACAGCTCGAGAGCTTCGACGTCGGCGTCGGCGCCGCCCGGCAATGCGGCCTCGCCGAACTCCATCAAGAGGGTCGTACCGAGGAGCTGCAGGTCGTCCGGAGCGACCTCGGCGAAGGTGAGCACCCAGCCGCTGCCGGGGCGTTGAACGGCGCTGCAGCGGGCCTTGAACATGCGCTCGCGGGCCGGCAGCGACACGTGCAAGGTGACGTTTGGGGTGAAGGGGCTCTTGCAGGTGACCGGCAGCATCGCGCCGCGCACCGAGATCTCGAGGCCGCGACCCAGGGTCGAGCACCCCTGCGACTCCACGAACCAGTCCGCGTCGAGGCGGAACCGCGGGTAGCGGCGGCCGGAGGGGTTCTCGGCGTCGCGTCGACCCAAGCGGCGAACGACTTTGGTCTCTCGCATGCGACAAGGCTGTAGCGGAAATTGGAGAGGGTCAAAAATTCGGCCTACCCTTCCGGCCGATGCTGCTCACGACCCTGACCCTGACCCTCCTGGCGTCCGATCTGAAGAAGCCCACCGCGGGAGAGCTGACCTCGCCCACCATGCCCGCGACGACGGGAAGCGCCGTCCCCGCTCCCGCCGCGCCGGTCCCCGAGGCGCGCGCGCCCCTCGCCAGCTCCAAGGGCATCGGCGCGGTGGAGACGCCCGCCGCGCTCCCGCAGGGCTCGACCGCCATCTACGCGTTCATCGGCGCGCCGGAGCTGGGCATCGGCTTCCGCCAGGGCTTCGAGGCCGCGGAGCTCGAGGCGCGCGCCACCTTCGACTGGACGCAGATCGCGGGCATCGCCGAGGTAGGTGGCCGCATGGCGCTCTATCGCCAGGGCGCGCTGACCATGGCGCCGGGGCTCTTCCTCGGCCTCAAGGTGGACTCCGGCAGCCGCTACTTCGACACCGCGAACTTCGCCTTCATCGGCATCCGGCCGCGCCTCGACTTCGCGCTCACCTACCAGGTGGCGGAGACGGTCCAGGTGCTGACCAAAGTGGAGATCCCCTGGGCCATCGCCACCAACGTCCTCGGCTCCCAGTTCACCCCGACCCTGGCGGTGGGCGCGGAGTTCCATGTCGGCGGGCCCTTCTCGCTCCTCGCCTCGGCCCTCGGCGGAGTGGACGTGACGAAGGAGCCGCTGGGCGTGCCGCAGGTGCGGCCGGCGTGGGGCCTCAGGCTCGGCCTCGGCTACCGCATGTTCTGAATCAGAACCGCACGTTCACCAGGCCCAGGTTCACCCCGAGTGAGGGGCCGGTGGCCGTCTGCACCAGCAGCGGCGAGAGGTACGGCAGGCCCAGGCGGGGGCCGTCGCGCCGCGTGAGCGGAATGCCCGTCAGCCCCGTCTTCGGCTGCTTGAAGGCGTTGATGACAATCATCTCGATGAGGGGGACCGCCACCGCGGATCCGATGAGCAACAGCTCCACGCTCCCGCCGGCGCGAGGCGCTCCACCGCTCGCGGTCGAGGGCGGAATCCAACCCTGGAAGTAGTAGATGCCGAGCACGGCGGCCTCGGCGGCGAGCCCGCAGAGCGTCGCCGGCCAGGACTCCGAGTAGTAGAAGCGGCTGCCGTTCGCGATGCCGATCTCCGTCGAAGAGACGGCCAGCGGCACCGAGCCGAAGATGAGCAGGAGCAGGACGCTGGAGATGGTCGGATCGAGGCTCTGCAGGCCGCCAACCACGAACATGAAGAAGTACGGCAACACCGACGTGCCCGCGGCGGTGAGCATGCCGAAGAGCGACTCCTGCACCATGAGCCCGACCTCCGGTCCCTCCGGCGGTTTGTTCGGTTGCCCGTAGGGCGAGTACTGGTAGCCGGTCTGCGGTTGGCCCGGTGAGTACGCGCCCGGGGGGGCCGGAGTGCCCGGGGAGATCGGCGGCGCCGCCGGCGGCGGCGCGCTGGGCTCCAAGGGCGGCATCGGGGGCGGCGACGACGGCACCAGGGGCGGTGGCGAGAAGTCGCTGGTCGGAGCGGTCTGGGCGCGCGCGAGCACGGGCGCGAGGATGACGGCGACGATCAGCAGGCTGCGAAGAGACATCGTGCGCTCCACACTTCCGGCCCGTCGTACGGCTCTAGCCGACTGCGATGGCGTCGATCTCCACCTGCGCCCCCTTGGGCAACGCGGACACCTGCACCGTCGCCCGCGCCGGAGGATTCGAAGGGAAGTAACGCCCGTACACCTCGTTCACCTTCCCGAAGTCGCCGAGGTTGGTGAGGAAGATGCCGCAGCGCACCACGTCGGCGAAGGACAGGCCCGAGGCCGCAAGGACCGCCTCCAGGTTCTTCATCACACGCTCGGTTTGCGCGGTGACGTCGCCGGGCACCATCTCTCCCGTGGCGGGATCGAGCGGGATCTGACCGGAGAGGAACACCATGCGGCCGGCGGGCACGGCCACCGCTTGCGAGTAGGGGCCGATGGCCTTGGGGGCCGACGCGGTCTGGACGACGGTGCGCTCCGTGGGCATGCGGTTTCCTTTCACACCCGCTCGACCGAGTACACGCCGGTGAGCTTCTCGATGCTGCGCATCAGCTCATTGAGCTGCTTCAGGTCACTGATGGTGACCTCGAAGGTGTTCACCGCCCGGTCGTCGCCGGTGGCGCGGCAATTGGCCTGGCTGATGTTGACGCCCTTCTTGCTGAAGGTCTGGGAGATGTCGGCCAACAGGCCCGGTCGGTCGACGGTGAGCACGCGCAGGGTGACGGGCCGTTTGAAGTCGCCACGCACGTCCCACTGCACCTCGACGCGCCGCTCGGGGTCGGTGGCCAGCGCCTTCTCGCAGTTGGTGGTGTGCACCGTCACGCCGCGGCCGCGGGTGATGAAGCCGCAGATGGCGTCGCCGGGCACCGGGTTGCAGCAGCGGCCGAAGCGCACCAGCACGTCGTCGATGCCGCCCACCGCGACGCCGCCGTTGCCGTTCTTCCTTCCGACGGCCTTGCGCGCGAGCTCGGCGACGGTGTTGAGCAGCGCGGCGGGCGCCGACGGCGGCGAGGGCGGCTCCTTCGCCGACTCCTTGCTCTTGATCTCCTCGAGCTTCTCCGACGGGAGCACGCGCTCGAGCATCTGCGACGGCTGCACCTTGCCGTAGCCCACCGCCACCAGCATGTCCTCCTCGGTGCGGTAGCCGAGATCGGTGGAGGGCTTGGAGAGCTCGCCCCCTTTGAGCATCTTGTTGAGGTTGAGCCCGAAGCGCTTGAACTCGCGCTCGGTGAGCTCGCGGCCGAGCTGCAGGCTCTTCTCGCGCTGCTGCGACTTGATGAAGACGCGAATGCGCTGCTGGGCGCGGCTGGTCTTCACGAAGGTGAGCCAGTCCTTCGAGGGGTGCGCCTGGGGGCTGGTGAGGATCTCGACCTGGTCGCCGTTCTTGAGCTTGTAGCGCAGGGGGACGATCTTCCCGTTCACCTTGGCGCCCACGGTGCGCGCGCCGACGTCGGAGTGGATCGCGTAGGCGAAGTCCACCGGCGTGGCCCCGCGCGGCAGGCTGCGCACGTCGCCCTTGGGGGTGAAGACGAAGACCTCGTCGGTGAAGAGGTCGACCTTCACCGTGTCGAGAAACTCCTTCGGGTCCTTCAGGTCCTGCTGCCACTCGAGGAGTTGCTTGAGCCAGCCGAACTTCTCGTCGTCGCGGGTGAGCGCGGACTTCCCCTCCTTGTAGGCCCAGTGCGCCGCGATGCCCTCCTCGGCGATGCGGTGCATCTCCTCGGTGCGAAGCTGAATCTCGATGCGCTCCGACAACGGGCCGATCACCGTCGTGTGGAGCGACTGGTACATGTTCGGCTTGGGCAGCGCGATGAAGTCCTTGAAGCGGCCCGGCACCGGCTTCCACATCTGGTGGATGAGGCCGAGCGCGCCGTAGCAGTGCGCCACGTCGTGCGTGATGATGCGAAAGGCGATGACGTCGGGCACCTGGTCGAAGTCGATGCCCTGCTGCCGCATCTTCTTGTGAATGCTGTAGAGGTGCTTGAAGCGGCCGTTGACCGCGGCGGGAATGCCGGCCTCGCGCAGGCGGCCCTCGATCACGTGCACCACGTCGTCGATGTATTTCTCGCGCTCCTTCGCCTTCTTGGCGACCTTGTCCTGCAGCTCGTTGAAGTCCTTCGGCCGCGTGTAGCGGAACGAGAGATCCTCGAGCTCGGTCTTGATCCACGAGATGCCGAGGCGGTTCGCCAGCGGCGCGTAGATGTCGAGAGTCTCCTGGGCGATGCGCGCCTGCTTCTCCTCGCTCATGTGATCGAGGGTGCGCATGTTGTGGGTGCGGTCGGCGAGCTTCACCAGAATGACGCGAATGTCCTGCGCCATCGCCACCAGCATCTTGCGGAAGTTCTCCGCCTGCTTCTCCTCGTGCGACATCTGCTGCGTCGCCTGGAGCTTGGAGAGCTTGGTGACGCCGTCGACGATCAGCGCCACCTCGTCGCCGAACAGCTCCTTGATCTCCTCCATGGTGGCGAGGGTGTCTTCGACGGTGTCGTGCAAGAGCCCCGCGGCGATCGAGGCTTCGTCCAGCTTGAGCTGCGCGAGAATGCCGGCGACTTCCAGCGGGTGGACGAGGTACGGCTCGCCCGACTTCCGCACCTGCCCTTGGTGAACCTTGGCCGAGTAAACGTAGGCCTGTTTGATCAGGTCCAGGTTCGGGTCGGGATGATACGCGACCACCTGGGTCAAGATGTCGTTGAGTCGAATCAAACCGGCGGGATGCTAGCACCGAGGTGAGCTGGCGCAATGCGTCAAGGCCGGAATGACACCTTGCGTGACGATGCTCAATGCTTGACGATGCGGCCCCCATGTCGGTGCTGCTGACCAAGACGCTCGGCGTCATCTGTCCTTCGTGCGATTTCCTGAACGTGGTGGGCGCGGTGCGCTGCATGGCGTGCAGCGCGGCCACCGATGGTTCGGTCGCGCAGGCGCCGGCGGCACCGAAGGCGGGAGCGTTCGCGCCGGCGCCCAGGGCGGCCGCGGTCGAGGAGCCGGTGCTCGACGCTTCGCTGGCACCTCCCCAGGCGGCGCCTCCGGGCCTGGCGAAGAAGACCGGGCCCCAGCCGGTGTACTCGGGGCCTGCGCCCACGGGCTCGCAGAAGGCAGTGGGCGGCCCACCCGCGCGTCCCACCTTTCAGTCCTCGGCGGCGCCTCCGGCGGCCACGGCGGCCGGCCCGCGCTTCGGGCTCACGGTGCTGGCGGGGCCGGCGCGTGGACAGCGCTTCAAGCTGGCGGCGTCGGGTGCGCAGATCGGCCGGTCGCGAGGAGCGATCCTCTTCCCCGAGGACCCGTTCGTGTCCGCCCTGCACGCGTCGCTCGCGGTGCGCGACGGCAAGCTCTTCATTCGCGACGAGGCGAGCACCTCGGGCATCTACGTGAGCATCAACGGCCAGGAGACGATTCCGGCCGGCGGCACCTTCTGCACCGGCCTGAGGCTCTTCCGTTACGTGGGGCCGGTCGAGCCGGTGGCGTCGACGAAGTCGTCCGAGGTGCAGACCTACGGCGCGCCGCTTCCGAACGGGGCCGAGCACTTCGTGATCGAAGAGGTGCTGCTCGGCGATCGGCCGGCGCGAGCGCTGATGACGGCGGGCCCGACCATCACCATCGGGCAGAGCAGCTGCGACTTCACCTTCCCTTCCGACGAGGGCCTGGCGAAGCGACACTGCGAGGTGGCTCCGATGCCGAGCGGCGCGATGGTGCGCGACCTGTCCGGTGGGTTGGGGACCTACGTGCGTTGCCAGGGTGAGCGGGCGATTCGGCCCGGCGATCGGCTGCGCATCGGGCAGCAGACGCTTCAGGTCGAGGAGCTGAAGTAGAGCGTCGCGTCGGCGCGGGAAGAGGCGCCGCCCGCGCCAGGCTCACTTCGGCATCATGCGATCGATGTAGCTGTTCGCCCTGGAGTCGGGGCGATCCTTCTGGAAACGGCTCCAGAAGCCCTTGGCTTCGGCGAGGCGGTCCTGCTGGAAGTAGAGCTCGCCGAGCTTGAGGGCGGTCTCGGGCTGCTGATCGGCTCTCCAGGCCTCGAGGTACTTGGCGATGGCGACCTCGGAGTTGCCCGTGTGCCACGCGGCGTCACCGTCGGAGGCCAGCCGCAGCGCGTCCCCAGGCCTTCGGTTGAGCAGGGCCACCTCCAGCTCCCAGGTCGGCCCCTTGAAGTCGTCGGCGTGCTCGGCGCCCTGCCCGCCCGGTGGCACGAAGACCTCCTTGGGCTGGTTGAACATCTGGAAGAGGTAGGCCCCGGCGAGCGCGAGCGCGAGGAGCACCAGCACCACGGTCGCGAGCTTGAAGGCCAGGGCCGAGCCGCCCTCTCCGGGCGCGCGGCGATTGGGCGAGGTGCCGGTCGCGGTGGCGGTCTCCGTCGGCTGGGGACCGGCGCCGCGCGGCTCGCTGACGACGGTGTCTTCCTTCGCGGCCCACGGCGAGGCGCTGCGGTTCGCGTGCTGCGCGTGCGCGTGGCCCCCGGGGTTGGTGTTGACCTTGGTCTCCTGCTGATCGACCGGCGTGACCTTGCGCACCGGCGGAAGGAGCGGCGCGGAGGTGCCGACGCGGCTGCGCACCGAGCCGCCGGCGCGGCGCTCCTTCTCCACGGCCAGCAGCTCGGAGCGGAACTCCTCGGCGGTCTGCGGACGATCGTCGGGGTTCTTCGCCAGCGCCTTCATGATCAGCCGCTCCATCGACGGGCTGATCTTGGCCTCGGGCCTTCGCTGCGTCGGCGGAACCGGGATCTCGGTGAGGTGCTTGGTGGCGAAGCCGACGGCCGACTCGGAGTCGAAGGGCAACAGGCCGCTGGTGAGCTGGTAGAGGATGACGCCGACGGCGTAGAGGTCGGAGCGGTGATCGAGCTTGGCGCCGCGGGCCTGCTCGGGCGACATGTACTCGGGGGTGCCGCAAACGAAGCCGGCGCGGGTGAGTGCGGGGCCCTCGTCGTCGGTGCCGTCGACGATCTTGGCGATGCCGAAGTCGAGCACCTTGACGAAGTCGGCCTCGTTGCGCCGCTGCTCCACCATGATGTTCTCGGGCTTGAGATCGCGGTGCACGACGCCGGCGCTGTGGGCGTCGGCGAGCGCCGAGAGCACCTGGGTGATGATGCGCACCACGCGGGCCTCAGGCAGCGGCCACTCGCGGGAGAGCACGGCGTGCAGGTCCTTGCCCTGCACGTACTCCATGGCGATGTACATGGCGCCGTCATCGGCCTGGCCGAAGTCGAGCACGCTGATGGAGTTGGGGTGGTTCAAGCGGCTGGCGGCCTTGGCCTCGCGCTGGAAGCGGGCGACGGTGCGCTCGTCGCCCAGGAGGGCCTGGCGCAACACCTTGAGCACGACGGGCTTGTCGAGGTTGACCTGGACGGCCTTGTAGACCTTGCCCATGCCGCCCTCGCCGAGCATGACCTCGACGCGGTATTTGTTGGCGACGGTCTTGCCGACGTATTCGTCCGGTGCGCTCACGAGCGTTTGGACTTTTCCATGCCCGTTCGTCCAGCGCCACAGCTTTGGCCCGGCCGTGGAGGCAGGAACGGGAGCGGATTCGTGCTAGATGCATGGGCGCCATGCCTCAAGCCAATCGTCCCAAGGTCGCGGTTCGGATCGTGCGAGCCGACGGTGGCCCGGAGCACGTGATCCCGATGCGGGGAGACGTGATCCTCGCGGGTCGTACGGGAGAGATTCAGATCCCCGATGATCCCTTCGTGGCCGACACGCAGATGCGCCTGTTCTTCTCGGGCGCGCGCTTGGCGGTGGAGGACGTGGGCGGCGGCAACGGCGTGTTCACGCGCCTGCGCTCGGAGAAGGAGCTCGCGCCGGGTGGAGAGATTCGCGTCGGGCGGCAGCGGCTGGTGGTGGAGCCGATTCCGCCCCTGACCGCGGCCGAGGACGGTTCGACTTCCTGGGGCTCGCCGGACACAGGGTTCCGCTTCCGGCTGGTGCAGCTGATGGAGGGTGGGCAGCGCGGCGGAGCGTGGCCGCTGAAGGACGGCGACAACGCGGTCGGGCGCGAGAACGGCGACGTCACCTTCCCCACCGACGGGTTCGTCTCGGGCCGGCACGCGGTGCTGACGGTCGCGGCCGATCGCCTGCTGATCAAGGATCTCGGCAGCTCGAACGGGACGTTCCTGCGCCTCGCGGCGCCGGCGTTCGTGGACAACGGCGATCAGTTCTTGATCGGCCGGCAGCTGGTGCGCGTCGAGATGGCGTGAGCTGAGTCAACGCCTCACGTGGTGTCGAGCGGATCCCCCCGAGACACGGCTCACCGCGACGCGAGGTCATCTCCCGCGCCGCGGAGCGAACAGCTCACCCGTATGACTGCTCCTTCTTCTCCTGCTCTTCCTTGCAGCGGATGCAGAGCGTCGTCACCGGCCGGGCCTCGAGCCGCTTGGCGCTGATCGGCTCCTCGCAGCGCTCGCAGATGCCGAACGTGCCGTCCTCGATGCGGGCCAGCGCCTTGTCGATCTTCTTCAGGAGGAACTTCTCGCGGTCGCGCAGCCGGAACGCCATCGACTGGGCGTACTCGCTCGAGGCCTGATCGATCTCGTCCGGCAGATCGTCAGTGTCGAAGTTCGACTCCTCCTCCATCGTCTTCCGGGCATTCGCCAGGATCGCGATGCGGCTGTCCTCCAGCATCTTCTTGAAGCGCTTGAGGTCCTTTTGATTCAAGTTTCCACGCTCACTCATGTCGGCCCCTCAGAAAAAAAGGCTCCGTAGTCTGAGCCATGTGCCCCATGACTGTCAAGCAACACCGAAACAAACTGTTGATTTCATTGTGAGTCATTTCAATTCGCGCCAGATTCGGTCGGCCGAGCGCTCCCACATGTCCGATTCGTCGAGATTCGATCGCGAGTTTTTGAAGGCCGCCTTGGCACTGGCCAATCAGGCCGATGTCGATCATCTCCTCTATATCGGTGACTCGCCGGTACCGCCATCGGAGCTTCGCGGGAGGAAGTGCCGCAAGAAGCTCATCTACGCGGTGACCAACGAGAGCGCAGCGCAGGAGCTGCTCGCGAAAAAAGAGCGCGTCATCCAGATCCCGGCGTACGACTACTCGGTGACGGAGCGGGTGAAGATGGCGGTGGTCTCCGCGCTCGCGCAGGGGGCCTTCAAGGAGGGCGATCTCGTCTTGAGCCTCACCGGGCGCATCGGCCGTCAGGTCGACACCATGGTGCAGACGCGCATCGGCACCTCGCTGGACGACCGGGTGGCGATCGAGGGCGTGAAGCTCGGCGACGAGTTCAACTCGCAGGTCATCGACGCGATGATCCAGCTCGCCCTGCAGATCGGCCAGGAGGGCTTCGAGGGCCACCCGATCGGCACCATCATCACCATCGGCGATCACAACGTGGTGCTGGAGAAGAGCCGCCAGCTCACCATCAACCCGTTCCAGGGCCTCTCGGAGGCCGAGCGCAACGTGCTCGACCCGCGCATCCGCGAGGCGATCAAGAACTTCTCCGTGCTCGACGGCGCGTTCGTGATTCGCGAGGACGGGGTGGTGCTCGCGGCCGGGCGTTATCTGCAGGCGTCTGACGAGGACGTGAAGATCCCGCTGGGCCTCGGCGCCCGCCACGCGGCGGCGGCGAGCGTCACGGCCTCGACGAAGTGCATCGCGATGGTGGTCAGCCAGACCTCCGGCGCGGTGCGGCTGTTCAAGGAAGGCAACATCGTGCTCGAGCTGCATCAGACGGCCCGACGCACCTGACCCTCTGGAGCGACCATGGCGATGCTGAAGTTCGAGGTGCCCAACACCCTGCCCGTCGACGATGCCAAGAAGCGCGTGGAGGCCCTGCTCGCGTACTGGGGCCGCAAGTACGGCGTGAAGAGCGCGTGGAACGGCGTGAAGGCCGTGATGAGCGGTTCGGCCATGGGCGTGGCCATCGACGGCAACCTCGAGGTGCTGCCGACCAAGCTCTCCGGAGAGGCGGCGGACCCCGGCTTCCTCCTGCGCGGGCAGGCGCAGAAGTACCTCACGCGGAAGTTCGGCGAGTACCTCGATCCCAAGAAGACGCTCGCCGACATCACGCGCGGCGAAGACTGACGCCGGCAGTGGACACGGCGACCGCGGCCACCTTGGCGTCGGGCTACGCGCTGGGCGCGCTCTCGGTCTGGTACGGCGTCGATCGACGCTTGGGTCAGCACGCCGCCTCGGAGGGCGCCCGCGACGGCGCGCCCCCCCAGATCCGCTGGCCCTACGTTGGCTACGGAACGGCGATGCTGGTCGTGGCGACGCTCGTGACCCTCTTCCTTCAGGGCGTCGTGCGCTGACCTCGACCAGCGCTAGAAGCGGAACTCGTCGCCCTGCGCGCGCAGCGCGGTCACCGAGGCCAGGTTCACGATGTCCTGCACGCTCGCGTTCTGCTGCAGCACGTTCACCGCCTGGGACATGCCGAGCAGCATCGGGCCCACCACCTCCGCGCCGCCCATGCGCCACACCAGCTTGTAGGCGATGTTCGCCGCGTCGAGTGACGGGAAGATGAGCACATTGGCGTCGCCCGTGAGCTTCGTGAACGGGTAACGCGACTCGCGCTCCTCGGTGACCAGGGCCGAGTCGACCTGCATCTCGCCCTCGATCTCGATGTCCGGCCGTGCCTGGCGCACGAGCTCGGTCGCCTTGCGCATCTTCTCGGGGCTCTCGCCCTTCGCCTCGCCGAAGCTGGAGTACGAGAGCATCGCCACCCGCGGCTTCACGTCGAAGTAGTGCGCCAGGTCGGCAGTGGCGGCGGCGATCTCCGCCAGCTCCTCCGGCGTCGGCGACGGGTTCACCGTGCAGTCGGCGAAGAAGGTGAAGTCGTTGCGCGTGATGACGACGTACACGCCGCCCACGTGCCGGCCCTGGCGCGGACGCACGATCTCCAGCGCCGGCCGCACCGCGTCGGCGTAGTTCTGGGTGAGCCCGGTGATGAGCCCGTCGGCGTCGCCCAGCTTCACCATCAAGGACGAGTAGTAGCTGCGCTGGCTCGCCCGCACCCGCGCCACGTCCTTGGTCACGCCGCGGCGGTGGCGCAGCTTCCAATACTCCTCGGCGTAGCGCTCGGCCTCGGGGCTGTTCTGCGGGTCGATGATCTTCACGCCCGCGAGATCGTCCTCGAGCCCCGCCTCCTTCATGTTCTTCGTCACCTGCTCGACGTTGCCGAGGAGGATCGGCTCGCACAGGCCCTCTTCCTTCAAGATGCGCGCGGCCTGGAGGATGCGCACGTGCTCGCCGTCGTTGAAGGCGATGCGCGTCAGCTTCTTCTTCGCCTTCGTCATCACCGTGCTCATCACCTGGTGACGGCGCGAGAGGCGCTTCTGCAGGCGCTCCTTGTACTCCTCGAGGTCGACCTTGATGCGCGCGACGCCAGTATCCATCGCCGCCTTCGCCACCGCCGGCGCCACCCAGATGAGCACGCGCGGGTCGACCGGCTTGGGGATGATGTAGTCGGGCCCGAAGGTGAACGACTCGCCGCCGTAGGCGCGCGACACCGCCTCGGGCACGTCCTCCCGCGCCAGGGCGGCGAGGCTCTTCGCGGCGGCCAGCTTCATCTCCTCGTTGATCTGCCGGGCGCGCACGTCGAGGGCGCCGCGGAAGATGCCCGGGAAGCCGAGCACGTTGTTCACCTGGTTCGGGTAGTCGCTGCGGCCGGTCGCCACCACCGCGTCGGGCCGCGCCTCCTTCGCTTCCCAGTAGCCGATCTCCGGGTCCGGGTTCGCGAGCGCGAAGATGATCGGCCTCTTGGCCATCTTCTTCAGCATGTCCGGCGTGACCAGGCCCTTCACCGACCCGCCGAGGAAGACGTCCGCGCCCTCCAGCGCCTCGGCCAGCGTGCGGCAGCGGGTGTCGCGCGCGAACGGCTCCTTCCACTTGTTCATGCCGTCGGTGCGCCCCTTGAAGATGACGCCCTTGGTGTCGCACAGCAGCACGTTCTCGACCTTCACGCCGAGCTTCAGCCAGAACGTGGTGCAGGCGATGGCCGACGCGCCCGCGCCGGAGACGACCACCCGCACCTGATCGATCTTCTTCCCCTGCAGCTCCAGCGCGTTGAGCAGCGCCGCGCCGCTGATGATCGCGGTCCCGTGCTGATCGTCGTGGAAGACGGGAATCTGCATCTCCTTCTTCAGCCGCTCCTCGATGATGAAGCACTCGGGGGCCTTGATGTCCTCGAGGTTGATGCCGCCGAAGGTGGGCTCGAGCGCCTTCACCACGGTGCAGACGGTGTCGATCTCCTTGGCGTCGATGTTGATGTCGAAGACGTCGATGTCGGCGAAGCGCTTGAAGAGCACGCCCTTGCCCTCCATCACCGGCTTGCCGGCGTAGGGGCCGATGTCGCCGAGGCCCAGCACGGCGGTGCCGTTCGACACCACGGCCACCAGGTTGCCGCGCGCGGTGTAGAGGTACGAGAGGTCTTGGTCCCTCGCGATCTCGAGGCACGGCTCGGCGACGCCCGGCGTGTAGGCGAGCGAAAGGTCGCGCGCGGTCTGCGTCGGCTTGGTGGGGATGACCTCGATCTTCCCGGGGCGGCCCTTCGAGTGGTAGTCGAGGACGTCTTCCTTCCGGACCTTCTTCGACATCGGCGTGAAGCTGGTGGCCATGGTGGCCGGACCCTGCCCCACCCCGAGGTGCGCGTCGAGCCCTCGGTTGAGGTCAAACGACCGGGCGGCCCGGCCGGCTCTTTTCCCCGCTTCTCAGATGGAATCGAGCTTCTTCTCGACGGCCTTCACCAGCGTCTTCAGCACTTTGATGCGCGAGAAGTACTTGTTGTTCGCCTCGACGAGCGTCCAGGGCGCGAGATCGGTGCTGGTGCGATCGACCATGTCGCAGACGGCCTTCTCGTAGTCGTTCCACTTCTTCCGGTTGCGCCAGTCCTCGTCGGTGATCTTCCACTTCTTGTGGGCGATCTCCTCGCGGGCGTTGAAGCGGCGGAGCTGCTCTTCCTTCGAGATGGCGAGCCAGTACTTCACCACCACCGTGTCGTTCTTCGTCATCTGGGCTTCGAAGTCGTTGATCTCCGAATAGCCGCGCATCCAGTCGTACTCGGAGCAGTAGCCCTCGACGCGCTCGACCAGCACGCGCCCGTACCAGCTCCGATCGAAGATGGTGAAGCGGCCCTTGCGCGGCAGGTGCCGCCAGAAGCGCCAGAGGTAGGGCTGCGCGCGCTCCTCCTCGGAGGGCGCGGCGATGGGCACGCCGCGGTAGTAGCGCGCGTCGAGCGCCTGGGTGATGCGACGAATCGCACCGCCCTTCCCCGCCGCGTCGTTGCCCTCGAAGACCGTCACCACCGCGATGTCCTGGAAGCGCTTGTGGCGCGAGAGCATCGCCAGGCGGCCCTGCCACTTCTCGAGCTCGTCCTCGTAGCTCTCCTTCTTCACCGGCTGATCGAGCTTGAGCGCGCGGAGCACGTTGACGTTGTCGACCTGCGCGGCCATCGGCGCCGCGGTCTCGCCCCCGCGCGCGGGGGCCGAGAGCTTCAGCCGGTCGGTGATCGACGCCAGCACCGTGCGGCCGACCAAGAGCGCCCGGTAGAGCGGGTCGGCGCCGGGCACGATCACCCACGGCGCCTCGCCGGTGGAGGTGGCGCGAATGAGCTGCTCGCTGGTCTTGATGAACTTGTCGTGCGTCTTGAAGTGCCCCCACTCCTCGGGGCCGACGCGCCAGCGGGTGCGCTTGTCGCGCTCCAGCTCCTCCAAGCGGTTCTTGAGCTGCTTCTTCGACAGGTAGAACCACAGCTTGATGAGCAGCGTGCCCTCGTCGGTGAGCATGCGCTCGAAGCGGTGGACGTCGGCGATGCGCTCCTCGAACTCGCGCCGCGAGAGGTCGCCGCGCACCCGATCGCGAATGGGCAGGCTGTGCCAGCCGCCGAAGAAGATGCCGATGCGGCCGCGGGGCGGGAGGTTCTGCCAGTAGCGCCACATGGGTGGGCGCGCCGCCTCCTCCTCGTTGGGCTCCCCGAAGGCCACGGTGTGGACGTGGCGGGGGTCCATCCACTCGTTGAGCAGGTTGACGGTCTCGCCCTTGCCCGCGCCGCCGACGCCGCCCACCAGGATCACCACCGGGAACTTCTTCTGCTTCAGCATCTCCATCTGCGCCGCGAGGAGCTGCTCGCGGAGCTTCGGCTCCTCCTTCTTGTACGTCTCCTTGGTGACCTTGTGCTCCAGGTGGGCCGAATCGAACATGGGCGAGCCTCCGGGTGGCGCGATGGTAGCCCTCGCGGCGAAAGAGCGGCAGCAGAAGTTCGGCGAATACACGAACGCCCCGCCCCCCATGGCGGGGAGCAGGGCGTGGGTGCGGCAAGAAACGAAGATTACTTCTTCAGCTCGCGCACGAACTTCACGAGGTTGTCGATGTCCTCGGGCTTGAGATCGGCCTTGTAGCCGTCCATCTCCTTCTTCACGCCGCCCTCCTCCTTCTTCGCGCCGTCCTCGATCATCTTCTTCATGTCGGCGTCGGTAGCCTTGCCCTGGTACTCGGCGGAGGACAGGTCGCGGAGCTGCATCTTCTTGCCCTTCTCCGTCTGGCCCTTGCCGTCCATGCCGTGGCACGACGAGCACTTCGACTTCCACATGCGCTCGACCTTCTTGTCGGCGGCCTGAGCCGTGGTCGCGAGCGCGAATCCTGCGAACAGAGCAATGAGCGTTGCGGTCTTCTTCATACGTCCTCCCGGGTGTGTGTTCGTTCTGCTGTTGGCTTCGACGTCCATGAATGCCGCTTCTTCACTCGGCATTGAAAATAAGGGTGTACACCTGACTGACTGGCGTTGGCCAAGTAATTCGAGCACTTCATAGGGTTTGAAGCGCCGGAAACTACGCGACCTTCGCCGCAGTGCGCTATCGAGCCCAGAAGAGGTGCTGCACGGGCTGATCCAGGTCAGCCCTCGCGCCGCACGTAGACCTCGCGGGCGATCTTCTCCTCGAGCGCCAGCGAGGTCTCCCCCACGTGGACGACGAACGAGGGGTAGCGCTGCGAGACGCGGGCCCTGGCGCCGGGGATGAGGCCGAGGTCGGCGAGGCGCGCCAAGAGGCCCTCGCGCTTGGAGGAGATGAAGACGACGGTGCCCGGCCGCCCGACGTCGAGCTCCGCCAGGGGGATGACGATGGGCGCGACGCTCTTCGTGAAGGTCTTGCAGCACTCACCGGGAGGAATGGCGCGGCCGTGCGGGCAGCGCGGCGGGTGTCCCAAGAAGGCGCAGACCGAGTCGGCGACGCTGGTGGAGAGGATGTGCTCCATCTCGCAGGCGTTCGGCTCGATCTCGTGCTCGGGCACCTCGAGCACCTGGCTGAAGAGGATCTCGGCGAGGCGGTGGCGCCGGACGATGCCGCGCGCGCGGGCCTCCCCCTCGGGCGTGAGCGCGGCCAGGCCCTCGGCGTCCTGGGTCGCGAGCTTCGAGGCGACGGCGACGGCCAGGGCCGCCTTCGGGTCGGGATCGTCGAGGCGTTCGGCGAGCTCCTGGAGCGTGGCCTTGGCCCCCTCCTCGTGCACGTAAAAGAGCACCTCGAGGACCTCGTCGATGCGGAAGCGGTCGACGCCGTCGGTGGCCTCCACTGGCCCGCGGCCGGCGCGGACGTGCGCGTCGCCGGAGGTGGTGCGCGGCATGTTCATGAGCTCCTCCCGAAGGACTTGAAGCGCGCCACGAGGGCCTTCACCGCGTCGGCGACGGCCGAACGCTCGACGAACTCGTAGCTGCAGTTGGGACACTTGATCATGCCACAGCCCTCGCCCATCGGGCACGAAGAGGCGCAGGCGTGGCTCGGCGCGAAGGTCCAGCCGCAGAGCGGGCACTGGCAGCGCTCGGCGCTCACACCGGGATCCTCAAGAGCGTGATGCCCCAGTTCAAGAGCACCCCGGTGCCGACGGCGAAGGGCATGATGAAGGCGACCATGGCGAGGGTCGTCTTCCAGCCCCGCTCCTTCCACATCATGAAGAAGTTGGCGACGCAGGGGACGAAGAGCGTGATGACCGAGAGCGCGACCACCACCTGCTGGGGGTTCAGCTTCCCCGCCTTCTGCATCGCGAAGAGCCCGGCGGCGCCGTAGTCGCGGCGCAGGAAGCCGAGGAGGAAGGACTGGGTGGCCTCCTCGGGGAGCCCGAGCGCGCCGACCACCACCGGCCGGCCGAGGTGGATGATGGCCGTGAGCGCGCCGGTGGCGTCGAGCACGAGGAGCAGCAGCGTGCCGAGGATGAAGAGCGGCACCGCCTCGCGCAGGTACCACTCCACCCGCGCCATGGTCTTGATGGCGATATTGGACAGCTTCGGCCGCCGCATCGGCGGGAGCTCCATCACGAAGTCCGAGGCCTGCCCGGGGATGACCAGGCGCGCGAGGAAGCCCACCACCGCGATGGAGCCCAGGATGACGCCCACCCAGATCGCCACGCCCCAGATGGAGAGGCCGGCCAGCATCGCCACCGCCACACCGAGCTGCGCCGAGCAGGGGATCGACAGCGCGAGGAGCAGCGTGACGACGAGCCGCTCCTTCTTCGTCTCGAGGATGCGCGTGGTGAGCGTGGCCATCGTGTCGCAGCCGAGGCCCAGCACCATCGGGAGCACCGCCTTGCCGTTGAGGCCAATGACGCGGAAGAGCCGATCGACGGTGACGGTGAGGCGGGGCAGGTAGCCGGAGTCCTCCAGCGCGCCGAAAAAGAGGAAGAAGGTGGTGACGACGGGCAGAACGATGGCGATGGAGTACGTCAGCGCCATGGTGACGATGCCGTAGTCGCCCACCAAGAGGTCGTGCAGCCCCTTGACGGCGACGTTGGTCTCGCCGCTGGCCGCGTAGGCCGCCAGGAGCTCGCCGCTCTCACCGAGCCGATGTGCGTGGGGGAAGCGCAGGAGCCAGTCGACGGCGTGAATCGCGAAGGGGTTGATGTACTGCGCGAAGAGGCCCTTCTCGACGAGGTTGACCAAGAAGCCCGCGCCGAAGACGCCGACGAATTCGTAGGCGATGAAGAGCACCGCGAGGAGCACCGGCACGCTCCACACCGGATGCATGGCCCACTGCCCGAGCTTCATGCCCAGGCCATTCGGCTCGATGCGGGTGCCGGTGAAGACGCGGGAGAGGATCGCTAAGGCCGCCGCCTGGCGGGCGCGCTGCATCACGTACCCGACGGGCTCGGAGAGGCGCGAGGCGACCTGGCGGCGCAGGCGCTCCACGCGCTCGAGGGCGGGGGCGTCGAGGCGCGCCGAGAGCCAGTCGGTGAGGCTGCGATCACCGGCGAGCACCATCAGCGCCAGGGAGCGGGGCAGCAGGCTGGCCTCGGGCAGGAGGGCGGACAGCTCCGTCACCGCGGCCTCGATGACCTCGCCGTAGTCCACGCGCGCCGAGGAGCGCCCGGCGGACGGGATCGCCTTCACCAGCGCGTCGAAGCCCTGCCGGCGAATCGCGGTGGTGACCACCACCGGCACCCCGAGGCTCGCGCCCAGCGCCGTCACGTCGATCTCGATGCCGCGATCGCGCGCCTCGTCCATCATGTTGAGGCAGAGCGCGAAGGGCCGCCCGGTCTCGGCGAGCTGCAGGGAGAGCGTCAGCGCGCGCGAGAGGTTCTTCGCGTCAGCCACCTGCACCACGGTCGTCTCCCGGTCCTCGAGCAGGAAGTCACGGGTGACGCGCTCGTCGTCGCTCTGCGGGATGAGCGAGTTGGTGCCAGGGGTGTCGACGACGGGGGTCGGGCTCGCCAGGACCTTCGTGGTGCCGGTCGTCACCTCGACGGTCGTGCCGGGGTAGTTCGACACCACGACGTACTGCCCGGTGAGCAGCCCGAAGAGCACGCTCTTGCCGACGTTGGGGTTGCCGACGAGGGCCAGGCGCGGGCCGGCGTCGGCGGGGTCCGGGGCGAGGGTCTGCGCGGTGGAGTCGGTGGGCATTCAGGAAGCTCGGTGCGGCTGGCCGATACATGCCACCTCGACGCCGTCCCGGCTCGGCTCGTCCTCGGACGTTCGGCGCCAAATTTGAAACCGATTATCAGTTGCACTTCTCCCGAGTGCCCGAAATCGCGGTCTTGAGCGCGTAGCTCATCCATCCGGTCACTCCGTCTTGGGAGGGTGTCGCGTTGTCGCTGACGCGGAGCGAGCGCGACGGTACAAGCGCGGGAGCCGAATTCTCACTGGAGGTCCACATGCGGACGACACTGATTCTTCTCGCGACGGCGCTCACGTTCACGGCTTGCACCAAGGAGACGCCGAAGGCCGAGGCCACGAAGCCCGCGCCCCAGACGCTCACGTTCCAGAAGGCTCCGGCCGTGGCGCCGCAGCAGGCTCCGGCCGCCGGTGGGTTGCACGGGAAGATCGCCGAGAAGCTCGATGTACCGAGCTACAGCTACCTGCGGCTCGAGACCGGCTCGGGCAGCACCTGGGTTGCGGTGCCGACGTCCCCGCTGACCGTGGGCACCGAGGTGACGGTGAACAACCCGATGGAGATGAAGAACTTCGAGAGCAAGGCGCTCAACCGCACCTTCGACGTGATCCTCTTCGCCCAGTCGGCGACGTCGGGTGAAGCCACGGGCAGCGCCACCGCCGAGCCGATGCCGGCGCCCGCGGCCGCCCCGACCCCCGACCTCGCCAACGTGAAGACCGCGAAGGCCGAGGGGCCCGAGGCGCGCACCGTCGCCGAGCTCTGGGCCCAGAAGGGCGACCTGAAGGACAAGACGGTCGCCGTCCGCGGCAAGGTCGTGAAGGTGACCAGCGGAGTGATGGGGAAGAACTGGCTGCACCTGCGCGACGGCTCGGGCTCCGACGCGGCGAAGGACAACGACATCACCGTGACGTCGACGGACGTGGCGTCGATCAACGACGAGGTCACCGTGCGCGGCACCGTGCACCTCGATCGGGATCTCGGCTCTGGGTACAACTACCCGGTGATCGTCGAGGACGCGAAGGTCGCGAAGTAAGAGGAATTCGGCACGGGTCGAAGGGGTGCCGACCGCATCACCCCTTCGGCTTCGCCAGCGCGTCGATCGCGGCGGCGCTCACCCCGGCCTCCGCCAGCGCCTCGCGGGTGTGCGCGCCCAGGGCCGGAGGGGGCTTCACCGCCACCTCCCCCAGGTGCAGCGGCGTCTTCAACCACGTGCGCCCGTCGTGCACCCTGAAGAGCCCGCGCGAGATGAGCTGCGGATCGCTCAGCACTTCGTCGCCCTCGAGCACCGGCTCGACGCAGAGGTCCTTCTCCCGGAACACCGCCGTCCACTCCGCGAGCGTCTTCTGGGCGAAGGTCCTCTCCAGCGCCGCGCGGGTCTTCTGGCCGTCGGGCCCGCTGTCCCAGCCGCCGACCGCGAGGTCCTCGGGCAGGCCGAGCGTCTCCAGCACGCCGTGGAAGAACTTGGGCTCGAGCGCGCCCACCGCGAGCCACCGGGAATCCTTGGTGCGGTACACGCCGTAGCAGGGTGAGCCGCCGTTCA
Source organism: Archangiaceae bacterium (assembly GCA_037443525.1). Taxonomy (GTDB): domain Bacteria; phylum Myxococcota; class Myxococcia; order Myxococcales; family Myxococcaceae; genus JBBIOE01. The sequence goes on along the minus strand of JBBIOE010000018.1, from coordinate 16,924 downwards.
AGGTCTCTCGGCCGCGCGCGAGCGGCTTGCCCTCGGCGCCGAGCAAGAGCCGCGACGCGAGGTGCATGTGGATGAAGGCCGTGGCGCCGTCGGTCATCGACACGTCGACGAATCTCCCCTGCCCCGTCGTCTGCCGCTCGACGATGGCCGCGAGCACGCCGACCACCGCGAAGAGGCTGCCGGCGCCGATGTCGGCCAACTGCGCGCCGGGCAACGCGGGAGGCCCCCCGTCGGCGCCGCCGTAGCCGAGCACTCCGGCGCGCGCGATGTAGCCGAGATCGTGCCCTGCTTTGAGCCGGTCCGGGCCCGTCTGACCGAACCCCGAGATCGAGCACATCACCAGGCGCGGGTTCACCTGGGAGAGCGCGTCCCAGCCCAAGCCCAGGCGCTCCATCACGCCGGGGCGGAAGCTCTCGACGAGCACGTCGTACTTCGGCAGCAGCGCGAGGAACGCCGCGCGGCCGTGGGGGTCCTTCAGGTCGAGGGCGATGGAGCGCTTGTTGCGGTTGAGGCCCTCGAAGAGCGCCGAGGTGTCGCCGTCGAGCGGCGGCATCTGGCGCAGGTAGTCCCCGCCCTGCGGGTCTTCGAGCTTGTCGACGTGCGCGCCGAGATCCGCCAGCACCAGGGTCGCGTAGGGCCCGGGCAACAGCCGCGACAGGTCGAGCACCTTCAGCCCCTCGAGCGGGAGCGCCATCGTGCACCTCTCCTCATGCGAACGGCGCCGACTCCAGGGGAGCGCGGCGCCGTCGGGTCCTCGAGCTTCGGGTACGTCTCAGCCGATGAGCTTGCCGAGCTTCATCGCCAGGGTCATGTCCATGGGCTTGAACTTCAGCTTGCCCGACATGGCCGCCATGTTCGCGTTGAGCTGCTTGGCGACGATCTTCTCGAAGTCCGCGGCGGCGCAGTACAGGGTCATCTTCGACGCGCCATTGATGCCCGCGCTCACCCAGCCCTCGGTCTTGGTGCAGTCGAGCGTCCAGTCGCCGCCACCCTCGCCGGAGATCTTGAAGTGCACGACGGCGTTGATGTCCTTCGCCAGCTCGGGCTTCGCGGCGAGGCGCTTCGGGATCTCGGTCTCCAGAATGTCCTTCACGGCCATGGCTTGCCTCTTTCGTGAGTGTGCGACTGCGTTGACTTGAGAATCAACGGCGCGGGACCGTAGTGACGGGGTCCCTCACCGTCAAGACTTCGCGGGCCCCTTCGTGGCCGGCACGCTGGCCTCCTTCGCGAGCAGCTCGACGAACTGCGCGAAGGGCATCGCCTTCAGGTCTTCACCGCCGTAGCGGCGCGGCGCGACGGCCTTCTGCTCGACCTCGCGATCGCCGATGACCAGCGTGAAGGGCACCTTCTGCACCTGGGCCTCGGCGATCTTCTTCTGCATCGAGAGCGCGCGATCGTCGACCTCGACGCGGTAGCCCTTCTCGTAGAGCTCGGCGGCGAGTCCGCGCGCGTACTCGAGCTGGCGGTCGGCGACGGTGACGATCATCACCTGCGTCGGCGAGAGCCACGCGGGGAAGGCGCCGGCGAAGTGCTCGATGAGGATGGCGATGAAGCGCTCGAAGCTGCCGTAGACGGCGCGGTGGAGCACCACGGGCTTGTGCTCCTTGTTGTCCTCGCCGACGTACGAGAGGTCGAAGCGGATCGGCGCGTTGTAGTCGAGCTGCACCGTGCCGAGCTGCCACTTGCGGCCGATGGAGTCGGAGACGTCGAAGTCGATCTTCGGCCCGTAGAAGGCGCCGTCGCCGGGCTTGAGCTCGTGCTCGAGCTTGAGCGAGTCGAGGGCCTGCTTGAGGGCGGCCTCGGCGCGATCCCAGAGGGCGTCGTCACCGATGCGCTTCGGCGGTCGCGTGGACAGCTTCGCCTGATACTTGAGGCCCACCGCGTTGTAGACGCGATCGAGCAGGCGCACGAAGCGGGCGACCTCGTCGGAGATCTGATCTTCGCGGCAGTAGATGTGCGCGTCGTCCTGGGCGAACTGGCGCACGCGCGTGAGGCCGCCGAGCGCGCCGGCCGCCTCGTTGCGGTGGAGCACGTCCTGCGTGTGGAAGCGCAGGGGCAGGTCCCGGTACGAGTGCTTCTGGAAGCCGTAGAACAAGTGGTGCGACGGGCAGTTCATCGGCTTGAGCGAGTAGTCGAGCTCGCCCGACTCCGAGTCCTGCACCAGGAACATGTTCTCCTTGTACTTGTCCCAGTGACCGGAGATCTCCCAGAGGCCCTTGTTGAACATGAGCGGCGTCTTGATCTCGACGTAGCCGTCGTCGAGCGTGAGCTTCCGCATCCAGCCCGCGAGCGTCGTGTAGAGCGACGTGCCCTTGGCCGTCCAGAAGGCCGAGCCGGGGGCGAAGTGGTGGAAGTGGAAGAGGTCGAGCTCCTTGCCCAGGCGGCGGTGGTCGCGCTTCTGGGCCTCCTCGCGCTGCTTCACCCAGGCCTCGAGCGCCTTCTTGTCGAAGAACGCCGTGCCGTAGATGCGCTGGAGCATGGGGTTTCGGTGATCGCCGCGCCAGTACGCGCCGGAGGACGAGAGGAGCTTGATCACGCCCACCTTCGCCGTCGACGGGCCGTGGGGCCCCAGGCAGAAGTCGACCCAGTCGCCGTGGCGGTAGAGCGTGAGCGTCTTGGCGCCCTTGGCGACGATGTCGTTGACGATCTCGACCTTGAACTTCTCGCCCTTGCCTTCGAAGAGCTTGATGGCGTCTTCGGGCGAGACCTCCTCGCGCACGAACGGCACGTCGGACTGGATGATTTCGTTCGCCTTCTTCTCGATCAGCTCGAGGTCTTCAGGCGTGAACGGCTTCTCGCGGGAGAAGTCGTAATAGAAGCCGTCCTCGATCGAGGGGCCGATCGTCACCTGCGTGCCGGGGAAGAGCCGCTGCACGGCGTCGGCGACTATGTGGGCGGCGTCGTGGCGCGCCACCTCGAGGGCCTCGGGGGACTTGGACGTGAAGATCTGCAAGCTCGCGTCGGCGTCGAGCGGGTGCGAGAGGTCGACGTCCTTGCCGTCGACGCGAGCGAACACGGCGGCCTTCGCCAGGCCGGCGCCGATGGAGTTCTTCACGAAGTCGGCGATCTTCGTGCCCTGGGGCGTCTCCTTCTTCGAGCCGTCGGGGAGCGTGACGATGACGTTGGACATGGGGGCTCTCTAGCGTCGCGAAGACGCAAAGTGAAACGAGTTGACGGTGGAGGACTGGGCGGAGACGACGAAGGCCGAACGAAGCAACCCGAAGGGTCGCTCCATTCGGCCTATCGAGTGCAACCTGTGGGTCCTACTGGGTTCGAACCAGTGACCCCTACCGTGTCAAGGTAGTGCTCTACCGCTGAGCTAAGGACCCGTACCGCGCGAGGCGGTGCGCCTTGTAACGATCGCTGTTCACCACTGTCAAGGACGCAGTACACGCGATCGTCGACGAACATGAGTCTTCTCCCTGACAGCGCGACGTTCCACGAGCGGGTGCAGGAGCTCTACGTCACCTTCCGCGGGCGCGGCGTCTCCCTCTCGGCGAAGGACGTGGAGCTGGTCGACGCCTGGGCGAAGCAGGACGTGCCCTTCGCGGTGGTGGCGCGCGGCATTCGCAAGGCCGCGGAGGCCGCGCTGTGGGACTCGCCCGGCGGCGAAGGCGCCCTGCGCAACCTCTCCGAGACCCGCGCGCACGTGAAGCGGGAGATCGACAAGTACCTCAAGCGCGCCGTGGGGAAGACCGAGGCCCCCGAAGGCAAGGAGCCCGAGGAGCCCTTCCACCTGGCGCGGCACGCGAAGCTCGTCTCGACGCTCAGGCGCGTGGGGAAGGAGCGGCCGGCGCTATCGCTCGAGCGCTGGGTCCCGAGGCTGCCCGAGCCCGACTCCCTCGACTCGGCCGCTCGTCAAGAGGAGCTGGCGATGGCCCTGCTCTTGCGCTCGGTGCCGTGGGCCGAACGGAGGGAGCACTTGCGCGAGGCCCGGAAGCTCGTGCAGAAGGTGAACGTGATGACGGCGAGCGCCAGGCGGGAGTCGTTGCGATTTCATCGGGCCGCGGTGGTGCGGCGAGCCCTCGACCTCCCGACGTTCTGGTGAACCGTGACGACCCTCAAGGCTTGTGAAACGGGTGGATTCTCCTTCGAGCGCGCCGGCGAGCACGCGACCGTGCGCGTCTCGCACTCGGTGGAAGGCTGCGCCGACTGCGCCGGCACGGGGCTCTTGCGGTCCACCGTGACGCAGAACGGCCGCGCCTACGACGTCTCGCAGCCCTGTCCGCGCAAGCGCATGACCCAGCGCGCGGACGCCTTCAACGCGGCGCACCTGCCGGCGGTGCACGGGCAGTCGACCTTCGAGAACTTCCGTCGCAGCAACGCCGAGGTCGCGCGCGCGCTCGACGTGGCGAAGGCCTTCGCGCTCGGCTGGCCGAAGGAGCGCGGCTTCATTCTCTCGGGCCCGGTCGGCACCGGGAAGACGCACCTGCTCTCCGCGGCGCTCAAGCACCTGGCGCTCGAGACCGGCGCGCGCGTGGCCTACGTCGAGATCTCGCTGCTCTACGCGACCATCCGCCGCGGGTTTCAGGAGAACCGGTCGGGCGGAGAGATCATCCAGCCGCTCGCGCGGGTCGACGCACTGGCCATCGACGAGCTGGGCAAGGGCCGCGGCACGCCGTTCGAGCTCGACACGCTCGATGAGCTCATCAGCCGCCGTTACAACGCGGGCAAGGTGACGCTGTTCGCCACCAACTACTCCCTGCGCGCGCCGGAGGATCGCAACCGCGAGTACACCTCGTCGGGCGCGCTCATGGAGTCGTCGAAGGAGTCGAAGCTCTTGTGCGACCGCGTGGGCGAGCGCATCTACAGCCGGCTGTGCGAGATGTGCGAGTTCGTCGAGTTCCCCGGCACCACGCCGGACGCGCGGCGGGCCAGGCTGTCCTCCGAGCCGGCGCGCCGGGCGGCGCGGTAGCCGGCAGGGTTTCGGGCACCCTTCGACCGGCCCAGCTCAAGTCGAGGGGCGCGCCCCGGCCTACTGACCGCATTCAGGCTGAGAACGCGCCGGCCGTCATTCCGAGTTGCCCCGGGGCCCACCCTCGATGCATGTGAGCATCCCATGCGCCTCGCGATCGTCACCGGCGTCGGAATCGCGCTGATCGTCGCGCTCGCCGCGGCCCTCATCTTCTGGACCCGCTCCGCGACGCCGGCCTTGCCGCCCGAGCCCGTCGCGATCGCCCCGCACCTCCCCGCTCCGCCGCCCGTGGTCGAGCCGGCGCCGCCTCCGCGCTCCGCCCTGCCGCCCCCGCCCCAGGTGGCCGATGCCGGCCAGGCGATCGTCGCCGCGCCCGTGCCGCCTCCCGTCGAGCCCGACGCCGGCAGCGACGGCGACCCGCTGGTCCTCGACGACGAGCAGAGCGAAGAGCCGGGCAAGGCCTACCCGCCGGCGACGGAGCAGACCGTCAAAGCCGAGCTCGAGACCCACGCCGCGGCCCTGCGCTCCTGCTACGCCGCCTGGCCCAACCCGCCGTTCAGCGCGATGCGAGATCTCTCCGTCAGGCTGCGTGTCCGGCGCGTCCCCGGCGCCTCGGGCATCCGCATCGAAGACGTGCGCGCGACGGTCGACGCCCCCGGCCGGGTGGCCTTCGAGGCCTGCGCCCGCCGCGTGCTCGCCGGCGTGCGTTTCTCCAAGGCGCTCCCCGAGAAGGAGATCACCCTCTACCTGCCGCAATGAAAAACCCCGGAGCCTCTCGGCGCCGGGGTTCTTCCTTCCGGACCGCGATCGACTCAGTCGATCACATGTCCATGTCGTCGCCGCCGTAGTCCGGCATGCCGCCGGCGCCGGCCTTGCCCGCCTTCGCCTTCTTGGGCTTGTCCGCGACCATCGCCTCGGTGGTGAGGAGCAGGGCCGCGACCGAGGCCGCGTTCTGCAGCGCCGAGCGGGAGACCTTCGCCGGGTCGATGACGCCGGCCTTCTCCAGGTCCTCGTAGGTCTCGGTGCGGGCGTTGAAGCCGAACGCGCCCGAGCCCTCCTTCACCTTGTTGACGACCACCGCGCCCTCGCAGCCGGCGTTGGTGGCGATCTTCCACATCGGCTGGGCGATCGCCTTCTTCACGATCTCCACGCCGAAGCTCTGCTCACCGGGGAGCTTGAGCGCCTCGAGCGCCTTGATGGCGCGGACGTAGGCGACGCCGCCGCCGGGGACGATGCCCTCCTCGACCGCCGCGCGGGTGGCGTGCATGGCGTCCTCGACGCGGGCCTTCTTCTCCTTGAGCTCGGTCTCGGTGGCCGCGCCGACGTGAATGACCGCCACGCCGCCGACCAGCTTCGCCAGGCGCTCCTGCAGCTTCTCCTTGTCGTAGTCGCTGGTGGTCTCGCCGATCTGCGCGCGGAGCTGCTTGATGCGGCCCTGGATGTCGTCCTTCTTGCCGCTGCCGTCGACGATGGTGGTGTTGTCCTTGTCGATGGTGATCTTCCGGGCGCGGCCGAGATCCGACAGGGTCAGGTTCTCGAACTTGAGGCCCAGGTCCTCGCTGACCACGTTGCCGCCGGTGAGGATGGCGAGGTCCTTGAGCATGTCCTTGCGGCGATCGCCGAAGCCCGGCGCCTTCACCGCGGCCACGTTGAGCACGCCGCGCATCTTGTTCACCACCAGCGTCGCGAGCGCCTCGCCCTCGACCTCCTCGGCGATGATGAGCAGGCCCTTGCCCGAGCGCGCCACCTGCTCGAGCAGGGGGATCAGGTCGGCCATGGCGGAGATCTTCTTCTCGGAGATGAGGATGTACGGGTCATCCATCTCCACGGTCATCTTCTCGCGGTTGGTGCAGAAGTAGACCGAGACGTAGCCGCGGTCGAACTGCATGCCCTCGACGACGTCGAGCTCGGTCTCGAGGCCCTTCGCCTCCTCGACGGTGATCACGCCCTCCTTGCCGACCTTCTCCATCGCCTCGGCGATGATGTTGCCGATGGTCTCGTCACCGTTGGCGGAGATGGTGCCGACCTGGGCGATGTCCTTCTTGCCGCTGACCGGCTTGGAGAGCTTCTTCAGCTCGGCCACCACGGTCGTGACGCCGGTGTCGATGCCGCGCTTGAGCTCCATGGGGTTGTGGCCGGCGGCGACGAGCTTGAGGCCCTCCTCATAGATGGCGCGGGCGAGCACGGTGGCGGTGGTGGTGCCGTCGCCGGCCGTGTCGGAGGTCTTCGACGCGACCTCCTTCACCATCTGCGCGCCCATGTTCTCGAACTTGTTCTCCAGCTCGATCTCCTTCGCCACCGTCACGCCGTCCTTGGTCACGGTGGGCGAGCCGAAGGCCTTCTCGATGACCACGTTCCGGCCCTTGGGCCCGAGGGTCACCGCCACCGCGTCCGACAAGAGCTTCACCCCGCGCAGAATCGCCTCGCGCGCCGGCTGGTTGAAGAAGATCTCCTTGGCTGCCATTGTAACCTCCGAGAATGACGACGTTGTTGGGTACCCGAGGCATTGGCACTCGGGCAGTGCGAGCGCCAAATTAAGGATCTCGAGCCCAAAGTCAACCCAGGGGGGCCGGATCTCGGCTCAGGCGGTGGCGAAGCCGACGAGATCGAGCAGCTTGGACAGCTCGAGGGGCTTCGACAGCGTCAGCGCGACGCCTTTTCGCAGGCCCTTGTCGGTGAGCTCGTCGGTCCCGTACGCGGTGATGAGGATGACGGGGAGACTCGCGCAGCCGGGCAGCTTGTGGACGCGCTCGGTGAAGCCGATGCCATCGACGTGCGGCATCATCAGGTCGGTGATGACGAGCTCGACCTTCTCGGTCTGAAGCAGCTCCAGCGCCTCGAGCGGGTTGGTGGCGGAGTGGACGCGGTAGCCGTTGCGGCGGAGGAAGATGCTGATCAGCGTGAGGGTCGCTTCGTCATCGTCGACGACCAACACGCTCGGGCCCGGCTGACCGCTCACCGCCTCCATTGGGCGACGAGTAGCACGAGCGATTGACTTTCGCACCTCAGTTGCCCATTGAAGGCCGCATGGCCCCCCCGCTGGGACAGTCGCTCAACCAGGCAGAAGCGGCGCTGGAGGACGGCGAGCTCGAGGACGCCTTGCGCTTCGCCGAGCTGGCGCTCGCCGCCGACCCGCGCTCTCAAGGCGCGCTCGACGTGAAGGCCAACGCGCTGGCGGAGCTGGGAGACTTCGAGCAGGCCGACGCCATCTTCGAGCGGCTGATGGGCATGGCGCCCGACGAGCCGGCCTACGCCGTGTCGGCGGCGGACGTGCTGATCCGCCAGCCGGGCGACGATCGCGAGCGGGTGGAGGCCGGCCTCGAGCTGCTCGATCGCACCTGGCCCAAGGTGAAGGCCGATCCGGAGCTGTCGAGCGAGGTGCAGCTGCTTCGCGGCGTGGCGCTGAACCAGCTCGGCGAGCTGGAGGACGCGCTCGACGCCTTCGCCCGCGTGCTCGACGTCGACCCCGAGCACCCGACGGCCCACCTGGAGCGGGCGGTGACGCTCTTCGAGCTCACCCGCTTCGACGAGGCGAAGAAGGCGCTGGAGCGGCTCACCCGGGACGTGCCCGACGAGCCGACGGCCTGGCACTACCTGGGTCTCATCGCCGAGCGCCGCCGGGACGACGCGGAGCGCTTCTTTCGAAAGGCGCGGGAGCTCGACCCCGAGTGCTTCCCTCCCCCGGTGCGCCTGGGCGGCGAGGCCTTCGACGCCGCGGTGAAGGAGGCGATCGAGAGCCTGCCCGAGCACTCGCGCGAGCACCTGTCCAACGTGGTCATCGACGTGGAGCCCATTCCCAGCGACGAGGAGCTCAAGGAGGGAGACATCTCTCCCGCGATCCTGGGCATCTTCCGCGGCACGCCCATCGACGAGCGCAGCCCCGTCGACGCGCACCACCACGAGACCGCCCGCATCACGCTCTATCAGCGGAACCTGGAGCGCTTCGCCACCACCCGCGAGGAGCTGCTGGAGCAGATTCGCATCACCGTGCTCCACGAGGTCGGGCACCTGCTCGGGCTCGACGAGGACGAGCTGTACGAGCGCGGTCTCGATTGAGGTGAACGCCGTTGCCTGCTAGGGCCGCACGCGGCGGGGCGGCCGGCTCTGGTGACCGGCGCGGTCTTCAAAACCGTTGGATTGGCGCGCGAGCGTCGGTCGGCAGGTTCGATTCCTGTGCCCCGCCGTTTTCCCGAGAAATTTCAGACAGTTAGCCATATTTATGTGGCCAAGGTGGGGTGCAATTTTGTATCCTGCCGCACCGTGACGAAAGAGCGGTTCCAAATCATCGAAGAGAAGACGAAGCGGCTGCGCACCAACCTCGAGCAGCGCCGGCCGGAGGTCCAAGATTTCGTCGAGCGCTTCGAGATGTCCTGGGTCTACCACGACAGCGCGCTGGAGGGGACGGTGTACACCCCCCAGGAGCTGGCGGCGGCGCTGCACCCGGGCGCGGTGGCGGCGGAGGCCTCGCTGTTGCCGATCGTGTGGGAGGTTCGCAACCACAAGGCAGCGCTGGACTACGTGCGCGACGAGGCGAAGACCTCGAAGAAGCACTCGGCCCTGACGATGACCTTCGTGAAGCGGGTGCACGAGCTGGTCTCCGGCAACACGCAGGAGGCGCAGGCGGCGCGGGCCCTGGCGGAGCGGCGGGAGCGCACCGAGAAGGAGCTCGCCAAGGAGCGCGAGAAGCAGGGCTTCCGCAAGGACATGCCGCTGCACCGCACCTACTTCCACGAGATCCACCAGCCCTCGAAGATCCAGGCGGCGCTGGAGAAGCTGATCGACTGGACGGCGAGCGCGGAGTTCCGCGAGCTGCACCCCATCATGCAGGCGGCGCGGGTGCAGCACGGGTTCATTCAGATCTTCCCCTTCACCGAGAACAGCGGAAAGGTCGGGCGCTTCCTCACCAACTACATCCTGCTGCGCAACCAGCTGTGGCCGGTGGTGGTGGTCTCGGTCGACCGGCAGAAGTACTACGAGTCCTTCCGGGGCTCGGTCGGCGGGTTCGCGAACCTCATGATGGACTCGCTGGAGAACTCGCTCGAGAACGGGCTCAAGTACTTCCGCGATCTGTCCCGGGCCTATCGCTGAGGCGCCGGTGGCTTCCGCCGCGCCCACAGACCCGATCGTCGCGGCGTTGCCGGCCAAGGCACGCGTCGACCGGCTGGTGAAGCAGTTCAAGGGCCGCCGCAAGGGCCTGGTGCTCACCCACGACAACCCGGACCCGGACTCGCTGGCGTCGGCGATGGGGCTCGCGGCGGTGCTCGAGGAGCGCGCCGGGGTGCCCTGCGACATCGCCTACGGCGGCATCGTGGGGCGCGCGGAGAACGCCGCGTTCGTGAAGGTGCTGAAGATCCCCGCGGTGCCCGTCTCGCAGGTGGCGTTCGACGAGCATGATCTCTTCGCGCTGGTGGACACGCAGCAGCAGGTGTCGAACCACGCGCTGCCGGCCGATCACGTCGCCGACATCGTCATCGATCACCACCCTCTGCGTGAGGGACCGCTCGACGCGGCGTTCGCGGACGTGGGCGGCATCTACGGCGCGACCTCGACGATGATCACCGAGTACCTGCGCGCGGCCCGCATCGAGCCGACGCCGGAGCTCGCGACCGCGCTGTACTACGGCATCAAGGCCGACACGCGGGACCTGGAGCGGCAGACCCTGGAGCACGACGTCGACTGCTACCTGTGGCTGTTCCCCCGCATCGACCGCGTGCTGCTGTCGCAGATCGAGCACCCCGCCCTGCCGCTGCGCTACTTCCAGCTGTACCACCAGGCCTTCGAGAAGGCGCGGCTCTACCCGAACGCGATCCTCACCGACCTGGGCGAGGTCTACTCGCCGGACATGGTGGCCGAGGTCTCGGAGCGGCTGTCCTTCCTCGAAGATCTGACCTGGTCCCTGGCCTACGGGAGCTACCGGAGCCAGCTCTACTTGAGCTTGCGGTGCACCGACCGGCGCATGAACGCGGGGCGGCTGATTCGCGAGCTCTGCGCGGATCTCGGCGGCTCGGCGGGCGGGCACGGGAGCATGGCCGGCGCGCGGCTGCCGCTGACCGGCACGCGAGCGCAGCGGTCGGCGCTCAAGCGCGAGGTGGCGAAGCGCTTCCGGGCCGCCTTCGGCGTCGAGGGTCAGCGGGGCGTGTCCCTGCTCTCCGACGAGGCGTGACCTCTTTCCGTTCACCCTGGGCGAGGTCGAAGGGTGCCGGATTCATTTCAGCGAAGTCGGCAGGCTTCGACTCCGCTCAGCCTGAACGGTGAGACGCGATGGGCACACCTCCTCTGAGGCGCTACTTCGATCACAACGCGGGCACCACCCTGTGGCCGGAGGTGCAGGCGCACCTCGAGGAGGGCTATCGCGCGGAGCTGGGGAACCCGTCCAGCGTGCACTCCGCGGGGCGGGCGGCGCGGAAGCGCCTCGACGCGGCCCGGGAGCGGGTCGCGCAGGTGCTCGGCTGCCTGCCGCGGGAGATCGTCTTCACCGCCTCGGGCTCGGAGGGCGCGGCGACGGCGGTGCTGGGCATTCTCGGCGCGCGCGCGGAGCCGGCCCGGGCGCGGCTGGTGACCTCGGCCCTCGAGCACCCGTGCGTGCTCGGCGCGGCCAAGCGGGTGGAGCAGGCCGGCGGCCAGGTGGTGCGCCTGCGCCCGGGCGCGGAGGGGCGCGTGAGCGCGGAGGCGGTGATCGCGGCGCTCGAGCCCGGAACCACGCTGTGCTCGCTGATGGCGGTGAACAACGAAACGGGCGTGGTGCAGCCGGTGCGCGAGGTGGCGCTGGAGTGCGTGAAGCGCGACATTCCGGTGCACACCGACGCGGTGCAGGCGATGGGCAAGGTGGCGGCGTCGCTGAGGGACCTGCCGGTCGACGCGCTCTCGCTCTCGGCGCACAAGCTCGGCGGGCCTCCCGGCATCGGAGCGCTCTACCTGCGGCGCGGCGTCGAGCTGTGGGGGCTCGTCCCCGGGCACCAGGAGGGCGGGCGGCGCGGCGGGACTCCGAACGTGGTGATGGCGGAGGCCCTGGCTCTCGCGCTGGAGCGCTCCGTCGCCACGGCGGACGCCGAGAGCGCCCGGCTGACGGCGCTGCGCGATCGGCTGGAGCGGGAGGTGTGCGCGAGGTTGCCCGGGACGGTGGTGCACGGCGCCGGCGCGCCGCGGGTGGCGAACACCTCGAGCCTGGGCTTCTCGGGCGTCGACGGCGAGGCGCTGCTCATCGCCCTGGATCTCGAGGGGCTTTGCGTCTCGACCGGCGCCGCCTGCGCGTCGGGGACGCTGGAGCCCTCGCACGTCCTGCTCGCGATGGGGAAGACGTCGGCCGAGGCGCACGGGACGATTCGGGTGTCGCTGGGACGCACGAGCGCCGAGGTCGACGTCGACGCGCTCATCGAGGCGCTGGTGCGGCTCGTTCCGCGCGCCGTCGAACGGTAGGGCCCTGCGCCGGGGCAATCCTCAAGGGTGAACCGCAGCACCCCGCTCGACTTTCGATTCTGCGGCGACGCAGAGCGCGACGCCGATCGCGGTGAGGACGATGTACGCGACGGAGACGTACCAGAACGAACCGACTGCATACATGCCGACGGCGTTCGCGCCCTCCGCCATGACCACCGCGGCGAGCATCGACCACAGAGCCCACCGTTCGCCGCGACGAACCGCGAAATGCACCATGGCAAGACAGGCCATCCCAATTCCGACAAGGCCGGCGCCGAGAGAATGCAGCAAATGAAGGATCAACGACGTGGTCGCCGCGGGCACATCGGCCGTACCGAGGAAGCGCTTGTGCACATCGAACAGCGCGCTGATCGACAGGTCGCCGACTCCGCCAAGGCCAATCGCCGTCGCCATCACGTAGAGGATGATCAAGCCGGTCCGCCGCATGACCTCACGGTACCATCTGCGTGATCCGCCCCGGACTGCGACGTCAGTCGCTGGTGCCGAACAGCCCGCGCACCACCGCGGAGATCGCCAGCGGCGTCCCCACCCGCTCGTCGTAGAGCGGCGCGAGCTCGGCGGCGAACTCCTCGGCCGAGGCGAAGCGCATCGTCGGGTCCGGGTCGAACGCGCGAGCCACGATGCGCTCCACCACGCCGGGCACCTCGCGAATCTTCGCCACCGGCTCGTACCTGCACTTCCGAATCTGCGCGTAGACCTCGGTGGGCGTCTTGCCCTGGAAGGGCCGCTGCAGCGTCAGCAACTCGTACAGCGTCACGCCCGCCGCCCAGAGATCGACCGCCGGGGTCAGCTCGCCCTTCAGCGCCTCGGGCGACAGGTAGTACGGCTTGCCCATCACCTCGCGGGCGCCGCCCACCAGGACCGAGCGCGCGACGCCGAAGTCGCCGAGCCTGAGGTCTCCGGTGCGCGACACGAAGAAGTTCGAGGGCGAGACGTCGCAATGAATGATGCCCTGGCGGTGTTCCTCGCTGCCCTTCACCGAGTGGGCGTAGCCGAGCGCGTCGAGCAGCACTCGGGTCAGGTAGAGCGCGAAGTCGGCGGGCCAGAACACCTTCTTCTGGCGGCAGCGCTTGATGATCTGCCCCACGTCGCGGCCGTCGATCAGCTCCATCACCATCGAGATGGAGCTGCCCTCCTTCACCACCTCGTAGACCTCGATGATGTTGGGGTGCTTGAGGTTTCGCGAGACCTCGGCCTCGGCCTCGAAGAGCCGCACCGACTCCGGGTCCTTCTCCAGCTCGGGCAAGAGCCGCTTGAGGGCGAACTCGCGGCCGGCGTTCTTGCCCTCGATGGCGCGGACGCGAAACACCTCGGCCATGCCGCCCTTCCCCAGCGGGCGAAGCACTTCGTAGGGGCCGATGCGCTGGCTCACTTCTGCTTCCGGGCCTTCTCCCGGGCGAGGCGCATGTCGGCCACGATGCGTCGGAAGTCGACCTCGGAGCGCAGCCCCGCCAGATCGGGGTCGTGATCCAGCGCGTCGAGGATGTCGGCGCTCACGCCCTGCTTGCCCATCGTCCGCAAGGTCCCCAGCGCTTCCTTCTTCCGGCCCAGGGCGAGCTGCGCGCACGCCTGGTTGTATTCAATCTGCGTCAACAGCTGCGACTCGAGGTTGCCGCGCAGGCCGATCGCCTGCGCGCGATCGAGCGCTTCGAGCGCGCCGGAGGGGTCGCCGAGCTTCAGGCGGGCGACGCCGAGGCCGAAGTGCGCGCCCCACTTGGTGTCGTCGTAGGAGACCGCCCGGCCGAACGCGTCGCGTGCGAGCGCGAAGTCTCCCGAGGCCATGGCCTTGTAGCCGGCCTCCAGCGCCTCGTCGGCCTGGGCGTCGGTGTTGCCCTTCTTGCCGGCGTTCTTCTGCGCGACCGCGGCCGCCGAGCCGGAGACGCCCTCGAGGATCTTCCGCTTCTCCTCGACCGAGGCCGGCGAGATCTTGAGCGTGCGCGCCGAGAGCGCGGCAGACGTGCAGCCGGTGTCGAGCTTGACGTTGCCCAGCACCGCGTTGTCGCGCCACACCGCGAGCACCGGGTACTTCTTCTCGGCGCCGCAGCTCGGACCTTCCTGGCAGAGCAGGACCTCGCCTACGAACACCGAGCCCTCGAAGGCGCCGCCGACCACCTGCACGTCCGGAGAGATGGCGCAGGCCCCCTGGGCCTTGAGCTTCCCCACCACCCGGCCCTCCTGAATGCTGAAGTCGACCACCCCCAGCTCGCCGACCCGATAGAGGCCCGAGAGGACCGGCGCGGCGGCCACGGCCGGCAGCGCCAAGGCCAAAAGGGCGAGCCCTCCCAGTCTGCCCACGCGATGCATCATCGGGCGTGACGATAGCACCTTGAATTCCAAGTTCGGGTCCTTAAGATCGTTCCGTTTCCAAGGAGGTTTTCACGGCCTGTTCCCTGCCGGGTGCGTGATGTCCAACAGGCACTCGAACCGATACAAAACCAAAGGGGGTCGTCCGAGCGCCCGGGTGCACGCCGAGCCCCGAAAGGGGTCCGGACGCCGAAGGGCGAAAGGTTCGGCTCCCACCTGAACCACAGGGTTCAGTGAAAGTTGGTCACACGGCCCAATGGTGGGGAACGCTTTCGGGAGGACGACGGGGCGGCGAGATCTTTAGGGTCTCGCCGCCTCGTCACTTTTCCAGGTTCGGGTCTCAGCCGGGCGAGGCGAAGACCCAGGAGTAGACCCCTTCGCCGGCACCCGCGCCCTCCACTCGGAGGGTCTTGACGACGTCGAGGAGGCAGCGGTCGAGCCAGAGATCGGCCGCCGTGGTGGGGCTGTCGCTCAGGTTGCCGGCGACCCACGCCCGTTCGACCTGGCCCTGGGCATCGGTGCGGAAGCGCACGGAGCGGCCTCCAAAGATGGCCGCGCGACGCGCCAGGGTGCTCTCCCAGCAGGCGGCGACGCCGGCGCGCTTCAGCGCGATGGAGTCGTGGACGGCCTGGGGATCCAGCGGCTGCGGCGCGTCAGCCTCGGGCGCGAAGTACGCCGAGACGTCGCCCTCCGCGGCCGGGGCGCCCACCAGGCCCTTCTCGAAGTCGAGGCTGAACTCCCGGGTCGAGGGCCAGACCGTCGCCGCCAGCACCGCCTCGAGGCACCGCTCGGTGTCGGTGGTTGCGGCGGGGATGGTGCGCACCAGCGGCAGGCCGCCCGCGTTCACCTCGAAGCGGGTGCCCGAGCGCACCAGGCCATGCTTCGCGAAGCAGCCCGCCGCCAGCGGCGCCGGGTCTCGAACTCCCCGCTCGGCCGGGTAGCGGCCCTCGGAGAGCAGCTTCACCCACGCCAGCACCGCGAAGGCCTGCGGTCCGGCCCGCGGGGGCTTCACCTCGATGGTGCCCTTCGGCCTGGGCTCCCACGACCAGCTCTCGGCGATCTCGCGCAGGCAGCGGGCGGTGGAGTTGGTGGCGCCGCCTTGGGTCTCGAAGTGCGTGCCCTTCTCGGTGAAGGACAGCGTCACCGAGTCGGTGGGGAGCGCCCCCGCGGGCCAGCACACGTCGTAGAGGCGCTCGACGGGAACGGCGGGACGCGCCGCGGCGGCCGCCTGGAACTGCGCCCCGCCCTTCCCTTGCGGACCTTCGGTCGTCACACAGGCCGAGACGGAGAGGCAGGCGAGCGCCAGGGCGCGGAGGGCGGTCATGCACTCGTTCTTAGCGGATGAGCCCGCGGTTCGGCACCCTTCGACTCCTAGAGCAGGAGCCGCAAGGGGTGCTCGATGAGCCCGCGCAGCTCCTTGAGGAACTCCGCGCCGACCGCGCCGTCGATGACGCGATGATCGCCCGAGAGCGTCACGCTCATCATCTGGCGAACGACCATCTGAGCGTCGCGCACCACCACCTTCGGCTGCACCTGCCCCACCGCGAGGATGGCCGCCTGGGGCGGGTTCAGCACCGCGATGAAGGAGTCGATGCCGAACATGCCGAGGTTGGAGACGGTGATGGAGCCGCCCGTGTACTCCTCGGGCTTGAGCGCCTTCTTCTTGGCGCGCTCCGCCAGCTCGCGGACCTCCTGGGCGATCTCCCCCACGCTCTTGGCGTCGGCGTCGCGCACCAGCGGGGTGATCAGCCCGTCGGCGATGGCCACCGCCACGCCCACGTCCACCGTGGAGAGCTGCTCGATGTGATCGCCCAGGAAGACCTGGTTGATGCGCGGGAACCTCCGCACCGCGATCGCGGTCGCCTTCACGAAGATGTCGTTGACCGAGATCT
Organism: Archangiaceae bacterium; assembly: GCA_037443525.1. Classification (GTDB taxonomy): domain Bacteria; phylum Myxococcota; class Myxococcia; order Myxococcales; family Myxococcaceae; genus JBBIOE01. Next base: position 376 of record JBBIOE010000018.1, on the reverse strand, counting down.
TCTGCTCCAGCGCCTTGGCCTCCTCGCGGAGCTTCAAGGCCGCGTCCATCTCCAGGTCGACGGTCAGGTAGAAGTGCGGGACGCCGGGCTTCACCTCGGTGAGGCGCTCGGCGATGACCTTGCGCATCTGGGTGAGCGGCAGGACCTGGGCGGGGGCGCGCAGGCCGGGCACCGCGCGCGGGCGCGAGGGCGGGCGGGCGAGGGCCTCCTCGACGTCGCGCTTCACCACCCGGCCCATCGGGCCCGAGCCGGCCACGGCGCTGAGATCGAGCCCCGACTCGGCGGCGATCTTCTTCGCCAAGGGCGAGGCGCGGAGGCGGCCGTTGGCGGGCGGCGGCGCGGGCACCAGCGACGGGCGCGGCGGCGCGGGCGCTTG
>JBBIOE010000017.1:0-53930 GCA_037443525.1 Archangiaceae bacterium | reverse complement strand
GTGCTCTTCCGATCTCGGGTGCTGCCGCGCTTCGAGCGCGCGCGTCCCGGCGACGATCGGCCGAGGCAGGCCATCGCCGACGCGCGCGCCTGGGTCCAGGGGAAGCTCTCGGAGGGTGAGGCCCGCGCGGCCGCCCTGAGCGCCCACGCCGCCGCCCGTGAGACGGACGATCCTTCGGCGCGCGCCGCTGCCCGGGCCGCCGGCCACGCCGCCGCCACCGCGCACGTCGGGACGCACGCCACCGCCGCCGGGCTCTACGCCCTCCGTGCCGTCGGTGCGCCCCGCGTCGAGAAGGAGCTCGCCTGGCAGCAGCGCCGGCTCCCGAAGCATCTCTGGCCGACCGCCTTCCGGAAGGTTCTGAGCCGACGCCGCCAGTCGCTCGACCTGGCGGCGTCGGCCCGTCACTTCACCGCCGTCACCACGCCGGCGCCCATGGTGCGGCCACCCTCACGCAGGACGAAGCGCATGCCCGGCTCCACTCCCACCAGGCGGCGAAGCGGACCTTCGCCCGGTCGCCCGGGCTCGCCGGCCCGCCGTTCCCCACCTGGAGCGAGCCGGTGACATCCATCGCTCCGAAGCAGAGCTGAGGCATGTAGCCCGAGCCGAAGGGCGTGTGCCGGCCGCCCTCCTTCCCGGTGAGGACGAACAGCTCGGCCTCACCCTCGGCGTGCGCGGTGACGCTGCCCGGACGCACGACGAGCGCGCCCCGAGCGATGGCCTCGCGAGCCACGCCGCGGAGCAGGAGCCCCACGTTCTCGCCCGCCTCCGCCGTCTCGCGGAGTTGGTGGAAGGTCTCGATGCCCGTCACCACGGCGACGGTGGCCTTGGCGCCGAGCAGCTCGACCTCCTCGCCGAGGCGGAGCGGCTTCCTGACGGTCAGGCGCGGCGCCGGGTCAGGTCGTGACGATCCGCCCGCGGGGTACTTCACCGCCTCATCAGGGATCTTCTCGCAGCGCGAAGGCGCCGCCCTGTGCGTCTTCGCACACGGCGATGCGGTGGCCCGAGGGCACCGCGATCGGCGGGAGGACCCGGCCCCCATGCGACCGGATGGCCTCCATCGTGGCGTCGAGGCGCTCGACGCGAAAGTGGAAGAGCCAGTGCGGGTGCCGGGCGGGAAGCCCGGCGATGTCGGCGAAGGCGCCCACCACCGGGCCGCTCGCCTCCCACGCGAAGCGGTGGAAGGTGCCCAGCAGGGGGAGCACGAGCCGCTCGGTACGCCGCCAGCCGAACAGCTCGCAGTACGCCCCCGAGGTGCGCTCCATGTCGGTGCCGTTGAGGACCTGCCAGACGACGTCGCCTCGCGGTGGCGTGCTCGCTCGCGGGGCCAGCGCGACCACCGCCCCGCCGGGATCGCGGAGGACCGCGACCAGACTCCCCTCGGGCGTACGCCGAGTCGGACCGAGCCGCGTGGCGCCGCGTGCGACGAAGGCGTCGGTGTCCTGCTCGAGGTCATCCACGCCGAGGTGGCCGAGCCAGTGGGGCCGAGCCCCGCGCGCGAGGGCGTCGGGCGCCAGCGGCGAGACGTCCTTGGGCTCCACGCCGAGGACCGCGAGGTAGAAGGCCCGCGCCGCTGCGACGTCGGTGGTTCTCAGCTCGTAGCGCTCGAAGCGAATGCTCATCTTCATCCCGGGCGTCGTGCCGGGTGGAATGGTACCGCCTTCGGGGCCCGGAGGTCGTCGAACACCCCCAGCACCCTGGGTCTAAATAGACCGGGCCCAACCGGAGGGGTTCGCGGCCTGGTACCGGCGGGCGATAGAGGCAGCACGGCACCACTCGTCATGGGGTCGGGCGCCGCCTAGACCATCGGTGCTGCACGTTGCACGGACCACCGGAGCCAACTGATGCCTCCTGCCATCATTCCGCATGTCTGGCCGGGCCCTTCGTTGACGGGTCTGCGATTGAAGATGACCGAGGCCGTGACCTGCGCGCCGCCCGCGCCGAGCGAGGAGACGCCCGACCTCCGCCCCGTCGAAGGAAAGCAGGCCGACGAGGAGCTCGCCGAGCTCGCCAAGGCCCTCGGCCACCCCGCGCGCGTGCAGATCATGCGAATGCTGGCGCGCCGCACGGCGTGCGTCTGCGGCGACATCGTCGACGTGCTGCCGCTCGCGCAGTCCACCGTCTCTCAGCACCTCAAGGTGCTCAAGGACGCCGGGCTGATTCGCGGCGAGATTGACGGGCCGCGCACCTGTTACTGCGTCGAGCCGCGCGCGCTGCGCCGCCTCAAGGCGCTCGTCGGGAGCCTCTGACCATGAGCACCCTCACCAAGCGACTCTCGTTCCTCGATCGCTACCTGACGCTGTGGATCTTCGCCGCCATGGGCGTGGGTATCGCCGTCGGGTACCTGGCCCCTGACGTGGTGCCGATGCTCAATCGGTTCAACGTCGGCACCACCTCCGTCCCCATCGCGGTGGGGCTGGTGCTGATGATGTACCCGCCGCTGGCGAAGGTCCGCTACGAAGAGCTCCCGCGCGTCTTCAAGAACGGCAAGGTGCTCGCCCTCTCGCTCGTGCAGAACTGGGTGGTGGGGCCGGTGTTGATGTTCGCGCTGGCCGTCCTCTTCCTCCGCGACAAGCCCGAGTACATGGTGGGAGTCATCCTCATCGGGCTCGCGCGCTGCATCGCGATGGTCATCGTCTGGAACGAGCTCGCGGAAGGCGACACCGAGTACTGCGCGGGGCTGGTGGCCTTCAACTCGATCTTCCAGGTGCTGTTCTTCTCGGTCTACGCGTGGATCTTCCTCACCTTGGTGCCGGGCTGGCTCGGCCTTCAGGGCGCCGAGGTCCACTTCACCATCGGCGACATCGCCCAGAGCGTCTTCATCTACCTGGGCATCCCCTTCCTCGCGGGCCTCGCCAGCCGCTTCGGCCTGCGCGCGCTCAAGGGAGAGGACTGGTACCGCAAGGTCTTCCTTCCCCGCATCTCGCCCATCACGCTCGTCGCTCTGCTGCTCACCATCGTCCTGATGTTCTCGCTCAAGGGCGAGGCCATCGTGCAGGTGCCGCTCGACGTGGTGCGCATCGCGGTGCCGCTGCTCATCTACTTCGTGGTGATGTTCTTCGTGTCCTTCTTCATGAGCCGGAAGGCCGGCGCGACGTACGGCCAGACGGCGACCCTGTCCTTCACCGCCGCGTCGAACAACTTCGAGCTGGCCATCGCGGTGGCGGTGGCCACCTTCGGCATGGGACACGGGGCGGCCTTCGCCGCGGTCATCGGGCCGCTCGTGGAGGTGCCGGTGCTCATCGGCCTGGTGAACGTGGCGTTGAGGCTCCGCGCGCGTTACTTCGCCAACGAATCCGCAATCGCTGCGACGCCCGGCGCCCGGGAGCCTCGATGAGCGAGCCGTGGGAGACAGAGGCCGCACGACTCCGCGAGGCGAACCCGAAGCACGTGCTGTTCTTGTGCGTCGCGAACTCGGCCCGCAGCCAGATGGCGGAGGGTATCGCGCGCGCGTTGGCTCCTGCCGGCGTGAAGATCTCGTCCGCCGGCTCTGCTCCTACCCGGCTCAACCCGCTCGCGGTCACGGCCCTCGGAGAGATCGGCATCGACATCGGCTCGCACGCCTCGAAGAGCGTGAGCGACGTTTCGCCCGATGACGTCGACGTCGTCGTGACCCTCTGCGCCGAGGAGGTCTGCCCGGTGTTCCTGGGCAAGGCGCTGCGAGTGCACTGGGGGCTGCCCGACCCGGCGGCGGCGACCGGAGACGAGGCCGAGCGGCTCGCGTCGTTTCGCGGGGTGAGAGACGAGCTCAGCCGCCGCATCGGTCGCATCTTCGACCCGGGCTTCCTCCTCGAACCGACGCGCTACCTGTTCTTCACCGGGAAGGGCGGGGTGGGGAAGACGTCGCTGTCGGCGGCGGCGGCCATTCGCCTGGCGGACCGAGGGGAGAAGGTCCTCTTGGTCAGCACCGACGCGGCGTCGAACCTCGACGAGATCCTCGGCGTCGAGCTGCGCAACCAGCCGGTGCAGGTGTCGGCCGTCCCAGGGCTCTCGGTGCTCAACATCGACCCCGAAGCCGCGGCCGAGGCCTATCGCGCCCGCGTGCTCGCCCAGCTCGATCCGCGGACGACCGAGGCCGAGCGCGCCACCGTGCGGGAGCAGCTCTCGGGCGCCTGCACCACGGAGATCGCCGCCTTCGACGAGTTCGCGACGCTCCTGTCCGACTCCCCCGAGGGGTACGAGCGCGTCATCTTCGACACCGCGCCGACGGGGCACACCCTGCGGCTCCTCCGCCTGCCGAAGGCGTGGACCGGCTTCCTCGCCGAGAACGATCGCGGCGCCTCGTGCCTCGGTCCCCACTCCGGCCTCACGCTCGAGCAGGACCGCTTCGGGCGCGCGCTCGTGGCGTTGGCTGACCCCACGCTCACCACCGTCGTGCTGGTGACCACCCCCGACGAGCGGGCCGTGCGAGAGGCCGCGCGCACCGCGGAGGAGCTCGCCACCCTCGGCCTCCGGAATCAGCGCCTCGCCGTGAACGGGGTGTTCCACGCGAGCGACCCCTCTGACGCTGTCGCCGTGGGCCTGGAGGCCAGGCAGTGCTCGGTCGTGGCGGCGCTCCCGGCGGCGCTCCAGGCGCTCCCGCGCGACCAGGTGACGCTGAAGACATTCGACGCCGTCGGCGTGCCGGCGCTCCGGGCGCTCCTGCGCGAAGTGCCGGGCTCGGCGCCGGCGCACGTCGCGGCCCAGGACCCAAAGGTGCGAACGGACCCGCTCTCCGCGCTGGTGGACGAGCTGGCCGTCCATCGGCAGGGGCTGGTCATGGTGATGGGGAAGGGCGGCGTGGGGAAGACGACCATCGCCGCGGCCCTCGCCGTCGCCCTCACCCAGCGCGGGATTCCGGTGCACCTCTCGACGACCGATCCCGCGGCGCACCTCGTGGAGACGCTCTCCGGAGACGTTCCCGGTCTCGAGGTGAGCCGAATCGATCCCGCCGCCGAGACCCGGGCCTACGTCGACAAGATCTTGGAGACGAAAGGGCGAGACCTCGACGCCGAGGGGAAGGCGCTGCTGCTGGAGGACCTGCGCTCTCCCTGCACGGAGGAGGTCGCGGTGTTTCACGCCTTCTCCCGGGTCATCAGCGAGTCGCGCCGGCGAGTCGTGGTGCTCGACACGGCGCCCACCGGGCATTCGCTGCTCTTGATGGACGCCACCGGCGCGTACCACCGCCAGACGATGCGACACCTCGGCCCCGGCGTGAACCCCGCGCGCGTGACGACGCCCCTGATGCGCCTGCAGGACCCGGCGTTCACCCGAGTGGTCATCGTCACCTTGCCGGAGACGACGCCGGTCTCGCAGGCCGCCGCGCTGCAAGACGACCTTCGGCGCGCGAGAGTCGAGCCCTTCGCGTGGGTGGTGAACCGGAGCTTGTCGGCCGCGGGCGCTCGCGATCCGCTGCTCGCGGCGAAGCTCGAGGGCGAGCGACGTCAGCTCGGGCGCATCGCTTCGGGGTTGGCCCGGCGGGTCTTCGTGGTGCCGTGGTTCCCCGCGCCGCCCGTCGGTGCCGCGGCGCTCGGGGAGCTCGCCTCCTCGCCGCGCTGCGCGCCTCCATTCCCCAGCAGCAGAAGTTCTCGCCCCGACGAGCCCCTCTCCTCCCTCCCAGCTCCGCCACGCCCGGTGTGACCTTCAGTGGCACACCCCCGTGTTCAACCCTCCGCCCCAATCATCGGAACCGCCGTCGCGGAGTCGTGCCAACATCAATGCATCGGGGAACACCGTGAATCGACTTTCGGGGATGAGCCTTGTGGCGCTGGCCTTCACGCTCGGCGCCAGCTGCGGAACGGCGGAGCCGGCCTGCCGGCCGGCAACCTGCACCGGGTGCTGCTCAGGCGATGTCTGCCAACCTGGGACGACGGCCGACGTCTGCGGCGCCGGCGCGAACGCCTGCGACGCGTGCCTCGGCGGCCAGGTCTGCACCGAGGGCCACTGTCAGGCGGCGCCGAGCGGGCAGGGCGGCGGGGCCGGCGGAACCGGCGGCGCACCGGCGACCTGCGACGCCTCGAACTGTCCCAACGGCTGCTGCGCCAGCGGACAGTGCCTCACCTCGCCCATCAACACCGGGAACGAAACCTGCGGCACCTTCGGACAGGCTTGTGTGAACTGTCGCGCGCTAGGCCAGACGTGCAGCGCCACCTTCACCTGCGTCGCCACCTCGACCGGCGGCGGAACAGGTGGGAGCTCCGGCGGCGGGGCGGGAGGTTCCACCGCGGGTGGAGCAGGCGGAGGCACCGGCGGGGCGAGCGGCGGGGGCGTGGGCGGAGGGAGCGGCGGCGGAGCGGGAGGCACACCGGACGCGGGCTCCTCCGGCTGCGGCAACGTTTCGCCGAGTGGCCAGTGTGCGACGTCGACGCTCCTGCGCATCTGCGCCGTTCCGACCGGCTCCGCCCAGCCCCTCGTCGTGGACGTCCCGTGCCGCACGGGTGAGTCCTGCCAGGTCGCCAGCGGCCGCGCGGCCTGCGCCCTCACCGCCCAGTGCTACACGGGCGACGCGCAGTGCGTAAACGGCACCGCCATCAACAACTGTGTGTCGGGCTCCTGGTCTCAGACGGCGTGCTCGAGCCGCTGCGTCGACAACCCGCTCCAGGACTTCTGCGCTCCGAACATCACGACCAAGACCTTCACCGGAACCCTGAAGTACGAGTACCGCACGCCGAATGCCGGAATGACGGACTGGGCCTCGACGGTCTCGACGGCGCCCGCGTCGGGCCTGCTCGTCGTGAGCTATCAGGGAACGACCCTGCTTGACGCGACAACGACGAGCAGCACCGGCGACTACTCCGTCGAAATTCCCGCGTCGCCGGCCAGCGGTGACAAGATCGTCTTCGTCGCCGCTGCCGGAAACGGCCGCGGCGGCCTTCGCTACGTCGTCGCCGACCCGAAGATTGCCCCGGGCACCGGGGCGGCGGGGCAGGCATTCCCGCAGGCCCAACTCTGGCTGTGGTCGCTCCCCTCCACGGGCGCTCCAGCTCAGACGGTGACCATCTCCGAGCCCCAGGGCTCCGCGGCGCTGCGCATCTACGACTACCTGAGTGGTGTGTACGAAGTGGCCTCCGACATCTACGGCCGGGACGGGATTCCCCTGGTGGCGTGGGTCGGGACCGGTGTGTCGTGGGACTGCGGAAAGTGCTTTGCACCGCTGCCTGCGACGGTCACCGGGCTCACGCTGGGCTCTCAGATGTTCCTCGCCAACGACTCCAACCTGACCCAGTACGCAGACGCTGTCACCGCGCACGAGCTGGGGCACTGGGTCATGGCGAGCTTCGGGACGAGTCCCATCGAAGGAGGTACGCACTTCGCGGGCATTCCCACCTTCCCCGGTCAGGCCTGGTCCGAAGGTTTCGCGACCTGGTTCAGCTCGGCGGCGCGAGGAAGCGCGAAGTACTTCGACAAGCAGGGGGGCGGGTTCTTCTGGCTCGACATCACCGCGCGTCAGTATGGGAGCGGCGCGGTCTGGCAGCGGCCAGCGGCGTCCCAGGGACTCCTGCAGCGCCAGGACGAGAACGATGTCTCGGCGCTGCTGTACGCGGTGACGTCACCTCGCACCGACGGTGCCCTCCAGGTGCTCCGTGCCCTATCGAATCCGCAGTTGAACGCGAGTCCCTGGGGACGCGGCTACTCGCGGCATACCTGGCAAGTCGACACGTCGACGGGACAGGTCGTCTTCACCAACGTCGTCGACACGGGCCTCTCTCGTCCGATGCTCGCGGACATGCTCGACGGTCTGGTCTGCTCCGGAATGCCGGCGTCCGCCATCGACGCCGCGACCGTGCCGTCGACGTACTACCCATACCCCTCGTCGAGCCCCATCTGCGTCTACGGCACCTGCGCCGGGTGCCGGGTCAGCGGCGGCGCCTGCCAGGCCGGAAACACGAGCTCGGCCTGCGGCACCTTCGGCGTCATGTGCACCGCGTGCCAGGCCCAGGAGACCTGCGTTGGCGGGCTGTGCACGCGGCCCGTCGGCGCGGCCTGCACGGCGACGCGCCAGTGCACGAGCGGCCTCTGCCTCCTGGATCAGAAGAGTGGCACCCAGGGCCATTGCCGGACGCCCTGTGACCCGAGCGCGAGTGCCTGCGGGGTCGGGCTGGTGTGCCTCCCGATGTCTGCGACGACGGGCGGGTGCGTGCCCACGCCCACTTCCACATCCAAGTGGCGCATCCACTTCATGAGCGCCTCCGTGAAGAGCCAGAACCCCGCGGCGGGCGCGGCCTGGGACGCCCTTGGCGGCGCGCCGGACCCGTACGCCTGCGCCACAACGGGCGCCGTGACACCCCTCTGCACGCCGTCGGCCGCGGACACCTTCTCGGCGACCTGGCCCTTCGCGCTCTCTCAGAGCTACAGCTACAGCGACCTCGCCTCCGTCAACGTGAGTACCTGGGACGAGGACCTGACCACGCCCGACGCCATCTCGGCCGACACCGGCTTGGACCTCCGGTGTCCATGGGCGGACTACTCGTGCGAGCTGACGCTCGACCACACCGCCCAGCCCGCGTCGGGGCTCAACACCCTCGTCATCGCCATCGAACCCCAGTGAGGAACACCATGCGCCGATTCTCCCTCGTCGGAATCCTTGTGCTGTGGAGCTGCCAGACCCAGCAGCCCGCGGAGTCGAAGCCCACCCCCGTCGCCGTCCCCGCGGTACATCCGGAGCGCGACGTCGAATCCCCCATCCAGGTGACGGTGCGCGCCACGGGAGAGAGCGAGCATGGCGCGTCGCTGGAAGTGACCATCACGAAGCTCGTCGCCCTCGAGCACCCGCTGGCGCTGACTCTCCGGCTCCCGAGCGGCGTCGACGCGACACCCGCGGTGCTCACCGCCATCGGCGAGAAGGAGACGGGGCATTTCGTTCAGACCCTGCAGTTGACCTACGGCGCGAAACCCGCGAGCGACCTCGTCGTCGTCGCGGACAGTCAGGGGAAGGCCTCTGGCTACCACGCCGAGGTGCCCTACCGCTTTGGCCGTCCGGTGCCGACCGTGCCCCAGCCCGTGCGCTCGCCCGACACCGTGAAGATGGGAGGCATCCCGTTGGGCCAGCCCGTCGAGTTGACCCCGCCGGCAGGTAACTCGAAGTAGGCCTCGCGGCGCTTCGTGCCTCGGTCCCCACTCCGGCCTCGCTTGGGGAGCACGCCTCCTCCCCGTCGCGGCCGGACGCGAAGACGGGCTGAAGGGGTGAGCCGCGAGAACACTGGCCGGCCGTTGCGCCAGGGACGAGCGGGGTCGCGAACGGCGCGGGCGTTACCGATCGGTCGTGCCGCCCATCGGGTGCACGCACGAGGAGCAGCGTCATGGCCCAGCCAGACACTCAGCAAGAACGGGTCGCCGCGAACGTGGCGAACTTCGACGATCTCGACTTCAACGTGTTCTCCAACCAGCGGTGGCAGGAGTTCAAGAAGAGCCACTCGCCGGACATCGTGGTCCATTGGCCCGACGGCCACGCCACCAAGGGCCTCGAGCGCCACCTCGAAGACATGAAGTTCATGTTCACCTACGCGCCCGACACCCGCATCACTGAACACCCCATCAAGGTCGGTCAGGGCGATTGGACGGCGGTCTACGGAATCATGGAGGGCACCTTCACCCGACCGATGGCCCTGCCCGATGGCCGCACCCTTCAGCCCACCGGCAAGTCGTTTCATCTGCCCATGGCCACCATCGGTCACTGGACCAACGGCACGATGGATGAGGAGTACCTCTTCTGGGACAACCAGACGTACCTGAGCCAGCTCGGCGTCGAAGCGTGAACCCCAGCCGAGCTCGGGTAGGCTGAGGGGATGATCAAGTCGGGCGCGAGCCAAGACCGGGCGGCATCGGAGCTCATCTCGAAGAGAATCGCCGAGCTCGATGACTGGCGGGGCAAGACCCTCGCCAGAATGCGCAAGCTCATCAAGGAAGCCGACCCGGCCGTCGTCGAGGAGTGGAAGTGGATGGGCACTCCGGTGTGGTCCCACGACGGCATCATCTGCACCGGCGAGTCCTACAAGACCGTCGTGAAGCTCACCTTCGCCAGGGGCGCGTCTCTGAGGGATCCGGCCCGGCTCTTCAACTCGAGCCTCGACGGAAACACACGCCGCGCCATCGACCTCCACGAAGGTGAAGAAGTCGACGAGGCCGCCTTCAAGGCGCTCGTTCGCCAGGCGGTCGCCCTCAACAGCACGGGCAAGTCGAAGCCGTCGAAGAAGGCGAAGCCCAAGGTGAAGCGGCCGCGCGGAACCGCTTGAGGGCCGCGGGGACCCTGCTACGGCAGGATCTCGACGTACCCGTCCGTTCCATGAACACGAATCCGCTGCCCATCGCGGATCAGCCGGGTGGCGTGCTCCACCCCCACGACCGCGGGCAAGCCGTATTCCCTTGCGATCACCGAGCCATGGGTCATCAGGCCCCCGACCTCCGTCACCAGGCCCTTGATGGCGAGGAACAGCGGCGTCCAGCTCGGGTCCGTCGAGACGGTGACCAAGATGTCGCCCGCCTCGAGCCTGGCCCCGGCCATGTCGAGAATGACGCGGGCCCGGCCCTCCACCGTCCCTGTGGAGACCGCCAGTCCGGTGAGCGCGCCCGCCGGCACGTCGTCGCGTCGGTACGAGCCCGAGAGGCCCTCGCCCTCGGACGTGAGCACGCGCGGCGGCGTGAGCGCCTGGAATGCCTTGAACGCGTCCCGGCGCTGGCGGAGGAGCGCGTCATCGACCTTCTGCGCGCGCACGACGTCGTGGAGCTCCTGGAACGTGAGGAAGAAGATGTCTTCCTTGTCACGAAGCACGTGGGCCCGCACGAGGCGCTCGGCTTCTTCCAACAGCGCCAGCTTGTACGCGAAGTAGCGGCTGATCATGCCGTACTTCGGATACTCCCGGTACCCGATGAAGGTTCGGACACGGTCGATCATCCGCTTGGTCTCGTCGGCCTTCCGCGCTCCGTCCGGCAAGGCGCGCAGGCGCTCGAGCACCTCCTGCTCCTTCTTCATCGCCTCCTGGCGCCCTTGCGCGAAGCGCCGCCGCCCCTCGCCCAGCGTGAAGGTCTTCACGTTGCCGAGGAGTAGGGGCACGAGCGTGCTGGGGCGCTCGCTCCATCTGGGCCTCGTGACGTCGATCTCTCCGGCGCAGCGCATGCCGTACCGGTCGAGCCACGCGCGAATGGCGTCGCGCGCCTCGAGTCCACCCGAGAGCGGCGCGAGCTCGTCGAGGAAGCCGTCGTTCGGGGCGCGCTCGAGAAACGCCACCACCTCCGGGTGGGGACGAATGACGTCCGCGACGTCCAACAGCGCCCGGCCCATCTCCGACGTCACGTTGTTCGGCGCGGACAGCGTGAGCGTATCGGCCGCGCTCTTCTCGCCCAGCCACGCGTGCAGGCGGTCGTTGAGCCACCAGGAGGCCTCCATGGCCGTCATGAACACCTGGTAACTGAGTGGCGCGGTCAGCAGCCGCTTGAGCTCCTGGAGATCCAAAAGCATGAAGTCGAGCAGCGCCACACCGGCCTTCGTCGCGAGGTCGCGCTTCAACGTCGCGAGGGAGGTCTCGCTGTGCGAGATGAGCTCGGTGACGACGGCTGGGTCGGTCTCGAGCGGAGCCGGCGGGCCACCCGGCGGCGGCCTCGCGGGGGCCGCGTCCGGGGGCGAGGGAAGGAAGTCGCCGCGCTGGACGACGGACTCGAGCGCATCCCTGATCAGCGGATCCGATCGCCCCGCCATCTCCAGCAGCCCGGCGCGGCTCGCCGGTGATGCCAGGGCCCGGGTAACGTCGACGAACAACCGCCCGCCGGCGTCGTGCATGGGCGCGGAGCTCGTCAGCTTCCAGAGCGAGAGCCCCAACGGCTTCATGGCGTCGGTCATCATCTGCTGGTGACCGACGGAGATGTAGACGTGGTTCGCTCCGTCGCTCACGGCGGGAATCGGGAACAGCGTGGTGATGGGCCGGCTCTGGACGAAGTGGAAGTCGTCGTCGACCAGGCACCACTCGATGTCTTGGGGGCGGCCGAAGTGCGCGTCGATCTGCCGGCCCAGCTGCGCGAGCCGCACGACCTGCGCATCCGTCAGTGCGGGCTGCTGCTGCCGCTCCTGCTCGAGCGCCCGTTGCTGCGTCCCGCCTCCCGGCGCGGCGTAGATGACGAGCCGCTTGGTGGCGATTGCTTTGGTGGCCACCTCGCCGTTCCGGACTTTGTAGACGTCCGCGTTCACCAGGCCGGAGACCAGGGCCTCGCCGAGGCCGAAGCTCGCCTCCACGGAGACGACCTTCCGATTTCCAGTGACGGGGTCGGCCGTGAAGAGGATGCCGGCCGCCTGCGGGAAGACCATCTGCTGCACGACCACGGCCATCTGGACCTTTCGGTGGTCGAAGCCGTTGCGCAGGCGGTAGGTCACGGCCCGCTCGGTGAAGAGCGAGGCCCAGCAGCGGCTGACGTGCTGGAGGATCGCCGCCGCCCCCACGACGTTCAGGTAGGTGTCCTGCTGGCCGGCGAAGGAGGCTGTCGGCAAGTCCTCCGCCGTCGCGCTCGAGCGGACGGCGTAGGCGGCGTGCTCGCCGAGCCGGGTGAGCGCGCGGGTGATCGCCGCCGCCAGATCGCCGGGAATGGCGAACCCTTCGAGCGTCAGGCGAATCTCCGCGCTGAGCGCGCGGATCGTCTCCCGGTCGTCCGGCTTCAGGCGCGACAGCCGATCGAGCCGATCGTCGATCGACGGCGCTTCCGCCAGGATCCGCCGGAAGGCGTCCGTCGTGACGCAGAAGCCAGCCGGCACGCGGATGCCTTCGATCCGCGAGAGCTCCGCCAGGTGCGCGCCCTTGCCGCCAACGATCGCGACCTGCGTCGGGTCGATCTCCTGGAAATCGAGCACGTTGCTCATGCGCTCACCTCCCTCTCGCGAAAGGGCGCCACGGTACTCCCAGAGTGCGGAAGAAGTGCGCTCGAGTCGAGCGGTCCACGCTCGAGGCTCGCCCTGCGTCGTGGAGGGCTTCTGCGCGGTGCGAGCTGCCGTACGAGCGCGCAAATGGCCGCTCTCTCCCCGCAGTGGCTCTTCAACCCGCCTCGCTATCGTTCGCCAAGCGTCTCGAGCGCCTCGCGAACCCAGCTGAAGCCGACGCGCTCCTGCTCGAGGCGAAGGCGCTCGCCCCAGCTTCCTTTGCGCAGGTCCCGGAGCAGCGCGTTCTCGGGCTCGGTCAGGCGGGTGAGGGACTCGGTGCTCGGTGTCTTCTCGCTCACCCACATCGGCCTGTGGGCGAGGAACGTCGACCGATCCATCAGCAGCGACTGGGCCCGGGGGAAGTGGCCGCGGAACCGATCGAGCATGGCGAACCCGTGGGTGTCGATGTCTCCCCAGTACGAGAGTCGCCGCGACGCCAGCCAGGGTATCTCCGCCAGCGTCTCCAGCGCGTAGCCGTGACCGAAGACCACGAGCGTCCGAGGCCGCGGCAGCAGCGCGAGGCCGTTCACCTCGTTCTCGGTGACGATGACGTCTTCGACCCCGAGCTCGAGCTTCGCCAGCTCCGTCGCAGGCACCGAGAGATCCGACAGCCCGTGAAGGTGCTGCGCTTCGTCGAGAATACGAAACCGCACCAGCGCGGGCTTCTCTCTCAAGCCGAAGCGCCGATCGAACGACCTGCTCTGATCGATGGCGTCAGCGGGGAGGACGAGCTCGAGCAGGTCACCGAGCACCTGCCGATGCGTCTCGATGAACTTGGTGTCGACCCCTTCGATCTCCAGCTGCCGCCGGTAGAGTCCCGAGCGTGGGCGGCGCACGAACCACTGGAGCACCTGAAGGAACCCGCCCCAGTGCGCTTCGTGCTCGAGGACCTTCAGCGGCCGCGCCTCGATCCAGCTCGCGAGCGAGGGAAAGGCGGCGACGGTCTGATCGCGCAACGCACGGAACCGCTCCGCGGCACGCGTCTTCCCGATGATTCGCAGCGCGACCGCCTCGGTCGGAATCAGCACCCGGCCGGGGACCTGGTTGGTGCCGAGCTGGCGGTGATCGACCTCGTCGAGCTCGAGGGAGTAGCCGTGCTCGCGGCTGCCTTCCTCGAGCGCGCGGATCCACCGGCGGACCTCCTCGAAGCGCTCGCCCAGATCCTTGGCCGTCGGCCGGCGCAGGCGGAGCTGCCTCGGGAACAGCGCCTCGCTCTGGAGGCTGGCGCGCAGCACCTCCCCCCGGTCCCACAGCCGCTGCACCTGGGCGACGAGCTCCGCTGGCGTGGTCCACGCTGAGGTCGTCATCTACGCGCCCCGTCGCGCCTTCTCTTCGCGGTACTCGGTGATGGTCAGGTTTCGCAGCTTCGAGCTCTGGCCGTCGAGGTTCGAGACGAAGCCGACGTTCGCCACGTAGGGCTCGATGACGTGGATCTTCTGCAGCGGGGTGACGACCAGCAGCTGCAGGTTCAGCTTCTGGAAGAGATCGAGCCCGAACTTCGCCGAGTCGTCCGAGCCTCGGCCGAAGGCCTCGTCGATGACCACGAAGCGGAACGACCGTGACTTGCTCTCCCCCCACTCGAGGCCGAATTGGTACGCGAGGCTCGCCGCCAGCACGGTGTAGGCGAGCTTCTCCTTCTGCCCGCCCGATTTTCCGCCCGAGTCGGTGTAGTGCTCGTGCTCCCGCTCGTCTTCGCTCCAGCGCTCGGAGGCCGAGAAGGTGAACCAGTTTCGAACGTCGGTCACCTTGCGCGTCCACTTCAGGTCGAGGTCGGCGCTGCCTTCGCGCCCCCGGAAGCGCTCGATGATCTGCTTGACCTGCAGGAACTTGGTCTCGGAGTAGGCCTCGTCGCCCGAGCCGGTCAGCGTCCCCTCGGTGCAGGCCTTGAGGTCCATCTGAAAGTCGCGCACCTCGGCGTCCGTGGCGTTGGCGGCCTCCAGTCGAATGAAGCGGCCCTCGTTGAAGTCGATCTCGCGCAGCGACCTGTTGATGATCTCGATGCGCTCGGCGATCTGCACCCGCTCCCCTCGCAGCTGCGCCTGGAAGCTCGCCACCTCGTGGATGGTGTTCTCGTTGAGCAGGTCCTTGAAGCGCTTCTCGAAGCGCGGAAGATCGTCGGTGCGCAGCGTCACCAGCATCTTGCGGAACTCCGCGGCTGCTTCCACGCTGGCGTCGGCCTCGCGCGTCTCGACCGGGTACGTGTTGCGGTAGTCCTGCATTGCCGAGACGATCTTCTGCCCCACCCGCACCAGGCGCAGCTCGTCGGCGTCGATGCGGCTCTGCAGCCAGGAGCGCAGCTCGCTCTCGGCCGCGTCCGCGGAGTCGATCGTCAACTCAGGGCCGGCCCCGTGCTCGCGGTGGAGGCTCGCCAGTCGCTCGAAGTGGGCACGCTCCAAAGCCGTGGTGGCGTCGACCAGCGCGGTCATTCGCGCCAGGGTGCGCTCGAGCGTGACGCGCAGCGCATCGGCGCGGGTGCGCTGGTCGCGCGCCTCGGTGAGCCGGGCGTCCGCGGCCGCGAGCGTCTTCTCCACGCCTCGCAGCTCCTTCTCGAGCGCGCGCAACACGTCAGACGTGCTCTCGAGGGCCTCCAGCTCGGCGGTGAGCCGCTCGATCGCCGCCACGCTCTGTCGCCAATTGAGATCGTCGAAGCTGCGATGGGCGGCGACGGCCTTGAGCGCGTCGAGCTGCCTGCGCAGCTGCTGCTCCTCGCCGGCGGTCGACGCGAGCGCGCTGGCCGCGTCCTGGGCCTGCCGCTCGATCTCCTTCAGCTCTCGCTCGACCGCGGCCCGCTTCTCGTGGTTCGACCACCCGAGGACGTAGCGGGTGCGGTCATCGACCCGGCCGCGATCGTCCTTCGAGTGCATCACGCCGCCGCGCTTCTGCTGGCCGTTGCGGGTCAGCCCTTCCTTCTCCCGGCGAAACTCCTCGAGGGTCTCGCAGCACACCGGGTTGAGCTGCCGGCCGACCTGGTCTTCCAGCCACTCCGCCAGCGGCGAGCCGGGCTTGAATTGCAGCTTGCGAACCAGCGAGGCGGGCTGGCTGGCGGGCGTCCGTGGCTGCTTCCCCTCCTTCACCCGGTGGTAGACCAGCCGGGTGCCGAGCTGGGTCTGATCGACCCACCTGGACACCGCCGGGTAGTGCTCGTCCGCGACCAGGAGCGAGGTGCCGAAGCCACGCAGCACGCGCTCGATGGCGCCCTCCCACGCCCGCTCGTCCTCACAGACCTGCATCAGCTCACCCGCGAACGGCAGCAGCTCTTCGTCGAGGCCCAGCGACTCGCACAGGCGGGTCCGCACCCGCAGCACGTCGGCGGGGATGTTGGACTTCCGCTGCCGCAGCGACTCGACCTCGGCCAGGAGCGCTCCCCGCTGGTGCTTGAGCTCGCGAAAGAGGACCTCGGCGTCGATGGCCTTCGCGCGCAAGGAGGCCAGGTGGTCCTCGAGCGGGGGTTGGCCTTCCGTCGCTGCACGCGCGTTGTGAAGGAAGCCTTGGGCGTCCGTCGCCACCGGGAGGCCTGCGTGCTGCGCGCTCGCGTCGTAGGCCTCGGCGCGCCGGGCCCGCTCGCCCCGCTCGCGGTCGTGATCGCCGATCTCCTGCTCGAGGCGCTCGATGCGTTCGCCGCCGTTCCGCGCGATGTCCTGCTTGAGCCCGTCGCGCTGGGCGCTGAGCTCGGCGCGGTGGGCCTCGGCTTGCGACACCTCGACCGAGAGTTGGGCGAGGTGCCCGCCGCACTGGGCCAGGCTTTGGCCCAGCAGCTCGACGCGCTGGGCGGCGAACCACGCCTCGAGCGCCTCACGGCAGGCGCGCTCTTCGCGCACCTTCGCGGTCACCAGCTGGTGCTGATCGCAGTCTTCGATCAGCGGCGTCAGGCGCCGGAGCTGCTCCCTGGCCCTGAGGATCGCCTCATGCGCCCGGGTGAGATCGTCGACGTGGGCGACGAGCTTGGCGATGCGCTCCTCGACGGGGAAGGGCTGCAGCATGTGCTGCCGCACGAAGTCGGTGAGGTTGCCGACCGACTTCATCGAGACGGTCTGGTGAAACAGGTCGAGCGCCTGGTCATTCTGAATGCCAAAGCGCCTGCGGAAGGCCGACACGTAGGGCGGAAAGGAGTCGTGCACCTCTTTGGTCACGCCCTTGAGCCGCTTGCGCAGCTCGGAGATGTCGCTGATGGCGGAGAAGTGCTCGGCGATCGAGAGCCGCTGGTCGGCGACGACGAACACGCGGGCGGGCTGCCCTTCCTGCTCCCTCATCCAGAAGACCTGGGCCAGCGTCACGTGCTGCTGGTAGCCCTCGTTGAAGAAGTGCGCGAGCAGCACCGAGTAGCTGTGCCCATCGCGCAGCGCCACGGGCCTGGCCCCGGCGCCCACCTCGCTGCGCTCCGCCTTGTAGTGGCCGAGGAAGTAGGAACGAACCGAGCGCTCGCGGGTCTCGGCGCCGGCGGCCTTGTTGTACGCCACCCGCTGCGGGGCGATGAGGAGCGTGGTCAGGGCGTCGACGATGGTCGACTTGCCCGAGCCGATGTCGCCGGTCAGAAGCGAGGTCTCGCCGCCCAGCTCGAGGTGCCACACCTTCTGGTCGAACGTCCCCCAGTTGAGGACCTCGAGCCGCTGGAGCCGGAAGCCCGCCCGCTCGCTGGGCGCGGCGAGATCGAGCAGGTCTTCCTGCCGTGCGTCGTCGGGGGTCATGGGGTGGCGTCCTTCGCGGCGGCGTGGGCGCGGTAGGTGGCGAGCAGCTCCTCGAGGAACTGAGCGTCGACGAAGGTCTTGAGCAGGCGCACCACCTCGTACTCACCCTCCCGGCCCTTGAGCTGGCGCAGGAAGCCGAGCTCGCGCACCTTGTTGATGTGGCCGGCGATCTGATCGACCAACCGCGCCTCGTTGGTGGTCTCGCGCAAGAAGTGGCGGAGCAGCTCCACGATCTCCTCGCGGCGCAGCACCACCCGGCGGTCGGCCCCTCCGCCGTCGGCCTCCGCGAGCTTCTTGCGCAACAGCACCAACAGCAGGCTGACGGGGTAGGAGAGCGGGCGTTTGGGAATGAGGCGGGGCAGCTCTTCGCCCTCATCGAGTGGGCGCTGCCGCAGGAGGGCGTAGCCTTCGGCTTCGTCGATCTCGAGCTTCAGGCCCATGACGGCGAGGTGATCGCGGACCCGCGCCTGGAGCGTCAGCAGGTGATGCCAGTGGCGCTCATCGTCCTCGCGCCAGACCACGCCCTTCATCAGGGCGATCACCACCGGAGGCAGCAGGTCGGTCGGGTCGGCGGCTGGTTTCATGGCGATCATCGGCAGAAGACGACGAGGGGGACGGACGCCGAGCGCGACCGGCCGGACGAATCGTTCCAGGAGACGAGCTGAGGTGTTGCCTCCTCGATGACCGCCTTGCGATCTTCCGAGGCGACCGCGAAGTAGCCGACCAGCTCGGCGAGCCCGTGCTGGAGAGGGTGGGCCGCGAGGACGTCGGCGAGCGTGACGCGCTCACGCCGCTGCAGCAACGCGCGGATCTGGGCGCGGAGCCGGGTGCGGTCGATGGAGACCTGTTCGAAGAGCTCGTCGGTCGGTCCGTCATCGTTCCCCGCCTCGAGCAGCTGGCGCTTGAGCTGCGCCACGAAGGGCGGGGTGAAGAGGGGGCGCTCGAGCGGAAGGTCGAGGGCCGGCGCGAGGTCGTCGAGCTCGGCCACGGCGCCCGGGGGAGGGGAGCTCCTCAGCGCCAGGGCGTGCTGCTCGAGGCCGCGGATGAGCTCCATGATGCGGCGGTTCTCGAGGAAGACGCGATCGTCGAGGTAGCGTCGGAGCTGCTCGGAGAGCCGGGCGACGGTGCGCTGGGTGACCTCGCCGGCGGCGAGCCAGTCGTAGTGAATTCTGCGCAGGCGCGGGTCGGGGGCGGTCTGGCGAACGGCGGGGAGCTCGAAGACGCGCTCGAGCTTGTCGGTGAACTCTTCTTGGCGATCAGGCGACATCAGGAAGTCCCAGAAGGCGCGGAAGCTGGTGCCCTCATCGGACGAGGCGATGGCGTCGCGCTCACCCAGGATGCGGTCGAGGAGCTCTCCGCGCCCGCCTTCCCAGGCGGCGACGCGCTGGCGAACCTCCCGATCGAGGTGGTGGAAGCGCTGCTCGAGCTCGCGGAAGTCTCCGAGGAGCTCGCGGGCGGTGCTGTCCATGAGCTGGAAGCGCTCGCGCAGTTGGGTGGGGTCCATCACGCTGACCTGGCCTGACTTGAGCTGCTCGATCTGCGCGTCGATCTCGTCGCGGCGGCGCTTCAGCTCGGCGAGGCGGGCCTCGGGGTCGGCTTCGCTGCCGTCGATCATCTCGTTCAGCAACGCGAAGACCGTCAGCAGGCGAGACTCAGTGCCGACGAAGCGCCGGTCCAAGAGCTTGCCGACCCAGAGCAGGGCGCGCTCGGCGGGCGGGGTGAGGTCGAAGTGGGCCTCGTCGCTGCCGGGCGGGTAGAACTTGCGCAGCCACCCGCTGGCGTCGTTGGCCCAATCGTCCAGGTACGCCTCGGCGCTCTTTGGCAGGTCCACCGCGCTCTGCTCGCGTGCCTGGTGGAGGTGATCGTCGAGGCTCGCGGAGAGGGACTCGAGAGACGCCGTGCGCGTGTTCGCCGCGAGGAAGGCCTGGTGGAGGAAGCTGATGATGAACGGCGCGTTGTTCGCGGCGAGCAGGCGCCACGCGGGGTTCGTCTCGCGGAGCTTCTGGAGCGTGGCGCGTTCGAGCGGGAGCATCGGGCAGGGCCTCTTCTACCCGGGCCCCCTGACATGGTAACGGGCGATTCCGAGGGCAATCGCGTCATGACTGCGGGGCGGCGCGGGGCCCAGCCCAGGGGACCCGGGGCTCCAGCCGGCCCGCGGGAACGTGGGTCGAAATGGCAGCGGCCCCGGAGATCGCTCTCCGAGGCCGCTGTTGACTCTCGATGTCGTCCCGGTTGGTCACCGGCGACCTTCAGCTCCGCATTGGCCTCGACTTACCAACTGCTCTCTGAGCCCTAATTCGGGCCACCTCAACGAGAATCGCGCTGTCCACCCTCCGAGGACCCACCGCGCAGCGGCAGGTTGCGCGCGCCGGGCCTGGACGGACTCTTCGAAATCGCGCCGTCCCGTCGCGAATGGGCCCCCCGTTCCGCTCTCGCACCCGGCTCGATCAAATTTCGCTCGGTGCCCATGAGTTCTTGAAAAGGTCGGACCGCGCGCGCGTTGGGGACGGTCACCGGTCGGCACCCGCCGCCAGCGACTCGCGGAGGTGCTGCACCGCCGACTTCGGACGACTCGTCGGCGCGCACCGCGCCAGGATGACCTTCCAGCCGTTCCGTGCGCTTGCCGCCTCGACGACGATGCTGGCCACTTCGCCGGGGTCGACACGCTCTTCCGAGATGCGCGCCTTGGAACCGAAGTCGGCGGCGAGCGACCGTCGTTCGCCGGCGGTCCTCGCCTGGGCCACGACGCGCGCGTACGCCTCGCACGAGTAGGCGAACGTCTCCCGCTTGCGGTACTCGATGTCGAGCAGCCACTCCTTCGTGCGGGTCTCCTTGAGTCCGAGCGTGCGCCGCTTGCAGTTGTGGAAGACGTGCGCCGCCTCGTGAACGATGAAGTCGGCGAAGGGGTCTCCCTCTGCGAAGTAGTCCGGGGCGAGGTAGCAGGTCGTCGACTCGCTCAGCCCGACGATGCTCATCGCAGTCTCTCCGAGCATCTCTGCGTCGACGCTGCGGAGGTACATGTTCGCCAGGTCCCACGCGGAGCTGTCGTAGTCGTGGTTCATGAGGAGCGACTCGATCGAGTCGCATGTCACGTAGACGACGGACTTCTCGAGCGTCGCGAGAATGATGTCCTGCTCGGCGTGTGGGAAAAGTCCTCGAACCATCGGCTCGACCTTCGCTCGGGTGAACGGGACGCCGATGTCATCGGGCACGAGTTCGTGCGAGCGGCCCTTCGCGCGCTGGCGAACTTCCGCGACCAGTGCGCCGCGGAGATCGGCGTGGGCGCGTCGGCCCGCATCCATGACGCCGCCCGGCCACGCGCTGTAGATCATGTCTGTGTCGCCGGTGCGCAGGTACCGTTCGATCTCCTGGGCGATGGTCGGCTCCGGCATGAGGCTCCTCGTCGCTCCAATCGGCTGGGATGGGCGCCGAAGCGCCGAAGCTACATGAACGAAGCGCGAATGGCCCGTCTCGGGGCGCGGGCTGTAGGCGCTCGAGGGAACGGCGAGCGGCGGCACTCGAAATCCGGCCGTCGTGGCCGGATTCATGGCCGGATAGTTCAGAACTCCGTCTCTCTATCGGGACTGTTCGGGCACCCGAACAGCGCGCGCGTGACCTGGTCGGGGTGCTCGCCCTTGATCATAATGCCCGAGAGCCAAAGCGACAGCGCGTGGAGCGACTCCGCTCCGTCCTCCAGCTCATTGGCGACGGTCAGAGCAAGCTCGTTCATCGCGCCGAGCACACTGCGGTTCGATGTCTTCGCGTAGGACCACTGCCTCATGGCGAAGCGCTCGCGCTCAATCAAATCGGAGGGAACGCCGAGGTCGATGAGCATGGTCCCGAGTTCGGCGGCGAGATGGCGGGGAAGGTCGATGTTCGCGCCGGTGGGGAGCAGCACGGGGAGAAGTGTTCGCTCGCTCACACACAGGACGGCGGGACCCCTGCGCAGCGGGAGGAGATTCGCGTACCAGTTCCCCAATTGCGTCGTCGCAGGTGGCGCCTCAACCATCGTCGGCTCACCCAGGAACTTCAGCAGCCGCTCTGTGCAGTGGAGGGAGAACATGGGCGGGGGGGACGTCGCTCCTACCAAGGAAAGCCGACCTTCCCACGGGCCAGGCCTGGGCAAGCGCGCGTTCTTTCTGACGGCCACGTCGTGCCAACCATCTAGATTCACTAAGGAGAATGGCGGCGCCGGGCTGGCACGCTCGTCGTCTTCGCTACCGCTCAGCGAGCGTGCCAGCCCGGCATGCGGCCGTCAACCGGCCGATAGCATTTTCGGTCCTGCGCGATTTTCGCTCGTGTCCGAAAATAGTCGGATTCCGAAAATGGCCTGACCCCGAGTCCTATTTTCGGAGTTTGACGTTTTTCGGGTTTGTACGAAAATGGCTCCGTGCCGAAAATGCAGCCTCAGCTTGTCCTGCCGAAGTCCCTGGTCTCGTGGTCGGACGCCCCGTGGCTTCGCGGAAGTGCCTCCGACCGCGCGTGGGTACAAGTCGGATCGGAGCGGACGCCCATCAACCTCGTCACGTCCCCTCCTTGGCTCGGCCAGGCGCCCCGTTCGAAGGGCCCGACCCTGTTCGTCGTAAACGCGTCGACCGCCGCCCAGCGCGAGGCCCTTGAGCGAGAGGGCGCCTCCTACGTCGACCCGGGTGGGTATCTCCACTTCGTTGCGCCATCCATCCTCGTGCACCTGGAAAGCCGGCATCGGGCGCGTCGACCACTGGAGGCTCCGATTCGGCTGGGGCCGGCCGCGGTGCGCGTGGCCATCGCCGGCCTGCTCGCCCCCGATGAGCTCTCAATCGCGAGCCTGGCAAGGCGGGCGGCGTCGTCCCTGGCGCAGACACACGAGACGCTCGCGCTTCTCGAGAAGGCAGGCTTCGTCCACCGCACGGGGCGAGGGCCTCAAACCGAGCGCGCGCTGACCGACCGGTCGGGCGTTGCCGAACTGCTGCGCCAGACGCTGCTTCGCCAGCGTCGCCCGCCCTCGACGCCCGTGTTCGTTTACGCGCGAAGACCGGAGGACCTCTGGTTGAAGATCAGCACCGCGCTCGGCGACCGGGCGGTCATCTCCGGCGCCGCCGCCGTAGCCGTCATGAGCGGGGCGACGTCAGGAGCCACGAGCGTTCCCTGCACGCTCGTGCGCGTAGTGGGAGAGCTTCCCCTCCAGGAGGCCATCCGGCTGCTCGACGCCGGCGCGGCCGACTCGGGCGCGAACGTCCTGCTCGTCACTGACAAGGCTCGGTGGGGTGCGGTGCTCCCACAGGAAATCGGGCAGGTCCGAATCGCGAACGCGGTAAGTACGTGGCTGGACTGTCTGCGAGAACCGAGAGGCGAGGACGTCGCGCAGCAATTCCGGGAGTCGACGCTTGGTTTCTAGAAACGACTACGACCCGAGCCTCGTGCCGCTCATCCTTGGGCAGGCGGCCGATGTCATTCGCGCGCTTTCCTTCGCAGGTGGCCATCTCACGATCATCGGAGGCCTCGTGCCGCCGTTGCTCGTGCCGGTCGTTGAACAGGGTCTCGAGGGCCACGTTGGTACGTTGGATCTCGACATGTGCATGAGCGTCACGCTGCTCGGTGGCGACGTCGGCCAGTACGAGAGCCTGCAGAAGGGTCTCGAAGGCGCGGGCTTCGAGGTCATGCGCGAAGACTCGAAGCCCGTGTCGTGGCGCTGGCGGCGGAAGAACACGAAGCTGGTCGTCGAGTTCCTTTGCCCGGTGCCGGCCGATGGATCGAAGCGTGCGGGCGAGCTCCATCGTCCCGGCGGCCCCGTCGCGGGGAAGCTCTCCGCGCTCGTCCTCGATGCCGGCGACCTAATCGCGTCCGACACGCGGGTCGTGAAGCGGAAGGTCGAGACCTCGAAGGGCGAACTCGATTTCGAGTTCCGGGTCGCGGGCCCGCTCAGCTGGCTCGTGTCAAAGACGGACGCGCTCGAGCGCCGAGACAAGACGAAGGACGCCTACGACATCGTCTGGCTTTGCGAGTGCTGGCCTGGTGGCCAGGCGGCGCTCGCGGCCGAGCTCCGTGCTTCTGCGCAGTTCGCCAACCCCAAGGCCGTGGCCGGGCTCGCGCGGCTGAAGGTGGCCTTCGCCGACCGAGCCCAGATCGGGCCGAAGCAGTACGCGGACTTCATGCTGGAGGAGAACCGCGAGCGGAGCGCTCTACGCGCGGTCGGAGCAATCTCCTCGCTGTTCAACGAATTGGCACGGCCGTAAGGCGATGCGCGACGCAGCCCCGCAGATTGCAGGTGAGCTGCAGGGCCTTCGGCTTCAACTCGAAGAAATCGCGGCGACCTTGAGCTGGCGGCACCGCCCACCAGAGGCGGTGGACTACGTCGAGGCTGGGCGGCTCCTCGGTTTCTCGTCGAGGAGCGTCCGCCGACTGGTGGCCAACGGAACTCTCGCCGCCGTGGCCATCGGCTCACGCTTGCGCATACCGGTGTCCGAGATTCGCCGAGTCGCGGTCGTCGGCGTTCCGGAGCGGTCCCGCTGGGGAAAGCGACTCCTGCGGCCCACGCCCTTCAACGCCGTCTTGGAGGCGGGCGAGAGCTTGGCCCGAGAGCCGCTCAGTACGAAGACCACGCCCGACCTGGAGCGACCACTGGGTCGTGTCTTGGAATCACCGAGGGACGCAGAGCTGCGTTCACTGCTGGGTCTCGTCGATCGCCTTCTCCATCACCTCGCCGAAGGCTTGGCTCCAGCGCGCGCGTTGTCGATGCGAGAAGCGGCGCGTCGGCTGTCAGTGTCATCGAAAACCCTTACGCGGCTCGTGCGCGGAGGCAAGGTCCGCGCGGTCTACATCGCCAGTCGTCGCATGATTCCCTCTTCCGAAATCGAGCGGTTGACGACGGTGCCGACGCGCGCCTCCTTGGGAGCGGCGCGACCGCGCGATACGGAAAGGGATGCCGAACGGGCCGCACGCGAGCGCGACCGCGCCTGGATCAGGCTGAAGGCACGCGGCTGGATCTGACACCGATAATTGAGGCCGGTCGCCTCTCAGCTGCGGTGCAGGAGAAACAGAGTCGCGTCGATGCCAATACCGAAGCGGAACCACCCGCCGCCGGCGGCGGTGGGGCCGCCGGTGTCAACGTCGTAGCCGCCACCGACCAGAAGGACGACCGGCGAGCCGAACAGTCCGATCCTCAGGGAGCCGCCGGGACTGAGCGCCTGCCACGGCCGAATCACGCCGCCCGCGTTCACGTAGGAGGAGTATCCGGCGAGGTCGAGCAACTGCAGGAAGACACCGACACTCAGGTACTTCCACTGGAGCAGAGAGAGGTCAACGCCGAGGGGAACGAGCACGCGCGGAGCCGGCGCGCCGGCGAAGTTCGTCTGACCTCCGAATCCCAAGACCCCGCCCAGCGTCACGACGGGCTGCGCCTCCCATCGGTACTTCGTCCGCCAAGTGCCCGCTGGCGTCGAAGCCGCGAGTACGGCTGCTTTCACGGCGTCCGCGTCCTTTGCGCCCGCGATCGCCACGAGGAGGCCGCCGTACTTCAAGAGGCCACGAGGAGCCGCGAAGCAGGGTTGCTGGGCGCAACTGGCTCCGTCAGTCGCGTTGTGAAGCAACACCTGCTGGAACACAGCAGTCATGTCTCGACGGTCAACGGCCACCACCATGCTGGAGAGGCTGCGGGCTGCGTCGACAGCGTCGCGCAGCACCTTGGTCCGGCTGGCGCCTTGAGGCGCCACCTTCGACAGGATCCGGGTCAGCGGCTGGAGAACGTCGAGTGCGGCGGTCACGTTGGCTGCCACGGGGCTGAAATCATGCGGCGAGCGCTCTTCCGCGCCAGCCGGAGCTGCGCGACCGAACGTCTCCATGGCGCTTGCGACGTCTGCGGCTGTCGACACGAACTCGGGAAGATGTTGAGTCCAGGCCGCGACGGCCTCCGTCGGAGTCGGCGTGGCGAGTAGAGAACGACACCGCTCGTTCGAGAAGGCCACGAGGAGCGCGACAAGCGCGGCGTCGTTGCGCCCGAGCCCCGGTCGAAGGCCACGGTTCGCCTCCTCTACCGCCGTGGCGGCTCGTGCTTGCGCACCAGGAAGGGTTGCGAGGCACGCGAGTGTCCCGACGTCCGCATCGGTGCTTCCTTCGAGGCTGCTCCCGAAGTTGTCCAATGCGCGGGCCGGGTGCATGCCAGCTGCGAGGTCATCGACAAGCCTCTGGACCGGGCCGGCCGCGGATGCGAGGCCGATGCGAGGACCGACGGCCGCGGCTTCAACGGCGGTGCGCGCCGCCCGGCCGGGAAACGTTCGGAGATCGGCTTCGAGCGACCTCTGAAGAAGAGCCAGCGACGCCAGCCCCCCTGACCCCGGACCGCCCGAGAACCCGCCAGCATCGGCTACCGCGCACGTAGTCGGCAGCCATTCCCGGACCGAGCCGGCGCCTGGCGGGAGCTGCCTCGAGCAGAGTTCGTTCTGAATCTGCTCGAGCACGAAGGCCGTGGCTTCCTGCTCGGCACGCGCCTCAACCGCTTTCTCCAGGCCCGCGAAGACTCGGTCGGCGAGCGCGCTGACGCTGGCGCCGGGGAGCAGGCCGAGTGACGCGTCACGAACCGTAGTGTCCGCGTTGAAGGACTCGAGCCCGGCGAAGCGACCAAGGCTCGATGGGCGCAGGCGGTCGGGTACGGGGGCGGCATTCTCGGCGGAAAGCGCGTGGAGAAGAAGCAGCGGGCGCTTGACCAGCATTGGGTCAACGATCCACGCGGCCATCAACAGCACCTTCGACTCCAGGACCAGGGGCAGGTCGTAGACGAGCGCCGGGCGCTGCGGGCCCGCGGTGAAGCACGCGCACCACTGCCCCGCGTTCAGGGGACCGGCGCTCGCGATACACAATGACGCGTCGGTCGCGCGTGCTTCGGCCGTGCAGGTCTGGCGAAGCCCCTTTGCGAGCTCGGCGCGACCCTGGGCATTCCAGTACGCGGCGAACGTGCTCTCTGCTGGCGCCGGGTCTGCGTCGCGGTACAGCGCCCGCGTGTTTGAAGGCTGTTCCACGGGGGGCGCGGAGGTGCCCTTCACTCGCGGCTGAGCGGCAGCACCTCCGTCGAGAGGCGCCGCGTCGTTCAAGTCGAAGGCGTGCGCGGCGGTGGAAACGAGGAGGGATACGACAAGTGCTCTCATTGCTCCTCCTGAAGGGGCAAGAAGGTGTCCAGCAGCGCGATGGCTTCGAGCAGCTGGGGCTGCGTGGGAAGCAGGCCGCGCCCGCGCCCGTCGCTATCGCTGTGACTCGTGTGCAGGCCGATCGCGACCGGCCTCCCAGCCGAGTTCGTGCCCAACGAAATCGGTGCTCCTGAATGTCCTGGCAGATTCCGCACGGGGTAGGTGAGCTGAGTGGAAGCCTGTTCGACCGCGACGTCGATCTCCTCGCGAATGCTCGAGTGGAAGCCCACGATTCGAGCCATCGCGGTCGCCACTGCAGCGCCGGCGCCCTCCGCCATGGCCTTGGCAACCTCCGTGGCACCAGTCGCGGTCCTGGCGATGGCTTCGCTGATCGTTTCGATGACGTAGGTGAGTTCTGGCGGGCACACCACCTCGTCGAACCTGAGGAGCGCGAAGTCGAACGTCGGGTCCGTCGATTCGAGCCACGGCGAAGGCACCGCTACGCGCCCCGGTGAGCAGCGGACTCCTCCGAGGTCGAGGCGGATGCTGGTCGCCACCGCCGTTCTGTCGTCGCCACCGAACGTCACGACGTGGGCGGCGGTGAGTGCGAACCGTGGGTGCACGAAGAAGGCGGTCCCTCTCTCCTGGCTGGCTCCACGCACCGCAAGGACGGCCCCCACCGGCAGGACCGGGCCCGACAGCTGCTCGAGCGTCTCGGTGACCAGCGTGAAGGGCGTCCAGTTGGGCATCGCGCGTTGGTCACCCGGCGCTGATGGCCGCGCGAAGCTCGGCCGCGACCTCAGACATGCTGTTGGGCCGGTGGTACGGCAGGAGCTGCGTCATTCGGATCAGCAGCTGGTTGAAGCGCACGGCCCCGCGCGTCTGAGCGGGCACGGAGGGCCCGTTGACGCCGTAGCCGACGTTGATCGACCGCTGCTGGCCGGTCGCCCACTCGTCCAGCGTCATGCCGAGCGAGTAGATGTCGCCGCGGTTGTCGCACTTGCCGGAGGCCCACTGCTCCATGCTGCAGTAGTACTCGGTACCCATGCGCCCCCGCGTGAGATGCATCAGGACCTTCGACTCGCGGTGGACGAAGTAGCCGAGCCCCCAGTCCGAGATCACGAGCGGGCCGTTCGGGTTGAAGAGGATGTTGTCGGGTTTGAGGTCACGATGGATGAACCCGAGGTCGTGGGCGTACTGCAGGGCGTCGGCGAGCTGGGTGCCGCACTTGGCGATCTCCAACCAGTTTCCCTTCCACCCGCCCTCAGCGATGAACTTGCGGACGCCGCTCTTGTAGACCGGCATCACGTAGAAGCGCTCGCAGCCGGGGAGGTTCTCCCCTTCGAAGGTGACGATGTTCCTGTGCGACAAGCGCTTCAGCGCGTCGATCTCTCGGTCGAGCCTCGCGCGCATCTCCGGGTTCGCCGCCCACTGCGCGTTCAGGCGCTTGCGCGCCCACTCGCTGCCGACTGGCTTGTTGGGGTCGGCCGTGAGGACGATGCGAATCTTGTCGACGCGTCCGAGGCCACCTTCACCCAGCGGCTCGACGTCCCTGAATCGGAACTGGCCGTGAGGCAGCTCCACCTCTTGCGTCGCCTGCAGCACTCGAAGCACTCGGTCGTCCCTTCATCAGTTCTGCGAGGTACTTCGTGAACTGCTTCCGCTTGACCGCAGCCGCGCGGTCGATCACTCTCCGTGAGACAGTGTCTCGCCGTCTGTGGGACGGTGTATCAAGTATGAGACACCGGGACGGTGTTCGTCAACCTGGCGGAGCCCGCATGACCCATGCCCCAGCAGATCTCGACCTTGATCTCCTCGCGAAACACCTCAAGGCGCGAATGGAGGAACGGGGGCTGGCGATCCGCGCCGCCGCCGCCGAGATTGGGTGCAGTCATGCGACCCTGGGTCGCCTCCTTCAAGGGACGAAGGGCGGCACGACCCCTGACTCGGTGAACTTGATTCGTGCGGCTTCCTGGGTTGGGAAGAGCCTGGCTGATCTATCGACGCAACGCCCGGGGCCGAAGTCCTCGAGCGTTGCCGACATCGAGGTGCACCTGCGGGCAATCCCCGGACTTGAACAGCGAGACGCGGACGCGATTCTGGCGCTCGTGAAGGCGGCGATCAGTGCCCGCACCAAAAAGCCGAGCCGGTAAGGGACTCTTCCCTCCGAACCCGAACCAGTGGTCGAACGAGCGCAACGCGCTCGCGCTGCGGGATGCCCTTGGCTTGGGCCCTCGCGACGCACTCCCGCATGATGAGGCGTTTGCGCGCCTGCCAGGCGTGGAGGTCTTCGCGCACGGAGACGTGCCTGCGGCCGCCGTGTTCATCGAGCAGTTGCGCAACGCCGGTCGCACCTGGTCGGGAGTCACCTGTCCCCTCTCGGACGGTGCCATCGTCATCTACAACGACGCTCACCCGCTCACTCGCGTTCGCGCCACCCTCATGGAGGAGTACTTCCACATCAAGCTCGGCCATCCCCCATCGGTTCTCAAGTTGCACGCGCCGCAGGCCAGGACGCACGACGCTGCGGTCGAGAGCGAGGCGTATGGGAGCGGGGCGGCAGCGCTCGTGCCCTTCGCCGGCCTTCGCCTGCTCATCGATGAAGACCGAGCCAACGGCAGGGAGATCGCAGACGTCTTCGAGGTCTCGCCCGAGCTGGTGGTGTTCCGCGCCAAAGTGACGAAACTGTACAAGAAGCTCCGCGACAACTGATCGGTGCAGCGGCCGGCAGTGCTGACGAGGCTTGGGCAGCCGAATAGATGGTCGCGGGCTCCTCCTCGGTAGCGCCTGCGATCACCTCCTCAACCCACCGACGCTCACCTTGAAGGTTCCATTTCGTGCGCGTTCCAAGTCGAGCAAGATGCGTGGACCATGCATCGAAGTGCCGAGTCAGAGGCGCAGCTTGAAGCGACGCACCAACTGGCCGGGTACCTACTCAACGTTCTCGGCGAGAAGAAGCCGCCCAGCGGTGCTGCCGTCGGCTATGCGTGGTTCAGCCTTGCGCGGCTCCTCAACGTTTTGCTGGGGCTGGAGTCGCTCGGGCGGCTTGGGCTGGCAGCCGAAGCCGCAGCTCTGGGGCGAATCGCTGCGGAGATGGCAATCAAGCTCGCCTGGGTTGCCGGCGATGACGACCGCGCCCGCTACATTATTGATGAGGCCACGTTGAAGGGGCAGCAAGTGGCAAAGTTGTGGGTCGACGCGGGGATGACGGCGGATCCTGCGGAACTCCAGGACCTTGACAAAGATGCGACCGAGGTTCGCCAGCGCCGAGGACTTGCGGCGAAGGACAAGCTGGAGCTCGCCCTCTCGTCGATGGCCGACCAGGTCGATGCCCGCGATCGAAATGCTCGAGGACTGCGCGTCTACTACGACCTCTTCTATCGGGTGCTTTGCTTCGATGCGCACCCGGACATCCGAAGCCTGGTTGCGGCCGGGCAGCCGCTCAAGGAAGCGAACCTCGAGCAGGCACTCTTCTGCTCGAACGCATGCGCAATCTTGGCGACCAAGCTGGCCGCGGAACAACTTGCTCGAACCGACTTCGACAACCTGGAGCCGAAGTTGATGGAGACGATCAAGAACAGGGCAAGTGCGGCCGCCTCGCCCTGACGTCAGCTCGGTCGTGCAGCGAATAGCCGGTTTGATAGGGAAGCGGCTATTCGCTGCGCTGCGTCAGGCGACCACGCCGCGGGCGGATGACGTCGAGGACCGCGGCGCCGACGGTCATCAGCAGCTCGATCTCCGTCTCGGAGAGTCGGGAGGCGAACCAGAGCAGCCGGGTCATCGCGAGTGCTTCAGGGCGCTCGGCCTCCGCAAGGCGGACGAGTTCGTGGAGCTCAACTCCAAGCGCTTCGGCGATGTTGGCCAAGGTTTCAAGTGAGGCCCCCCGCGCTCCGGTCTCGAAGCGGCTGATGTGTTCCGGCTGCACGCCGATGAGCTCGGCGAGCTTGGCCTGCGTCAGCCCCGCGGACTTCCGGAGAACTGCGACCCGCCTGCCCAACTTCTCCTCGATGGCGCTCATTCGTCGAGGACAAGGCCCCTTGGACCCATCGAGCCAGCAGATGCGTCAACCAGTGAATGACCTCCGAGGTCGTGCTCCGCGGCCGGGCATGACCTCCCGGCGCATGGTGCCGCGCAGTCCTCGCTCCTACGGTCGTCGCAACTTCAGCGGTGCCGCACGATGGCCCGCGCAGAGGAGGAACGGCGACCATGACCGGGGAGCACCGCGTTCGGGCGGCGCAGTACGTGCGGATGTCGACGGAGCATCAGCAGTACTCGACCGAGAACCAGGCCGACGTCCTCAGGGAGTATGCGCTCAAGCGCAAGTTCGACATCGTCCGCACCTTCACCGACTCCGGCAAGAGCGGCCTACGCATCGACGGTCGCGATGGGCTCAAGGAGCTGATCGACGTCGTCCAGAGCGGCGCGGCCGACTTCACCGCCATCCTCGTCTACGACGTCAGCCGCTGGGGTCGCTTCCAGGACGCCGACGAGAGCGCCTACTACGAGTACATCTGCAAGCGCGCCGGCATCAGCGTCGTGTACTGCGCCGAGCAGTTCGAGAACGACGGCAGCCCCGTATCCACGATCGTCAAGGGGGTGAAGCGGGCGATGGCGGGCGAGTACAGCCGCGAGCTGTCAGCCAAGGTCTTCAAGGGCCAGTGCAAGCTCGTCGAGCTCGGCTTCAGGCAGGGCGGCGCGCCTGGGTACGGCCTTCGCCGGTTACTCATCGACCAGACCGGGGCGCCGAAGTCGGAGCTCAAGCCGCTCGAGCAGAAGAGCCTCCAGACGGACCGAGTCGTGCTCGTTCCCGGCCCGACCGAGGAGCGCGCTGTCGTTCGCCGCATTTACCGCCTCTTCGTTCATGAGAAGAAACGCGAGAGCGAGATCGCCTCGGAGCTGAATCACTCGAACGTCGCCGGCGAGAACGGCCATGCCTGGACTCGAGGCACCGTCCGCCAAGTGCTGACCAACGAGAAGTACATCGGCAACAACGTCTACAACCGCATCTCCTTCAAGCTGAAGAAGAAGCGAGTCCGGAACCCTCCGGACATGTGGGTGCGGCACGACGGCGCCTTCGAGGCGATCGTCGACGCGTCGGACTTCGCGGCGGCCCAGGCGCTGATCATCGAGCGCCACAAGCGCGCGACCGATGCCGAGCTGCTTGAGAAGCTCGACGCGCTGGCGAGCCACCTGGGTCGCCTGAGCGGGATTCTCATCGACGAGACTGAAGGGATGCCGTCGAGCGCCGCCTACCGGCACCGCTTCGGGAGCCTGGCGCGCGCCTACCAACTCATCGCGTACACGCCCGAGCGCGACCTCGCGTTCGTCGAGGTCAACCGCCGACTGCGCCTGCTGTACCCAGATCTCCTCTCCACGATCATCAGCTCCTTCGAGCAGCACGGCGGCGTGGTCGAGCGCGACCCCGAGACGGACCTGCTGACGGTGAACGGCATGCTCGTCGTCTCCGTCGTCATCGCCCGCTGCCACACGACGCCGGCCGACGCGATGCGCTGGGCCGTGCGCTTCGACGAAGGGCTGGAGCCTGACCTCACCATCGCCGTGCGGATGGACGCGCCGAACCGCGCCCCGCTCGACTACTACGTCCTCCCGTCCCTCGACGTTCGCGCCGAGCACCTGCGCCTCAAGGAGGACAACGGCATCTTCCTCGACGGGTATCGCTTCGACTCGCTCGACTACCTCTTCGGCATCGCCGAGACCGTCCGCGCCGGGGCCGCGGCATGACGACGGTCCAGCTTGTGCCCATCGCCAAGATCCGGATCCTCAACGCGCGGAGCCGCAACAAGACGAAGTTCAGAGACATCGCCGAGAACATCGCGAAGGTCGGGCTGAAGAAGCCCATCACCGTGAGCCGTCGAGCTGAGGATGATGGCTATGACCTCGTCTGCGGTCAGGGGCGTCTGGAGGCTTACGCGGCCGCGGGCGAGGTTGAGATCCCCGCAATCGTGGTCGACCTCTCGGTTGAGGACCGGCTGCTTCGCAGCCTGGTCGAGAACCTCACGCGACGAAGCCCCTCGGGCGTTGAGCTCGCGCGGGACCTCGTGAAGATGAAGGAGCGCGGCCGCACCAACGCGGAGATCGCAGAGATGGTCGGCGTGTCCGAGACCTACGTCGCGAGCCTGGTGCGGCTCGTCGAGAACGGCGAGGAGCGCCTCATCGCCGCCGTCGAGCGGGGCGATCTCCCCATCTCCACGGCGATCGACATCGCAGGGACGGACGACGCGACGATGCAGAAGTCCCTGCAGGAGGCCTACGACTCAGGCCAGCTCCGCGGGAAGTCCCTCCTCAGGGTCCGGCGCCTCATCGAGGAGCGTACAGCCCGAGGCAAGGAGCTGCGCTCCGGCTCACGCCGCGCCAAGGCTTCGCCGCACGACCTCGTCCGCGCGCTCCGGAAAGAGACCCACAAGCAGGAGGTGCTCGTGAAGAAGGCGAGGCTCTGCGAGCAGCAGCTGCGATTCGTCGTCTCGGCGCTGAAGGATCTGATGAAGGACGAGGCCTTCTCGACGCTCCTCCGCGCTGAGAAGCTGGACGCGCTCCCGCGGTACCTCAACGAGATGATCCAGAAATGAAGCCGTCGCGAGTGAAGGCCGCGTTCGAGTTCGAGGCGATCGTCGTCCCGCTGGAGAAGCTCCTGCCGACGCGAGCGTTCGGCGACGCCATGAAGTCCTCGGCCAAGTACAAAGCGCTCCTCGCCTCGGTCCGCGAGGTGGGGCTGGTCGAGCCGCTCAGCGTCTTTCCCCAGAAGGGCGGCAAGTTCCTCGTCCTCGACGGGCACGCGCGGATCGAAGTGCTCCGCGAGCTCGGTACCACCGAGGCGCTGTGCCTCATCGCCCACCAGGACGAGGGCTACACCTACAACCAGAAGGTCAATCGAATCGCGCCCATCCAGGCGAACCGGATGATCCTCAAGGCGCTCGACGCCGGCGTGTCGGAGGAGCGCATCGGCAAGGTGCTGAACATCACCGCTCAGACGGTGCGCGGCAGTCGGACCCTGCTCCAAGGGGTCTGCCCGGAGGCGGTCGAGCTCCTGCGCGACAAGCAGGTCTCCCAGAGCACGCTGACGCTGCTCAAGAAGGTGAAGCCGCTGCGGCAGATCGAGATGGCGGAGATCATGGTCGCCGCGGGGAGCTACTCGGCGACCTACGCGCGCGCCCTCGTGATGACGACCCCCAAGGAGCAGCTGGTCGACCCCGAGAGCCCGACGAAGATTCCGGGCGTGAAGCCCGAGGACCTCGCGCGGCTCGAGCACGAGGTTCGGGTTCAGGAGAAGGACTTCCGCGTCCTCGACGAGACCTACAACGAGCACGTGATGGCGCTCACCATCGCCAGGGGCTACCTGCGGCCGCTCCTCGAGAATGGCCGCATCGTCGCGCACCTCGCGAAGCACCGGCGCGAGTTCCTCACCGAGTTCCAACGCATCGTGGAGTCGACCGCGCTCGAGAGCTGAGCCGATCGAGGTTGCGGAGGCCGATGGGGCGCACGCGGAGGTCTTCGCTGCGCCCGCCCCAGCCGGTTGTGCTCAGCCCTTGTTGACGAAGGCGCCCGCTCGAAGTATTCAAACGGTTGCTTGAATACTTCACCCAGAATCGGCTCCAAGCGCCGCCTCTACGAAGAGTTCGCCCGCCTCGGCCATGCGCTCTCCAGCGCAGGTCGGCTCGAGCTGCTCGAGGTCCTCGCGCAAGGGGAGCGCACGGTCGAGGTGCTGGCCCGGGAGTCGGGTATGTCCGTAGCCAACACCTCGCACCACCTCAACGCCCTCCGCGCGGTCGGCCTGGTGGAGGCCCGCAAAGAAGGCCTCTACGTGCACTACCGCCTCGCAGGAGACGACGTCGACGCGCTGTTGCGCCTGCTGCGCCAGGTCGGCGAGCGCCACGTCGAAGCGGTTGGCGCAGTGGTGAAGAAGTACTTCGCCTCGCGCGACGAGCTCG
Source organism: Archangiaceae bacterium (assembly GCA_037443525.1). Classification (GTDB taxonomy): domain Bacteria; phylum Myxococcota; class Myxococcia; order Myxococcales; family Myxococcaceae; genus JBBIOE01. The sequence goes on along the minus strand of JBBIOE010000017.1, from coordinate 19,327 downwards.
AGCCTGTGGGTCGCCGCGAGCTCCTGACCCGCGCGCGCGAGGGGAGCGTGCTCGTCCTGGACGTTCGACCCCGGGCGGAGTTCCTGGCCGGTCACATCCCCGGTTCGGTCTCGGTGCCCGTCGAGGAGTTGGCGTCACGCATCGACGAGCTGCCGCGCGATCAGGAGGTCGTCGCCTACTGCCGGAGCGCGTACTGCGTGCTGGGCTACCGCGCCGTCGAGGAGCTTCGCAAGAGCGGCCGCAAGGCTCGCCGCCTGGCCGGCGGGCTGCCTGAGTGGCGTGCCGATGGTTTCAACGTGCAGCGCAGCAAGGAGAAGACGAAATGAAGATCCTGGTGACCCTGAACGACGCGCCCTATGGCACGGAGCGCACCTACAACGGCCTGAGGCTCGCGGGCGCCCTGGCGAGGAAGGAGGGCGTCGAGGTGAAGGTCTTCCTCGTGGGCGACGCTGCAGCCTCGGCGAAGAAGGGGCAGAAGGTCCCGCAAGGTTTCTACAACGTGGAGACGATGATCGGCTCGGTGGTGCGCAAGGGCGGTCAGGTGGGCGTGTGCGGCACCTGCATGGACGCGCGCGGCATCACCGAGAGCGAGCTCACCGAGGGCACCAGGCGCAGTTCGCTGGACGAGTGGGCGAGCTGGACCGCGGACGCCGACAAGAACCTCGTCTTCTAAGGAGATACCCAATGGCCACGGTGTTGATTCTCGGAGGTGGTGTCGGCGGTCTGGTGGCCGCCAACCTCGTGCGCAAGGCGCTGCCGAAGGCGCATCGCGTGGTGCTCGTCGAGCGCGAGGCCAACCACGTCTTCGCCCCGTCGCTGCTGTGGTTGATGACGGGCGCGCGGACGGCGGAGAAGATCTCCCGACCGCTGGAGCGCCTCGCCAAGAAGGGCATCGAGGTCATCCACGGGGAAATCGAGCGCATCGACGCAGAGCGCCGCGAAGTCATCGTCAGTGGTCGCGCGCACACGGCGGACTACCTGGTCATCGCGCTGGGCGCGGAGTTGGCGCCAGAAACCGTGCCGGGACTCGCCGAAGCCGGGCATTGCTTCTACACGCTGGCGGGCGCGACGTCGCTGCAGCAAGCGCTGGACGCCTTCAAGGGTGGGCGGCTCGTCGTCCTCACCGCGGCCCCGCTCTACAAGTGCCCTGCCGCGCCCTACGAGGCGGCCATGCTCCTCGAGGACGCGCTCCGTGAGAGAGGCGTTCGCGAGAGCTCGCAGGTTGACCTTTACGCGGCCGAGCCAGGCCCCATGGGCGTCGCTGGGCCCGAGGTGTCAAAGGCAGTGCGGGAGCTCGTGGAGTCGAAGGGTGTCACCTACCACCCAGAGCACCAGGTGAAGCTGGTCGACGCCGCGGCCCGCTCGCTCACCTTCGCGAATGGCGCGACCGCGCAGTTCGACCTGCTCGCCTACGTTCCGCCGCACCGCGCGCCCCGCGTCGTCCGAGAGTCTGGGCTCTGCGGCGATTCCGGGTGGATGTCCGCGGACCGCAACACGTTCGAGACGAAGTACCCAGGCGTCTACGCGCTGGGGGACGTCGTCTCGGTGCCACTCAAGATGGGAAAGCCGCTCCCCCGCGCCGGCGTGTTCGCTCACGCCCAAGCTGAAGCCGTGGCGAGGAACATCGCCCGTGCCGTGCTCGGTAAAGGGAAGGCGGCAGCCTTCGACGGCCACGGCGAGTGCTTCATCGAGATGGGCGGTGGAGTCGCCGGCTTCGGCGGCGGGGACTTCTACGCAGAGCCCTCCCCGGTCGTGAAGCTGAAGAAGCCTGGGCGGACCTGGCACGCGGGGAAAGTCCTGTTCGAGAAGGACTGGCTGCGGCGGTGGTTCTGACGCCTCAGGCGTCGGACGACGTGGCGACCGGTCGTGACACCTCCGACCTCGTCGAATCCTACGCCCGTTGGCGCGCCTCGCCGCTCGGCGCCATCACACAGCGCGTCGAGGAGCGGGTTGTCTTTGCGCTCGCCGGCCCGCTTCAAGGCCTCCGCGTGCTTGACGTTGGGACAGGCGACGCCGCGTACGCCATCGCAGCGGCGCAGAGAGGTGCCGCGGTCACCGGGATCGACGTCGACCGGCGCATGCTCGCGACGGCCCGCGCGCGTGCGGAGGCGGCAGGGGTCTCCGTCTCGCTCCAGGAGGGTCGCGTCGAGGAGCTGCCCTTCGAGGACGGCGCGTTCGACGTGGTACTCGCCGTGACGGTGCTGTGCGTCGTACCCGATGCCCCGACCGCCGTTCGCGAGATGGCGCGCGTCCTGGCTCCGGGCGGGCGCCTCGTGCTCGGCGAACTCAGCCGATTCAGCCTCTGGGCCGCGGAGCGCCGCCTGCGTGGTTGGTTTGGCTCTTCGGCCTGGAGGCGCGCTCGCTTCTGGTCACGCGGAGAGCTTTCGGCGCTCGCTCACGGCGCGGGGCTCCACGCCGCGCAGGTTCGCGGCTCGGTCTTCTACCCACCAAGCGGGCTGCTCGCGCGACTCGCCGCTCCACTCGAGCCGACTCTGACCCTGCTGAATGCCCCAGGGGCCGCGTTCCTCGTCCTTGCCTCCGACAAGCCGAACGTTCCACTCTGGTCCCCGGCAGGACGCCAACGCTGTCCTTGAAGGTGCATGTCGACGCGCAAGCCAACCTCTCATCTGACGCGCATCCTTGGCCTCCTGGAGCACTTCGAGCCGGCGCGCACGGACGGCGATACGCTCTGGGACGGACCGTTCTTCATTCCGCGCCGTCGGGTCTGGTGGCCGACCTCGTTCCTCCGCTACCAGGACCAGCTCTTCTGCAACGTCCAAATGGGGTGGTCGTTGGTGAGGATGGTCTGGGACATCGGCACCGACGTCGCGAGGTTCGAGGGCACCGCGCCTCTCGCCGGCAGCGACGCCAACGACGAACAGCTCTGGCTGCGTGTCCTCGACCAGGTCGAGCGACGCCTACGGAGCGCGGTCGCGAGCAGCGCGGGCTACAACGCGCGCGTCGCCCGGTTGCTGCCGCTCTCGTCGCGAACCGGGAAGATCCTCCGCAGCTTCACCTGGCCGCCGGCCTCTCCGCCGCCGCTCCTCTCCACGCAGATTGTCCGGCTCGAGCGCGCGCTCTCGCGGTCGGAGCTCGTCCCGGGGCTTCGCGCGCTCACGAAGGCCGAGTACCTCCGCATCGCGGGCATCGCGTACGACGCGGTGTTCGCCGAGCTCCGCCCGCTGCGACCCGACGAGAAGTACCGACGCAAGGCCGACGGACGGCATGGTGGCCTGCTCGCGCTTCCAGCGCGAAGCGCGCGCGCGTTCCGGAGCTGGTACGAGGGCCGGGCCTGGTCTGGCAGCCACCCTTGGGAGCTGGTCTTCGCGCACCCGCACGGCGTGCTGCTGAGCCCCGAGCTGGGCCCGGGCGGTTGGCGCCTGCATCTCTGGGCGGGCACGCCCGGGCTCTACGTGACGGTCGCGCGAATGGCCCTGGCGCTCGCGAAGGCCGACGTGCCGTTCGCGCTGAGCCACGCCGAGGATGTGCTCGCCGCGCTCAAGGGGGCGGACCGCGTCGAGATCGGCCCGTTCTACGGGCAGCTGTCGCTCGAGGAGCTCGAACAGACGAATCCCGGCGCGACGCGCCACGTCTCGTGGGACCCGCCGCCGACACTCCACCTCCGCGCCGCGCCCCGGTCGGCAGGTCGCCGGCACGAAGGGCCGTTGAGTCGCGACCCGGCTCGGAGCGCTCGACGCGGTACCTGAGCGACGCGAGGGACTGGCCACGAGCGGAACGTGCAGGAGTCGAACCTGCCTCTCCTTGTCGGAGTTCACCGCGTAGCAGACGGGCTGGCACCCACGAGCCAGATGACGTTCCAGAACAGCGGAGAGCGGAGGGCACGATCCTCGGCCCCTCGCGGGACCGCGGCGCTTTCCAAGCGGGCCGCCGACCATTCGGCGTTCACTCTCCATGCGGAAGGCGGAGGGGTCGAACCCCACGCCGGTGAAGACGCACACTCGTTTCGAGCGAGGTCTGGCGCCATCGCCAGTTCACCTTCCAGGTGCTGCTGCTGCGGAGGGCGGAGGTCTCGAGCCCCACACCGTCGGGTGCCGACCGGGTTCAAGCCGGCGCCGGTGCCTCACCGGTTCACCCTCCATGTCCAGGGCGGGAGTCGAACCCGCATGCCCGTCGCCGGGCACCGCGGCTTGAGCGCGGCGTGTCTCCCAGTTCCAACCACCTGGACGTCGAAGTGCCCCGGGCGAGAGTCGAACTCGCATGCTCGTCGCCGAGCGCCGGCGTCTGAAACCGGTGTGTCTCCCGTGGTTCCACCACCAGGGCGTTGCAGTGCTCGGGGCGAGGGTCGAACTCGCATGGGCCGCGAAGCCCGCTGGCCTCTCGAGCCAGTGTGTCTACCGGGTGTTCCACCACCCGAGCGAAGTTGCGGGGGTCGGACTCGAACCGACGGCCTCCGGGGTATGAGCCCGGCAATCTGCCAACTGATCTACCCCGCAGTGATGACGACGACCTCGGAGGGAATCGAACCCCCGACCTCACGCACCGGACGCGTGCGCTCTTGTTCCACTGAGCTACGAGGCCAAAGCGTCGACAGCGTTCCCGGAGGGACTCGAACCCCCGACCTCCTGGTCCGCAACCAGGCGCTCTGAATCCAGCTGAGCTACGGAAACATGTGCCCCTGCCAGGAATCGAACCTGGGCCGCTCCCGTACCGGGGGAGTGCTCGACCATCGAGCTGCGAGGGCGCTGCGTGTGGAACCGGTCGGCATCGAACCGACAACCTCCTGGGTGCAGACCAGGCGCTCTCCCGAGTTGAGCTACGGCCCCATGTGCGCGCGCAGGGAGTCGAACCCCGTCCTCCGGCTCGTCGTGCCGGTGCTCGACCGCTCGAGCTTCGCGCGCGTGTGCCGACCCCTGGAATCGAACCAGGATGTTCCGCTCTTCAGGCGGCTGCCTGGACCACCACGGCCAGGTCGGCGAACACCACTGCGGTCCGTACGGGGATCGAACCCGTCTCGATGGCGTGACAAGCCACTCGCTTCACCAGAGGCGCAACGAACCAAGGACTGCAGGGCGACTGGAGAGAATCGAACTCTCGGAGAGCGACAACGCTCGCGGGGTCACAACCCGCTGACGGACCATTCGTCGTCAGCCGCCATGAAGAAGTAGGAGCGGAAGGAATCGAACCTCCGTCGCGCGGTCATCGGCCGCGGGCCCTGCCACTGGACGACGCTCCCTCGAGTACCGCGTAGGGGTGTCGAACCCCTCTGGCTGGATTGAGAATCCAGCGACCTCCCGGAAGTCGAACGCGGCGTGATCGTGATTGAGGTCCACCTCGGGATCGAACCGAGCTGACCGCTGTTGCAGAGCGGCGCCTTCACCGTGAGGGCCAGTGGACCGACGACGACAACGACAAGGGCCCTCTGGGAGTCGAACCCAGCTGGTGCCGCTTAACAGGCGGCTGCAATCCCGGACGTGCCAAGGACCCGTGGTGCGAAAGCTGGGGAGGAAGGAGTCGAACCCTCAACCGTCGGCTTCAGAAGCCGCCGCGCTACCGATTGCGCCACTCCCCAATGGCTCTGCTGGGGCGGAAGGAGTCGAACCTTCAGCCGTCCGCTTCAAAGGCGGCCGCTCCACCGTTGAGCTACGCCCCGATGAGCGGGTGGCGGGGATCGAACCCGCGCATGTCAGGGTGGAAGCCTGATGCCTTCCCGCTTGGCGACACCCGCGTGTGGGCACGGAGGGAGTCGAACCCTCATCCTCGCGCGTAAGAGGCGCTTGCTCTGCCGGTCGAGCTTCAAGCCCATGTGGACGGGGTGAGGATCGAACTCACCATGCTCGCGAAGAGCGGCGGGGTTACGGCCCGCTGGACCACCATTGGTCACGTCCCGTCCGTGCGCCGCGCGGCCGACCTCGACCGCGCAGCGTGCGTCACTGCTATTCGCGCTGTCAGAGAACAAGACGACGAAGCGGATGGCGGGAATCGAACCCGCATCTCCAGGAAGGCGCCCTGGTGCCCGACCACTGGGCCACACCCGCGATGCACGGCAGGAAGGAGTCGAACCTTCAGCGGCGGGTTTTGGAGGCCCGTGCCCTTTCCGATGGGGCTTCTGCCGTAGAGGGTTGCGCTCGCCGGCGCCCTGAAACGCGAAGAGGCCGGGGAGCTCTCGCCACCCGGCCTCGTGAAGATCTCCGCGGGGGAGCGTTCAGGAGGTGAGCGGCGCGTTGAGACTCGAATTCAGCGACTGGCGCTCGAGATAACCGCGGAAGCAGGCATCGCCGCCGCGATCGAGCGCGGAGCACAAGCTCGCGGAGCTCGACGCGATCGACGCAGCCGATTCGAGATGCCACTTCCGGGTGAGCGCGGTTGAAGTCATGGAATTGGTGCCTCCGCGTGGAAGACGCCCAAAGCCCCGAGCACCTGACCGCAGAATGTGAGATTCGAGTCCGCCTCGGGTCTGTTCCTGCGAGCCCCCTCGTCTAACCGAGAGCGGAGGAAGAACGATGATGCGCGTCGACGTGCAGGCAGCAAAGCCGAGCGACTCGATCGAGCGCGTGCTTGCGCTCATTGAGGCGGCCCAATGCGACTTGGCTTCGTTCTGGACGGACCCGACCGGATGGGCCCCGTCAGATGTCGCGTCGGTGTTCACTCGGTGTCGACTCGACCGGCAGGCCCAGCTTGCTCGCTGTCTGCGGCTCTGGGTGGCGGAGGGAAGCACCGACGATGGCGAGGGCCGGCTGATTCTCGCGCGAGCGAACCTCGGCGCGCTTGTCGAAGGAGCGATGCAGCTTGGACTGACCGTGTTCCATCAGAACTACTCAGCGTCGGACAAGGCTCCGAAGAAGAAGGGGGAGCTCGTTGAGGCCCCGGAGGCGATGATGGAGCAACTGCGCGTCTTCTTCAGGGACGTGTTTTGGCTGCCCGAAGAGTCGAAGCACTGGGATCCCTGGGTGCTCAACGTGCAGCGGCGACGCAATGCCGTCCACTCATTCACCGACCGCGACCTCGGCACGCATGCCGAGTTTCTCGCGGATGTGCGCGTCTACCTCGCGTTCCTGGGCGCGATAAATGGGCGTCTTCCGTACCCGGATTGAGTTCGGCTACGCCCGCCGCGTCAGACCCGTACGAACCATCTCCTCGACGAGCGCCGCGGAGAGCTCGTCGTCGGTCTTGCCGCTGACCCTGAGCTCGACCTCCTCGAACTTCTTCGCGTTCGCCACCACCCACTCGATGTACTGCGCGAGGTTCAGGTGCTCGACGCCGAACGCGATGTCCTTCATCGCTCGGACAATCTGCAGCGGCGTGCCCTGGAACACCCGGTCGTCCCGCATGATGATCTTCATGACTCCGCTCCTCGGCCAATGCGCCAGTCGCCCGAGTCGATGATGGGTCGACCTGCGGCCTGCTCGGGCGAGAGGACGTAGGTGTGAGCATGGGTGCCGTCGTCGAGAGCGACGCGCCGGCGCCGATAGAACCGCGGGTGGCCCTCGAGGACGTCGAGGCGAGCCAGAGTCGCAGCGTCGACCTCGTAGACCTCGCCGCTGATCGACGAGGCCCCGCCGTCGACGAGCGCGGGGAAGTAGCCCAGATTCGCCAGCGCGAACACCGGCCGCGTGCGTGCCGCTCCGGCGAGACGCGCGCCCTCGAGTAGGTGGTGATTCGCCTCGCCGGCGAGCAGCGTCCCGTACACGAACACGCGCGTCATGGTGTCGCTCCGATGGCCGCGACGAGGCGGTCGAGTTCGAAACCCCTCCGCGCGTACTCGCGGGCGAGCACGGCGAAGTACTTCGGCTGCGGCGTCCAGGGCTCGAACGTCGCCTCAGGCTGCAGGTAGACGCTCGCCAGGCGCCGGGAGTCCCGCGTCACCACGAAGCGCGTCTCGCGCACGTAGGCGAAGGGGTGGCCCTCGGCGCGGTCGAGCCGGCTCAGGTCCTCGGCGGGGATTCGGTAGAGGACGCCTTCGACGGACCGCCCAGGCATGCGACGGACGCTGGCGACGGCGCCGCTCCAGGTGTGGCTGAAGCCTCCGAACGTGAGCTCGTGATTCGGCAGCACCGCGTGCCCCATCGACTTCGCGCCCGGGCAGCGCTGGCGCATCTGCCCCTCGTCGAGGTTGGAGCCGTAGGCGAAGTAGAGGACCGTCTTCATGCCGAGGCCTCACTGTACTGAGCGCGGGTGACGCGCTGGAGCATCTCGTACCCGCGGCGCGCTTCGTCCTCGGTCGCGTGGAGCAGCTCCAGGTACACCCAGCCCACGCAGTCCGATGTCGCCGCCACCATCTGGGCGATCCACCCCTCCTCGGGCGCGGTGGCCAGCTCGACCGCCGCGGCGAGCAGGTGCAGGGCGGCGTGCTGGCGCCGGAAGGCCGTCCCCTTGGCGAACTGCACCTCGATGCGCGGCTCGGGGTGCCCGTACTGGCTGCGCGCCATCGTCACGCGGTACCGCTTCACGTTCATCTCCTTCATGCGGCCTCCGTCAGCGGCGCGGCAGGCGCCTCGGTGGTGGTGGTGGCCTCGGCGGGCCGACGGTCGCGGCGCTCGCCCTTCCACGCGGCGCTGCCCGCGAGGCGCTTGGTGAGGTGCAGCCGCGCCGTCTTGAACTCGTCGCCGATGAGCCCGAGCCCGAGGAGGAAGACCCGGAAGTCGTACTTGGCGGTGGCCGGGTTGAAGGCGCGGCGCCGGCTGGAGGCGGCCTTCGAGCCGAGGGCCTTCGCTGCCATCGCGAGGACCAGCTGCAGGTAGGCCTTCACCTCGCCGGCGTGGAGCGTGCCGTTGAAGTACCTGAACTCGATGGTGCCGCGGAAGAAGAGGCTGTTGAGGTTGAGCCCGTGGTACCGCGAGGAGTCGTACCGCTGCGGCGAGGGGTTCGTGCGGCCGTACCAGGCCTCGCTCAGCTCGCGCATCGTGCGCGGCCGGCGTTGCTCCAGCCGCTCGATGAAGGCGGGTTCGATGGGGCGGCAGTACCGCGCCAGCCGCGCGTCGCTGACGCCGAGCGCGTGCTCGAGGAGGCGCTCCTGCTTGTGGACGTTCTTCACGAGGTTGGTGGTGGTCTTGGCGTCGAAGCGCGCGCCGTCGATGTGGATGTGGATGCCCGTCGAGTGGTCGGCCCGGGCGCCGGCCTGCCGCACCGCGCGGATGACCTGCTGCAGGGTGTCGATGTCCTCGTACCGAAGGACCGGGCTGACGATTTCGCCGCTCTGCTCGCCGCCGCTCAGGCTGCCGTCGGGGACCGCGCGCCAGACTCGGCCGGCCGAGTCGGTCACCTTCCAGCCGCGCCCCTCGTCGGCGACCTCGCCTCCCACCACGGTCTGGATGGTGCGCGCGAGGCGCTCCCGGTTCAGGCCCACCGTTTCGATCTCGATGCCGTAGCGCAGCGTCTTCAAGTGCGTTCCCGTTCCGCCGCGCACCGTGTCGCGGCGAGGGACATACACGCTTCCTTCGGCCCCCCTCAGCAAGCGGAAGAAGCCGAATTCCGATGTAATTTCGAGATGTTGGAATGAAGCCACGTTCCGCAAAGTTACGGCGCGGTGGGGCCGAATTGGCCGGCTTCGGGGGCCTACTCGGGCCGGGTGAAGGCCTCGGCCGCGGCGGTCGCGCCGAGTTGCTTGAGGTAGTGGCCGAGCGCGCGGCGGAAGAACTCCATGCGATTCGGGATGCCGTGCTCGCGCCACGCGTCGTCCATGGTGTCGACGACTCCGGCCGCGAGCCGCAGCGGGAGGATGCGCATGTCGCTCGGGTCACCGCCGCGGCGACGCGACGCGCGCGGGCCGACTGGGACGCGGCCCTTCTCCGCCTCGCGGATCTTCCAGATGAGGTACGGCTTCGACGAGGAGCCGCTCGGCCGGCCCACGACCTCGACGTACTTCTCGCGCAACTCCTCGACCGACAGCTCCTTGAACCGGCCCCGCGGCTTCGCCTCGCCCTTCTTCGCGAGCGCCTCTTCGATGCGGCGGATGAGGAACTTCCGGTTGGGGCTCCGCGACGCCTCGCCGACGACCTCCTTGAAGCGCGCTTGCAGCTCCGGGAGGCGCAGCGCGTCCAGCTTCTCCTTCGTGGCCATGTTCATCACCTTCAGCAGGCTCGGGGTACACGTCTCCCTCGGGCTCGAGCCCGTTCGCAGCCGAGGGTTTGAGAAGTCACTTCGTCGGAGTCACCGACGCGGCGCCGGCGCGGTACGCGGCCTCGAGCGCCTTCTTGAGCTGCCAGACCGCGACGTCGTGGAAGTCGAGCGAGTCCATCTTACGCGTCTCGAGGGTGTCGACGTTGAGCATCCGCCGGGCGATCTCCGCGAGGGTCTCGTTCATCGCGGCCTCCGCGCCAGGAGGAAGGGCGTCTTCGAGCCGTACCGAAGCTGCTGACCCTCGACGAGGAGGACGTCGGTGGGCGCCATCCCGCGGTCGAGCGTCGGCCGCTGCTGGCTCTCGGCGTCGCGCTCCTCGCACTCCGCGCGGGTGACGACGCAGGTGAGCTCGACCTCGAACGGCCAGTTGGGCTGCGACGCGATGATGACCTGCGCGTCGGGCTCGAGGTCCTTCAGCACCTCCATCAACTCCTTCACCCTCATGTGCTGCTCCACTCCGGGTGGGGCCTTCGGTGCGCCCGGCTCGCACAGCCATACACGCTTCCTTCCAGAGACAGCTCAAGTCGAAGAAGCGATGGCTACGTCGAATGCTGAAGGTCGGAGACGTCCGCAGCCGCGGCGACGCCCGTGGCCCGGCGCGCGGCCTCCTCGAACGCGGTGGGCGCGTCGAGGCCGCCCTCCAGCCGAAGCCAGGCGTACAGCACCAACCACGCGCCGTCGGCGTGCCCGAAGTAGTGGTGCGCGAGGATGCCGGGGCACGGGCCCGCCGCAGCCGGAACACGGCCGAGCTGCACCTGGCCGGTCACGAGGCCCGGCCACCGGTAGGGAACCTCCACGGGGGGCGCCGGCTCGCTGGTGACCCAGTCGATGAGCTCCGTCACAGCCTCGGCCTGCGCGGGAGTCGGCAACACGTAGCTGCCCTCCGCGGCCCACGGCGCGGCGATGGTGCGGGTCCAGGGGGCCCTCGCATAGCGAGCGAGGGTGGGGTTCACGACCTCGACGCCGACGGACTGCGCGTTGTGGCCCGGGCCCGCGTGCCAGAGGACGTCGGCGAAGTCTCCGTGCTGCGTCAGCTCGCCGTCGGGGCCCAGGATGAGGTGGACGCTCAGCCCGCGCTGCCGGAGGACGGCGATGGTGGAGGCCACGCTCCGCGTCACCGTCTCGTGCACCACCAACTCGGTCACGCGGCGGCGCCGGCCTTGCGCCGCGAAGCGCCACAAGCCGTCGGCCGCGAAGGTGCGCGTTGGCACTTCGGCCGGCCCATCCACGTCTGCTGTTGCGATGATGAGCGGGCTCACAACGCGCGCACCGTCTTCTCGGGTGGAGTCGCAGGCAGCTTGAGGCCATCGGGGAAGAACTCCTTCCGGTTCGCCGACGTGAGCTCCGACAGCTTCAGCTTGCCGAGGCGCTTGTCGACGCGGCCGGCCTTCGCGAGCTGCGCGTGCAGTTGGTCGACGAGGAGTCGATGCAGGTGGGCGTAGTTGCCGGGCGTCGGCATCGGCTGGCCGTCGATGGAGCGAATGAGGAACTCCTCGGCCTTGCACGTAGGGCACTTGGGCAACCGCAGGACGCGCCCGTCCACGTCATCGGGCAGCGTGCTGCCGACGCCAATCGACAGCGTGGCGAGGCGCACCCGGGCCGTCGACTGGCACGCCGAGCAGCGCTGCAGGACGTCTTCGTTGGTGAGCTCCTCGATGGGCATCTCGCGCACCTCAGGCGATGGCGGTGTAGTCGCCGTACCAGTAGGACCAGTTGCTGCTGCCGACGTTGGCGTGGATGGTGAAGGCGAAGCCGTCGCGGGTGATGGTCTGCACCTGCGTCGTCGGGACGCCGGCGCTGGAGTCGCGGACCGCGAGGGTGATGGACGACGGCGCCGCGGGGAAGCGGCTCCGGAAGCTCACGACGTTGCCCTGCATCAGGAACTGCGACGCGGAGCCGGCGTTGTACATCTTCACGCCGCAGTAGCCCGTCTCTCGCACCGAGCCGCTCAGCTCGAACGCGGAGTTCACGGCGTTGTTGTCGATGGGAAGCCGCCAGGAGCGGGACCAGTTGGTGAAGACGGTCGCCGACGAGTTCTCGTGCAGCAGCTCGAAGGTGTTCCGACCGAGTCGCAGCGCGCCGACGTTGCCCGACGTCTTCGCCCACTGGGTGCCGTTCCAGCTCGCGTTCATCACCATCCAGAGGGAGTCGGCGTCGAGGTACACCCGGAGCCGCGCGCCACCGGCGCCGGTGCCCTGGGCGTCCCAGAGCAGCGCCTTCGTGCCCGTGAAGGGTGGCTGGTGAATGGCGCGGTGCATGCCCGCGCCGACGTTCTCGTTCGCGCGGTAGTGGTCGGCGCCGAGGGCGAGCATCACCTCGGCGAGGGCGTCTTCGACGTTGCCGGCGTTGAGCCGCGCCGCGGCGTCCTGCACGGAGATGGTCGACGCCGGATGGGCGGAGAACATCTCGTTGATGTGGCCGTTGAGGCCGATCAGGAGGGCGAACAACTGACTGGCGACGGTCCCCTGCGCCATCACGACGGGCGCGCCAGGCATCGCCGGGGAGCCGACACGGCTCGCCCCGGGGTTGGCAGCGCCGGAGTCCGCGAGCGCGGCGACCAGGCTCTGCAGCTGCGCCTGGACGTTCGTCGTGGCGATGTAGTTGTGGGGCGCCGCGGAGATGGCGCTGGCCGGGTGCGCGTTTGAGATGGCGCCGACGTGGCCGTTGAGCAGCCCCAGGAGCGCGGTCAGCTGCGTGGCGACCGTCCCAGGCGCGAGGGGGTTGGGGTTGCCCGGCATGCCGCCGGCGCCGACCTGGCCAGCGCCCGTCGCGGCCGCGAGGTCGTCGACGAGCTCGCTGACTGCGCCCTGGACGGTGTTCGCTCCGACGAAGCCGTGCGGCGTGAAGTCGACCGCGGTGGCGGGATGCCGGTGTGTCGTGCCCGCGAAGTGGCCGGTGAGCTCGGCGTCGATGGCGTCGAGCGCGGCCTGCACTGTCGGCGTTGCTGGGGCCAGAGTGTTCCAGCCCCCGGTCGTGACTCCGACGGAGCTCCCCTGCACGAAGACGAAGGCCTGCCTGCGGGTGGTGTCGATGTCCGCGGCGAGCACCTGCGTCTGGCCCGGTCGTCGGCGGACGTCGCAGAGGAGCAGCTCGTCGGGCTGGAGGGCCAGCCGCGGGGCCGTGCCGACCGCCCCCTCGGCAGCCTGGCGCACCACCAGCTCGAAGCTCTCGTCCCGGCGGAAGAAGACCTGCTGGGAGTTCCCGTCGGTGCGCGGGTCGGAGAGCAGGCGCTTGAAGCGGAGGAAGACGCCCAGCCAGCGCTCGCTCCCCGCGGTCGAGACGTCGGTCGGGATGCCCGAGAGGTCGGTGGCGCAGCTGACCGTTTGCCCCGTGCCGAAGAAGAGCCGCTGACCGAGGTTGTCATACGCGCGCGCCGGGGCGGTCAGGTCGATGGAGAGGTCGGGCACCGGCGAGTGCGGCGAGGGCACTCCGCCGGAGACGACGCCGTAGATGCGCAGGTCGGCCGCGAGGTCGTGGACGGCCTTCTCGAGCAACGCGAAGCCGAGGTCGAGCTCGGCCTCGGTGACGCGCTGCCGAAAGTAGTAGTCGAGGCGGTCGGCCACGCCGACGGCAAAGCGCCCTACCTGCACACCGAGGGACGCTCGGGGATGGCGGCGAGCACGGTGGCAGCCTCCTCCCTTGCCTCCTTGAGCATGTCCTCGATCCGGTCGTTGGAGATCGACTTGCCGTCCTCTCCGTCGCTCATCCCATTCCAGAAGGCGTGGCACGCCTCATGGAGGCGCGCCAGCGCAACCGCGCACCGATCGGCCTCGAGGCGCAGGCGAACGGCCACCAGCTCGTCGCCCTGAGGTGGGGCCTCGGCCGTTCCGCGTGGGTGGCGCAGGCACTGAAGCAGGTGTTCGTCTGAGCGAGCTGCCTCGCCGCACCACGGGCAGGGCCCCTTTGCGCTCAGCATCTCCTCCCAGTTGGCGACGAACGACGACACGCGCTCACGGTCTTCCTTCGTCAGCTCGGAGGCCTCGAACTCGAAGAGCCGAGCGAGTGCTGCGTCCTGTTCCTTCCGGAAGTAGTCCCAGCCCCGGTCGCGGTAGTGGTCGGGGTCGTTCTCGTCGAACGCGCGCGGCGCGCTCGGGCTCGTGTCTCCGTGGATCACGCGAATCGCTTCCGCGCCTCGGGAGTTGCGCACTGCGGGGTGAAGTGGGCACGTCTCGAGGTGCCGAGGCAGCTCGGCTCGCAGCACGCCCTTGCGCTTGCACGCTGGGCAGGTCGTCGCGAACCCCACTGCCTCGACCCAGGCGTCGAGCTCGGCGGCTGCGCTGCGCAGCGCGCCGATGTCGGCGATGGTCTGCGCCACAGGGCCGCTCCCCTCGGTCAGCAAGCGAGCCATGGCGTCACGCACGGCCGACGGCGGGCGCGAAACCCGGACGCGGTGCTCCGGGACGCCGAGGAACTTCCCAGCGCGGGCGAAGGCGGCTCGCCACGGACGTTCGGACCACACCTTCGAGTACGCCGCGTCGCCGGTCCACCCCATCGATGCGTCGTAGGTGGCGGTCGCCTGGGCCAGCAGTGACAGTTCGCGCCGGCAGACGATGCGGTCGAAGATGAGCGCCTCAAGTCCGGCGCCCGTCTTCGCACGACTGAGAATCCGTCGGGCCAGCTTCGCGGCCGGGTGCTCTTCGCAGGTGCGCAGGTGAGGCCGCACCTCGGTGAGGGCGAGGACGACGCCGCACCATGGACAGGGGTCGGTCGAGCGGTCGACGTAGTGCGCCCACTCAGTCGCGACGCGCAGGAGCAGGCCGAGCGGATCCTTCGGAGGCAGTGGGCTCTTGTTCGGGACTTTGAGCACGATGTCGAGCGCAGCCTCTGCTTCCCAGGCCTGCCCGTAGGCCGGCCACCGGCCCTTCGGCAGCACGAACACAGCGTCTTCATCGTGAGGCGTGCCCAGCGCCCGCGCCGATTCTCGGGCGGCTTCGAGCTGGGCGATGGCTCCGTGACCCGAGCAGCAGACCGCGTGCGCGGCGGCGTCCAGCTCCAGGTGGTAGTCGCCGCAGTCAGGGCAGGCGCCGTCCTCAGTGTTCCCCGAGACCTCGTTGTCCCACGCGGCGATGACCTCGACCATCGAGCGCCGGAAGTCGGCCGGTGCGGGCGCTCCGTGCTCGAGGCCGAGGAGTGTCTGCACGCAGCTGAGCGCCTGAGCTGCCGAGGGGCGAACGATTGCGCGCGCGGGCTCGACCGCCGGCCTGTGCTCGATCTTCATCGGGTTCGCGAGCATGTAGGTCGCCCAGCGGTAGTGCTCCGCGCCGGGTGTGTTCTGCGTCGCCTGCCTTCGTTGGGCCAGCCAGTCGCTGAAGGCAGCGACCGCAGCGCGGTCGGGAGTCCTGCACAGGCGCTCGTACACGGACTCGGCGGGTCGGCCCGGGAACACCTCCAGGAATCGACGCAGGGTCTTCTCGGCCAGCGCGTCGCCGTCGATTTTCGGAGGGGCGTCGAGCCTGTCGATGTTGCCCGCGGTCTGCACCATGACGTACGCGAAAACTGCCTGGCGGTTCATGAAGTCACCTCCGACAGCGCGCGGCGCTTCTTGGGGCGGCCTCGCTCCGCCTCCCACTGCGCCTGCCAACGAGCCCGTGCCTCTTGCGAGCGGGCCTCGCGTTCGCGGGGGAGCGCTGGCCCTGCCTCCAGGCTCTCGATGGTGACGCCCTCCCGAGCTTCGGGGTGGAAGACGGACTTGTGCGACACCCCAACCTCGAGGCGCTCGAAGCTGTCGCGCATCGAGCTCGGAGAGACGCCGACCAGCCGCGTGAAGCAGCGGCCCGCGTTGTTCAGGACCGCGAGGCGCGCCTCTGCCTCTCGGCGAACGTCGGGCGTGCCGAGCGCCGCACTCCACTGCTCCGCGCGGGTCAGCAGGTAGTGCGCGAAGACGGCGGTGTGAACGGCGTCCTGGTCCCGCACGAAGCGGGAGTTCCGGAAGTCGTGGTAGTTGCGCCAGTCCATGGCTCGGTCGAAGGCGACCGCGAGCCGGCGCACCTCATCGAGGGCCTTCCGCTCCTCGCCTTGCTCGAGCCCGTCGAGCTCCGACCAGATACACACCCAGAGCTCGCACACCTGTTCGCCGGTGAGCGCTGGGCCCGTCGGCTCCGGTTTCTTCTTCTCACGCTGGTTCATGCACCCTCCTTTGTGGGCGTATGTAGGATATTCGCCCACTCTGACATCTTGGGAGGTCCGTCCGTAACCAGTTGATTCGCAAGGCTTCAGTGGAGATAGGTGCTCTCGCCGAGGTAACTCAGCCCGAGTTCCCAGTGGTCCGGAAGGGCGGTCGGGAACGGCTCGACCACGTCGACGAAGTGGGTGTGCGCGGGCTTGAGGTACTCGACGAGGGCCCGCAGGCGCTTCCTCGCGGTTGGGGTGAGGAGGCGCGAGACGACCACGTTGAACGCGTAGAGCGCGAAACGGTGGGACGGGCCGAGCACCCAGTCGACGCCGAGCTGCGACTCGCCCAGCACCAGGGTGTCGGCGTTGAACGCGGTGATGGCCGTGATGTCGATGCCGAGGAAGAAGCGGACGGTGTTCTTGATGC
Organism: Archangiaceae bacterium; assembly: GCA_037443525.1. Taxonomy (GTDB): domain Bacteria; phylum Myxococcota; class Myxococcia; order Myxococcales; family Myxococcaceae; genus JBBIOE01. Next base: position 2,712 of record JBBIOE010000017.1, on the reverse strand, counting down.
CCTGCGTGGTGCCCTTCTGCCGGTACATCTCGACGAGCACCGCGGCGAGGCGCCGCTTCCCGAGCGCGTCGATCTCGAACGGGAACGGGTTGCCGAAGTCCTGGAGGATGAGGTCGAGGAAGGGCTCCGGCGCTCGTTCGAGGTCGAAGATGTCGGGCCAGCGGTCGACGTCCGCGAGGAGGAGGTCGGTCACCTCCTGGAGGCACGCGACGAAGCGCCAGAGGTCTCCCGTCGTGTCGTCGCGGCGGTTGTGCTTCGGCAGCATCTGCCAGAGGTCGAACCGCCGGTTCGAGGGCCTCGCCGGCCGGAAGCCGGAGAAGCGTACGCGGTCGAACGGCGCCAGCACCGGGTTCCCCGCGAGGTCCGTCACCCCGAGCGCGCGCACCTCGTGCTGGACGTCCGGTGTCATCTCCGGGTCGACCGTCACGAGGAGAGTGTTGCCAGCGACCTCAGCCCCGATGACGCTGACCGGCATCGCCGGCGCGCCCTTGGGCTCCACGAGGATTCGCGTGGACGGGAGGGCGACCTGCTCGTCGAAGACCAGGCTCACCTGGCGCTGGGCCACCGCCTGCGCGCTGACCAGCCTCGGCGCGATGCGGTCCTCGACGGTGAACGCGTAGGTCTCGTCGAGGGCACGAGCGCCGCCGAGGGTGCGCGAGGCGACGCGGACTGCCACAGTCGCGAGGCTGGGGAGCGGCGCGGTCGGCTGCAGCACGACACGCAGCGCGTCGGTGGTTCGAGTCGTGCGCGCGAGAGGCCCAGCGAACGCGGGCGTCGCGTGGCCGTCGAAGGCGAGGACACCGTCGACCCAGATGCGCGTCGCTGCCTGGTCGATGCCGTCCGGCCCAGGGTCCACGAGCTCCAGTGCCAGCGTGGAGTCGACCGGGACTCCAACCTCGGCCGGCGCGGGGTCCCTGTTGATGAGGAGAGGTCCGCCCGCGCTCGCGGCGAGCGAGAGGGCCTCCACCTGCAAGCGGGGCAGCTCGAGGGTCGCCATCTCGTCACCCAGGGACGAGCTCGAGCCGCACCGCGATGACGTGCGCTCCCACCAGCTTCGAGACGTTCGCCGCGAGGTCCGATACGGCTCGCTCGCGCCCAGGCCTGCCGCGAACGCTCGCGTACTTCACGCCATCGACGACGAGCGACGCTTCCCAGGCGAAGCCGGTTGGCACCCGCTCGGGCACTCGCAGCTTCATCGTCGCTCGCACCAGGGTGATGCCGGTCAGGTCGACGGCCTGCGACACTTCGACGCGATCGCCGAGCGCCAGGTCGAACGCGCGCCCCGGCTCGTCGTCACCGAGGATGAACACACCCGGCCCGAGCCGGCCCTGGCCCTCGCCCAGACGGCAGGTGAAGGCCGTCAGCTCCATGCGTCACACCTGCCGGAAGAGCTCGAGGTGGTCGAAGTACGAGCGCCGCGTGACGTCCTTCACCGAGCAGCCGAAGCCACCGCGGCCGGAGGTCAGCGGCTGGCTCCCGGAGTTGATGCCGAGCTGGTCGTCGATGAACTCCACCATCCCCGCGACCGACAACCACGTCGGCGCCGAGCCCAGCGGGTGCGCGACGAGGTCGTTCTGGAACACCTTCAGCACCACATCGCTGTTCGCGTTCACGATGACGTCGAGCCGGAGGTGCAGCCACGTACCCTGCGCGAAGCTGGCGGCCGACTTGAGGAGGACGCCTGGGCCGTCTGCGTCGGGGAGGCCGACGGCGATGGCGCCCTTCCGCACGACGATGCGGTGCGGGTCATCATCCGAGAGCCCGAGCATGTAGGCGCTGTCGTTGACCGAGTTCCCCTGACAGCAGAGGAAGAGGAAGGGTGAGAAGCCCGTCGGTCCACCGCCAGCGCCGCGCTGTACGCAGCCGCGAATGGAGCCTCCCTTGGCCATCGGCGCGAAGCTGACGAGGTTGGCGAAGAGCCCGACGGCGCCCTGCACCGCGGCGAGCGAGTTGAAGCCGAAGAGGAAGTTGCCGCCACCCGGCGGGCGCGGGATTCCGGCTGTCACGCCTCGGTCCACCGCGGCGAGGTCGAGCCCGTTGTTCAGGTACGTCCAGTCTGCCTCGGCCATGACGACTCCTTCACAGGGTGACGGCGTGGCTCCACGTCCCCGAGAATGTCTCGGTCGCCAGGCTCGCGCTGGGCACGTTGGCCCAGGCATCGACGAAGTCCGGGCGCACGAAGTCCTCCGCGAGGCCTGAGACTGAAGGGACGGTGGTCCACTCGCTGAGGAGCCCACCAGCGAGCGCCCAGGTCTCCACCGCGGCGCCACTGAAGCTGCAGGTGACGAGGCGGCCCGTCGAGAGCTCGAAGAGGAACGCGGAGTTTGCCCATGCCTGCTCGAAGGCCTCGAAGCCGGCGTTGCCGTAGAAGGCGCGCACCACCGTCACATCGGCGAGGGACGCGAGGAGCGTGCTCCACCGCTCGAAGTCCTCCCAGCCACTCGTCCCGAAGCCGGCCAGTACCTCGAGGCTCGTCCCGGTCGCGATGGTCCAGTGGGCCGCTTCGCCTGGGAGTGCGCCGGCGTCGCTGAAGCGAGGGTTGAGGAGCCGCATCAGAGCAGCTCCCCGGTGTCGCCGTTGCGCAGCACTACCTGTCGCAGCACTGGGAACTCGCGGACCGTCAGCTTCACGTCCGAGGGCAGCCCGTTGATGGTGAGGTCCAGCCGCGCGTCGCCCATCTTCCTCACGCCGGGCGTATCCCGGATGATGTTG
>JBBIOE010000016.1:0-55447 GCA_037443525.1 Archangiaceae bacterium | reverse complement strand
GCGGGCGCGGCGCGCGGCGGCAGGGCGCGCTCCGGCGCGGCGGGCACGAGGTCGGCGCCGCGGAAGCTCTGGAGCTCGAAGAGGGCCGAGCGCGCCCAGGCGGTGAGCTCGGCGGCGGCGCCGTCGACGACGTAGTCCACCCACTCGGTGAGGGGGCGGAAGGCGCTCTCCTGGAGCGCGCGGCGGGCGAAGCCGTCGGGCGTGGGCTCGAGCCACACCAGCAGCTCGGGGTCGGCGGCGAGCCAGGTGCGCAGGCGGTCGCGGCGGAGCGGCGGCTCCACGGTGGTGCCGTGGGGGGCGTAGAGGTTGGGCAGCTCCAGCACCCGGGCGTAGGGCTCGCCGGGCAGGCCGCCCAGGCTCGCGTCGCGCCCCGGTCGGGCGAGGAGGAGGACGGCCTGCTTCGTCACCGCGAAGAGCAGGCTCTCCACCTGCGTCTCGGGGAGCGAGCGCACCAGCGCCTCCACGCGCGCGGCGCCCTCGGGGACGACGAAGAGGGTGGCGGGCTCCGGCTTGGCGGCGCGAGCGAGGCGGACCTTGACGGTGAGGCGCGGGAGCTCGGGAGTGGGCTCGCGCACGGAGACGCCGTCGAGGCCGGCCGGCTCGATGAGCGAGTCGAGCTCGTGGAAGGCACCGTCGGGGACGCGCCAGAAGGCGCCCTCGGCGGTGACGAGGAGCACCTCGTGGGCCGGCGGGGCGAGGCTCCGCTCCAGCGGGTGGGTGGAGCCGAGCTCGGTGAAGAGCTGGTCGGTGGAGGTGGGGGCGAAGACGCGCAGGCCGCCGAGGCGGTCGACGGCGCGGGAGACGGCGAACCACGGCGGGTCGAGGACGCGAACCAGCGCGTGCGCGGGGGAGCCGGCCGGGAGGAGGCGCAGCTCCTGGCGGTCGCACCCCAGGCGGAGGAGCTCGGAGCAGAGCGCGAGGAGGGCAGCACCGTCCTGGGCGGTGAAGAGGACCAGCGGGAGGCGCGCGTCGGTGGTGGAGACCGCGCTGGGGAGGACGGCCTCGGCCCAGCAGGAGAGGCGCGCGCCCGGGGCGGAGGGCGGGCGCATGGCGACGCCCAGGCGGGAGAGCTCGGCGCGGATGGCGGCGGGCACCGCGGCGGCGGGGGTCAGCTCGAGCGCTCCGTCCGGTTGGCGGGTGAGCGCGGCCGGCAGGCGGTGGAGCTCGGGCGGCACGGCGCCGGACCGGAGCGCCACGATGAGGGCCTCCTCGCTCGGGAAGACGAAGCACTCCATGGGGAGCGGCCAGCGTAGCGGGAACGGGGCCCTAGCGGATCACCCGTGAGGCCCCTGCGTTCACTGAGTGGCGCCGCGAGGTGCTCCCCGTTCACCCGGAGAGGGGGCTCGAAATGGCGACTCCATTCAGCCCGAGCCCTTCGGCTTCGCTCAGGACAGGCTGCGTCGAGGGCCGGCGAGTCTCGGGAATCCGATTGGTTCGGCTGAGGTCCTCGACGGCGCTGGGACTGAACGGTGCCAGGGACCGCACTTCGGTCGACCCTCCGAGCACTTGATCGTCGTTCAAGCGGGCCGTCGACTCTCCTCGGGCTCCCGAACCGCCGCCGGTCGCTGCGGCGCGGGAGCGGCTCCGCTGGACGCCTTCTTCCGCAGCACCACGACGGCGAAGCTCAAGACCGCCAGCAGGCTCCAGCTGTGGGCCTTGGCGAGGCCGACCGGGTGCCAGGCGCGGAGCTGGTGCGGGTAGAGCCACGCGCCGCCGTAGGTGGCGACGTTCTCGGCGACCCAGAGCGCGAGGCCGATGGCGGCGAAGACGACCAGGAGCGAGGCGCCCTTCCCTTGCCCGGCGCGGTGGAGCCGCGCTTCGCGGAACAGGAACAGCCCCCAGATCGTCAGCGGCCAGCGCACGTCGGGCAGGACGTGGTGGGTGAAGAAGTTCGCGAAGACCAGCGCGACCCAGGTGATGAGCCACGCTTTCCGGGGAAGCCCCTCGACGCGGAGCCGAAGCTCCCGCATCGCGTGGAGCATGAACGCCGCCACCGCCGCGTACATGAAGCCCGAGTAGAGCGGCACGCCGAGGAGGCGGAAGAAGGAGGGCTCGGGGTAGCTCCAGCTGTGGATCGCCGGGTGCGTCTTGAAGGCCTCCAGCGCGAGCCCGAAGAGGTGGAAGAGCGAGAGGGTCTTCAGGTCGTGGAGCGACTCCTTGCCGGAGAGAAGCAGCGCGACTTGCAGCGCCAGGCAGCCGAAGAAGAGGAGATCATAGCGAGGCACGCCGGGCACCTGAACGCTCCGGGAGAGGAAGAGCATCCCGAAGAAGGCGGCGGCGAAGGAGAGCGCGCGGCCGAGGCCGAGGGCGTCAGAGGTGAGGCTCGGCGGCCGCGGGAGCACCAGCGATTGGGCGGACATGCCCGATGAAACGAGCGGGGGACCTGGCTCCTCGACTCGATCTCGCCGAACCCGCCCAGGTCTGCGATGAATGGTCGCGGGCCTGTTGCGAGTGGTCGGGGGCCCTCGCGCGAGACAAACCGCGGGAAGGAACGCCCATGCCTCGCTTCATCGACTTTCACGACGCCGTCGTCGACCGCATCGAGCTGCGGGCCTGGGACGTTCACGCGGCCACCATCGCCCTCTCCGGCGTCCAGGACGCGAGGCTGCTCGGCGAGTTCGAGCCGACTGGTTCGTGATGACTGGAGCGCTCGCCGGCGCGGACGGCGCGAGGCGTGGAGGTGACCGACTTCACCCTCGCCTTCTCCGGTGGCGCCACCTTCACCGCGCACTGCATGCGGGCGGAGCTCACGCTCGACGCTGGTCACGCCTGCGACCGCGGCTGAAGCGGCGCCGTCCGGATTACCGCTGCACGCTCACCGAGCCGGTCAGCGCCTCGCCCCCGCTCCCGAACTTGGCGACGGCCACGCCACCCTGGCTCACCGTGCCGCTCGGCGACAGCCGCACCCAGCGCACCGTGTCCACCGAGCTGACGAAGACGACGCCGAGCCCCGCGCCCCGCCGCACGAGGTCCATCTCCGCCGCCAGCGGCACCCCGGCTTGCGGCGTGCCCACCACCGGGCTGCCCGCCACGAAGGTGAGCGGCGTCACCCGGTTCTTCGAGAGGTCCGACACCAGCGCCACCGCCCCCGCGCTCGGCGCCGGGTGGAAGAGCACGGCGTAGGGATCGAGCACCGTGGTCAGCGCCGGCTGAGGCCGCGTGATGGCCGCGTCGCCCACGTGGAAGTGGTGCACCTCGTCCCCGAACAACGACGAGGTGATGAGCAACTCCTGGCCGTCGGGCGAGAGCGCCATGTCGTTGGGCACGCCGAAGTCGTCGTCCAGCTGCGCCCGGACGCCACCGTCGGGCCGAATCGCGAGGAGGTGCGAGCTCGTGCCGGTGGCACCTTGCCCGCACGCCACCACCGCCTCGTCCGTCGCAGCGTGGACCTCGAGCGACATCGGCGGCCCGGGGAGCTCCGCCACGCTCGCGAACGCGCCCGCGTCCGCGTAGTCGTCGGACAGCTCCACCCGCCACAGCGTCGGCGACGAGGTTCCGTCGGAGGTGCCGAGCATCAGCAGCCCGCGGCCGTCGCCGGTCCACTCCACGTCGCTCACCCCGCCCACGGGTGGCTTGAGCACGGGCCCGAGCGTCGCCGCCGAAGGCTCCGCCTCGAGCGTGGTCAGCACCAGCTGCACCGCCTCGGTGCGGCCGGAGAGCACCGCGAAGGCCCGGCCGGTGGGCGAGGCGCGCACCGCCGAAGGCCCCGCGCCCACGTCGAGCCGCGTGCCGTCGCCGGCGCCGCCGTCGGGTGTCCACCGGTGCAGCACCACCGCGGTGCCGATGTCGGAGACGCCGCCGCCGTCGAGCGCGCCCAGCGGGTGCGCCACCGCGAGGAGCCGCGCCGCGTCGGGATCGTTCTTCACGCTCACCGTGCCGCTCACCGTCACCTCACCGTCCGGATCCGCGCAGCGCCAGCGCAAGGTCACCGTCGCGTCGCTCGGCACGTCGGCGATGGAGTCCCAGAGCACCGTAGGCGCGGTGGCGGTGCCGCCCCGCCGCAGCACCGTCGCCGCCACGAAGCCCGACGCGGTCTGCCGCTCGAGCACCGGCGCCGGCGCGTCGCCGTCGACGTCGCTCACCGACACCGAGAGCGCGATGGGCCCGCGCCGCGCGCTCGAGGGCCAGCTCGGCGTGAGCACGAGGTCGTCGCCGCTCGCGCCGCCCGAGCCTCCGCCCGCGCCGCCGCCTGTCCCGCCGTCTGCCGACGACGGCGGAGCTCCGCACGCCACCAGCCCACACACCGCGAGACCAGAAACCAGCGCGAGACGCTTCATCGCCAAGCCCTTTCCCGAAGAACGCGCGAAGGCGTGTAGCACGCTCGGGACCGGCTTCGCTCGAGGTGAGGCGGTGGAGGAGGGGCCCCTCGCGCCTCAGCTCCAGCGGAACCCGGCTTCCAGCACCTTCCGGCAGGCGTCGACCGCCTGCGCATCGAAGTGCGTGCCGCGATAGGCAGCAATCTCCTCCAGCGCCGCCAGCATCCCTCGCGAAGGCCGGTACGGGCGGTGCGACGCCATCGACTCCACCACGTCGGCCACCGCGACGATGCGCGCCTCGAGGCAGATCGCGTCGCCCTTGAGCCCCCGCGGATACCCCGAGCCGTCGAGGCGCTCGTGGTGCTGCCGGGTGATCTCCGCGATTGGCCAGGAGAACTTGACGTCCTTGAGAATGTTGTAGCCCATCTCGGCGTGCTCCCGAACCATCTGCACTTCAATCGAGGTCAACAGAGACGGCTTGCTGAGTATCTCTGCCGGAATGCCGACCTTGCCGACGTCGTGCACCATGCCGGCGAGGCGGATGCCGTTGATGCGATCGGGTGTCAGACCGAGCTCGGCGCCAATCGCGGCGGCGAGCGCTGCGACGCGCCGCTGGTGCCCCGAGGTATAGGGGTCGCGCATCTCGACCGTGGCGGAGAGCGCCTGGATCGTGTCTTCCAGCCCCCGGTAGAGCTGCTCCGCGGTTCGAGCTCGTTCCGCGCGGGTTCGCAGACTGGTGATGCCGTATGACAGGTCATCGGCGAGCTCGCGCAGCAGGCGAATCTCCTCCTCGTGGAAAGAGTCCGCCTTCGCCGTGTTGATCGTGAGCGCGCCAAACGTGTGCCCCTCGCCGTCCGTGATCGGCAGCGCGAGGACGGAGGCGAAGCCGATCTCGTTCGCCGCCGAGCGCCATGGGGCGAAAGATGGGTCGGTGAGTGCGTCCATGACGACGTGAGCCTCGCCGCTGCGAATCGCCAGCCCCGTCGGTCCGCGCCCGAATTCATCGTCCGCCCACGAATAGCGGAGCTTCTTCAGGTAGCCCGTCTCGGGGCCTGACTGCGCGAGCGGCCGCACCGACTTCTGCTCGTCTTGCTGCGCATAGCCGACCCAGGCCATGCGGTATCCGCCGACGTCGACCACGACGCGGCACATCTCCTCCAGGAGGGCGGGCTCGTCGACGGCGCGCACCAGCACTTCATTGCACGCACTCATGGTCTTGAGGGCGCGGTTTACCTTGTGCAGATCTTCCCACGCCGTATTGCGCTCAGTAACCAAACCAGCCGTGTGGGCGTCGTAATGACGGCACAGCAGTATGGCCTTTGACAGAATTGCCATCACCGGCTGGAAGATGCGAGTGAGGGGCAAATCGGTGTGCGGAACGCGCGCGGCGAGCAGCAGAATCACGCCGTTACGATCGATCGGCAGACGCAAGAATGCCGTATAGGCATTCCCCTTCCCTGCAAACCGTGTGAGCAACTCCGGAGCTTCGCGCAGCTCCGGGCCGCCGCGCAGAAGGACGGCTGGCAACTTCAGGACTCTCCCGGTGCCTCCCTCGAGCTCGAAATCGCCGATCGCGGCCTCGAGCGTCGCCTCGACGTTCCCGGCAACGTCGTCGGTGGACACGTCGAGGAGCACCAGCCCCGCCGGAAATGACGTGTGATAGAGCAATCGTTGCAGCGTCTTCACGAGCAACGGCTTCAGGCTCACCTCGCTTCCGATGGAGATGGCCATGTCGTAGAGGATCGTCAGTATCTGCTGCTCTTGGCTCATGAGGTGCGTTGCCCCCAGTAGCTCGCGACGAGCGTGGCGTTCTGGAACTGCGGGTACTCCCATTGTGACGAGCTGCCGATCTCGCCCAACGAGAGCGCACCGGCGATCCACCTGGCCCGAGTGCGCTCGGCAAGCAGGCGCAGCTCGTGCTCCGCGGCTTCGACGCCCAGGTGCAGCCGCCGTCCGGCGCAGTAGAACAGCAGCAGTTCCTTCCCTGCCACCGGCGCGCCGAGCCCTTCCAGCCCTTCCGTGAGCGTCTCGATGGTATGGGCGGAGTCCACGTCCGGCGCCTTCAGCAACGTCAGCAACGCATTGGGAGGTACTTCGCCAATGCAGAAGAGGGAGCCGTCCTTCTCCAGAGCCACCGGAATGCGAACCAGGATCATGCCGTTGGCGCGGACGATGCCGAACGGGAAGTGCACCGCGTACTGATAGAAGTTCTGCTGGTCGATCTCGATGCAGTATTGTGCCCGCGCGATTTCCCGATAGACCTCGAAGGCCGGGCGCCAGTCGATCTGCAGGATGCGGTTGCCCTCGGTGGAGGTCGCCGTGAGCATCTGCTCCGGCGCCCTGTAACCATGCTCGAGGACCGTGCCGCGATGAGGCTGCAGCAGCATCGCCAGCACGCCGTCCTGCATGGTGCGTGAGCCATCGAACAGGCACGGCATCGGCTTGAAGGATTCACTGCCGGCGTTCGCGCCCATGTAGTGAACACGATTGGCGAGGCGCAGGTAGAGCTCATCGAGCAGCGTGGCGATGTTCGGCACCATCGCGTCGAACAGCAGGAACAGCGTGACGTCGCGGCCTTCGCCCAGATGAGACTTGAGGTCCGCCGTGATGGCGTCCAGCGCCGCCGGGATCTTCCCCTCCTCCCTGGGCAGGTCCGGGTAGAGCGCCACGTAGGGCATCTCGTCGAAGCGCAGCAGCCACGCCCCCCGTGTGCGGAACGCGCCAGCCTCGGTCAGCGCAGGAAATACGGCCCCGGCCAGCGGAACCCGCCTGCGCGCAAACACGTGTTGGATGCGTGTGACGGCTTCCCTCTCAGCCTCGGGAAGCAGCACGAGCACCCCGAGCTTCGGCTGCTCGGTTTGCCACGCCGCAAGCTGCTCATCGAGGATGCCCTCGTCGATTTCGGCCACGTAGCGTGCGGTGTCGGATGGGATCATCGTTTCGTTCCCCTACGCGGCTCAGCCGGGGCGCCGTCACTGACCCGTTGCATGGGCGCGGCCGCGGCAGAGATGGCCAACCCCCGCCGGCGGAATCTTTGCGACATTTCCGCGCTTGGGAGTCCTGAGGGTTGAGCCAACGTGTTCCTCTCAGCCGCCCTCGGAGTCCGGGCCTTCACGCCCGAATCGCATTTCCTTTTTCGGAGTGAAGTTCTCCGTTCGTGCTCCGGCGGGAGAGTGAGAGAGTCGCGCGCGTTTCGCGGCGCTCGGTGTGGCGCCGCGTCTCGTCAAAGGGCGAGCTCGGCGGAGTCACCGTGACCAGAGCAGCGACGGAGCTCAAGAAGGGCCAGCTCGTCGGCAAGTACGAGATCCTCGGGCTGCTCTCCGCGGGCGGCATGGCCGAGCTGTACCTGGCGTCGCTGACTGGAAAGGGCGGCTTCCGGAAGTTCGTGGCCCTCAAGCGAGTGCTTCCCCGGCTCGCCGCCAACGAGTCCTTCGTGAAGATGTTCTTCGACGAGGCGCGCATCACCGCCGCCCTCAGTCACGCCAACATCGCCCAGGTCTACGAGCTCGCCGAGGACCCCGGCACGCAGAAGCCGCTCCTGGCGATGGAGTTCGTGGCCGGCCAGAACCTCGAGCAGGTGGTGGAGCGCGCCCGGGCGACCGGGGTGCCCCTGCCGCTGGGCTTCGCCTGCCGCGTGGTGCACGACGTCCTGCTCGGGCTGCACTCCGCGCACACCTTCGTCGAGCCCACCACTGGAGCACCGAGCCCCGTCGTTCACCGCGACATCAACCCGCGCAACGTGATGGTGACCTACACCGGCGGAGTGAAGATCATCGACTTCGGGGTGGCCAAGGCCCGCGGCCGCCTCGATCGGACCCAGGTCGGCATGGTGAAGGGCACCATCGATCACATGTCGCCGGAGCAGCTGTGTTCCGGGCCCGTCGACGGGCGGGCCGACCTCTTCTCCGTCTCGGTGCTGTTCCACAACCTCCTCACCGGTCGGCACCTGTGGGGGAAAGGCCCCGAGGCGGCGACGATGTTCAAGATCGTCCGCGAGCCGGCGCCCTCTCCGCTGGAGAAGAACCCGGAGCTCCCCGGGGCGATCGCGCAGGTGGTGATGAGAGGGCTGGAGAAGGAAAAGGAGAGCCGCTGGCCGACGGCCCGCGACTACGCCCGCGCGCTGGACCGGGCCTGGGGCGGGACCTTCGACGAGGAGCACGTCGCCGCGCTCATGGGCCAGCTGTTCGCCGACCGCATCGCCTTCACCCGGGCGCTGCTCGACTCGGGCGCCGCCGCGACGGGCGACCTCCGGGTGATGACCATGTCGGGGGCCGACGACGAGGGGCTCGAGACGAGCCGCCGGGCGAAAGCCGCCCCACCGCAGGGGCCTGGCGTGAAGGAGCGCGGCCCGGTCGCCGACGCGTCGTCGCAGGCGACGGTGGCCGATCTCGCCGTGGTGAAGAGCCCACCGCAAGAGCGCGCCGTCGCAGCCTCGGAGCCGCCCGTCCCGAGCGGCGACACGAAGTCCTCCGACTCGAGTCGCAGGAGCGCGGCGCCGCCGAAGCGGCGGACGACCGAGATTCCCACGACCGGTGGTCCCCGCCGGCGCACCCAGGAGGGGCTGGCGGTGCAACTCCCAGTCCGGCGCAGGACGGGAGAGCTCGACGTGGCGGAGACCGCCGTGCGCCTCGAATCGGTCGAGGCCCCGGAACCTGCTCCGCGGCCGGCTCCGGGCGCGGCCCCACGCGGGCTCGGACTCGTGGTGCTCAAGGTGCTCCTCGCGCTCCTCGTGGCGGCGCTGGCGGTGGGAATCGCGCGGGGAGAACCTCAGGACGGGCCCGACGGCGGCTCGCCCCGGACGGGGGCGCCGGTGCGGGCCGGCTCTCCCGAGGAGTAGTCGGAGGTCGCCTCTCCTGGGCCATCGAGCGCGGCTCGTGCCAGACCTGCCGCCGCCGCGGACGGTGGGCGATGCATGACCAAGGCCAAGTCGGCCCCCGGTTTCTTCCTTGCTCGGGTTCGGAGGCTGAATAAGGATCGTCGAGTCAATTCGTCGAGGGGAGACCTATGAGACATGTGCTGTTGAAGCTGGGCCCTGGGGGCTTGCTTGGCGCAATCGGCGGTGCGGCGCTGGTGCTGGCAGCCTGTTCGTCGACGCCGCCCGAAGAATGCCAGAAGAACTTTGACTGCCCGGGCAGCAAGATCTGTGACTCGAACCACACCTGCGTGTCGCCGCCGGCGACGGGCGGAGGCACCGGCGGCTCGACGGGCGGAGGCACCGGCGGCTCGACGGGTGGGGGCTCGGGCGGCTCGACGGGCGGGGGTACGGGCGGCTCCTCTGGTGGAGGCACCGGAGGGGACACTGGGGGCGGTACGGGCGGCGCGACCGGAGGTGGCACCGGCGGCGCGACCGGAGGCGGCACCGGCGGCTCGACCGGCGGCGGCACCGGTGGCTCGACCGGCGGCGGCACTGGCGGCGGCTCCTCGCTCTGGGACTCACTGATCTGGGACACCGACACGTGGCAGTAGCCGAATTATCCAACTCACATTCATTCCACGATTGAATCCAAAGGAACCCAATCCATGACTCAGCAGACAAAGCGAATCCTCAGCTCGGCGTTCTTCTCGGTGGTGGTGGTGAGCGTGGTGGCGTTCGCCGCGAATGTCACCATTCCGAACACCTTCACGGCTGGTACACCGGCCAAGGCGTCGGAGGTCAATGCAAACTTTCAGGCGGTGAAGACTGCCGTCGACGACAATCAGTCACAGATCACGGCACTGAAGGCGAGGGCGTGCGGAACGGGCACGACAAAGGTAGGTGACAAGTGTATGGACAGTACCGTTCGGGTCGGACTGGTGAAGTTCCAGGAAGGCGCCACAGCGTGCGCGACGGCGGGCGGCGAGCTCTGTTCGGCTGAGCTCATCATGGCTGCCGTCGAGCAGTCGAAGATCACCGTTGGGATGACGTCCACCACTACCTCGGACGGCGAGTGGTCCGGCAGTCATCGTACGTACTGCTTCTTCAATGCGACCGCCGTGAATAGCGTTTGTTATACGTGGGGCGCCGTCATGACGTCGGCTTGGAATGCGGGTGCGCCGTACAAGGCGTGGATTGAAGATTCAACTCCTGCATCGACCGCGAACATGTACGCGCAGACAGCGCACTATCGTTGCTGCTTCACGCCCTGAGTGGCTCGGCACCCTACCCCCGCTGCTTGATCGGCTCCGCCGGGGCGGCTCCTCGCTCCGGCTCGGCGCTCGGCGCGGCCCCCTGCCCTTCACGCTCGATGTGAATGTCCCCGAGGTCCTCGGGTTTCACGTGGCCGCCGTCGAGCAGCGCCTTCACCAGCGCCCGGTGCTGCTCCTCGTGCTCCTGCGGCAGGGCGTCGCCGTCGCCGTCGTACTTCACCCACACGTTCTTCTTCTTGGTGACGGGATCGATCTCCAGGCGGAGGGTCAAGGTAGCCATCGTTCAGGACCTCGAGGAGTTCGGCACCCTTCGACTCCGCTCAGGGAGAACGGGAGGGGGCGCAGCGTGAACGGGGATGGGACGCATCAGCTCTCCGCCTTCTTCGCCGGCAACACGTCCACCAGCGTCTCGCGATCGAGCACCTTCTTCTCGAGCAAGAGCTTCCGCAGGGTCTCGATGAGCGCCCGGTGCTCGGTCACGATGGCCTTGGCGCGCCTGCGCTGCTCGTCCAGCACCGAGCGCACCGCGACCTCCAGCGTCGAGCGGGTCTGGTCCGAGATGCGGTCCTTCCCGTCGGGGTCGTAGACCCGCACGCCGCTCGCGTCGCCGCCCAAGCCGAAGTGCTCGACCAGGGCCCGGGCGATCTGCGTCGCGCGCTCCAGGTCGGCCGCGCTGCCGATCGACAGGTCCTCGAGGAGCAGCGCCTCGGCCTCGCGCCCGCCGAAGAGCACGCAGATCTGATCGAGCAGCTGCCCCTGGGTGATGACGTAGCGCATCGCCGGGTCGGCGTAGCTGACGAAGCCCAAGGAGCCGGCCAGGTCGCCGCGAATGGAGATGCGCTCGATGGGCGGCGAATGCGGGGTGAAGATTCCACACACCGCGTGGCCCGCCTCGTGGGTGGCGACGACGTGCTCCTCTCGCGAGGTCAGCGCCGGGCGCTCGGTCAGGTCCGCCAGCGCGGCCTCCACGTCGGGCACCTCGGTGGCGTCGGCCCGCCCCTCGCGCAACCGCGCCCGCGCGAGGCTCCGGCAGAGCGCCTGCAGGTGGTCGCCGGTGTAGCGGGTGTTCTGGCCCTCCACCATGTCCCCGGTGCGCTTCACCGCGTAGTCCAGCGCGCGCGGCGAGAGCTGCAGCTCCAGCTTCGCGTCGTAGATGCGCAGGATCTCCCGGCGGTCGTCGGCGGCCGGAAACGGAATCTGCAGGTGGAACTCGAAGCGGCCGGGGCGGAGCAGCGCGGGATCGAGCGACTCCACGAAGTTGGTGGTGGCCACCACGAAGACCAGCTCGTCCTTGCGGAAGCCGTCCATCTCCGTGAGGAGCTGGTTCACCATCGAGTGCTCGACGCCCGAGCCCTGGTACGTGCCGCGCGCGGTGGCGAAGCTGTCGAGCTCGTCGAACACGATGATGGCCGGCGCGGCCTGGCGCGCGCGCATGAAGACCTGGCGCAGGTTCTCTTCGGACTCGCCCACCCACTTCGACTTGAGCTCGGGCCCGGAGACGATGGTGACCGCCGCGCCGAGCGACTTGGCCATGGCCTTGGCAAAGAGCGTCTTCCCGGTGCCGGGCGGCCCCCAGAAGATGAGCCCGCGCGGCAAGAGCCCCTCGATGCGCTTCATCTGCGCCTCGTCGGCGAGCCCGTCCTTGAGCGCCAAGACGTCGAGGAGCTCCTTCTTGAGCCTGGACTTGACCTTCGGGTAGCCGCCGATGTCACGGTCCAGGTCGACGTCGGGCAAGGTGAGCTGCCCCACCAGCGTCGCCTGCCGCAGCTGCGCGAAGGCGGCGCGCGGGTCGGCCGGGTAGTCCTCGCCGGAGAGCGTGGAGAGCAGGCGCCGCAGCCGCACCGCGTTCACGCCCGAGACGTGGGTGTAGAGGCGCCACGGCTCGAGCGCCCGGGCGTTGGAGAGCTTGCGGCTCTCGCGTTGGGTGACGAGCTTGTCGAGGCGGTCGCGCGGCACGCCGAGCACCGACTCGCGCCTCGGGAAGAGGTTCTCGATGACGCGCGGGAGCGGGAACGACGGGTCCTTGAAGCCGAGGAAGACGAGCTCGGGGTTCTCGTAGAGGAGCGGGATCACCTCGCGCGCCTCGGTGGTGAGGCCG
Source organism: Archangiaceae bacterium (assembly GCA_037443525.1). GTDB lineage: Bacteria > Myxococcota > Myxococcia > Myxococcales > Myxococcaceae > JBBIOE01. The sequence goes on along the minus strand of JBBIOE010000016.1, from coordinate 42,967 downwards.
CCGCTCGAGGTGGTGAGCAGGTCCAGGTGCGGGAGCACGAGCACGCGCTCGGCCACCGCGCCGCGCACCGCCTCGCGCAGGTAGGCGACGATGGTGCCGACCAGCCCCATGCCCGGCTGCAGGGCCGGCATGTCGGTCATCGGCCGCCCGTCGAGGAAGAGGAAGCTCTTGCCGTCCTTCTTCAGGCGGTCGCGGACGCACTTGTAGAAGTAGGGGACGAGCTCCTTCTCGCACTCCACCAGCACCGACAGGCCCTTCTTCAGCGCCTCGCAGGCGCGGGCGATCTCGGTGGGGTACGCGGCCTCGACGGCGGCGAACGGGGTCAGCTCGGTGGGGAGCTGCTCTTCGGAAAGACGGAAGCTCACGGGCGGAAGCGAAGCAGAGTCGCACCAGCTTCGCCATGCCCGATCAGGGCCCCCTCATCTGGCCACCACGCCGAGGTCGACGAAGGCCTGGTCCACCATCACCACGTACGGCCGCTCCTCGAAGGAGAGCCCGCCCTTGCCGTCGTGGTCGATGAGCTCGAGCTTGCCCATGCCGTAGCCCATCGGTCCGCGCGAGTAGTAGTGGGCGCGCAGGCGGTACGGCGCGGCGCGCTCGCCTCTGGGCTTGCGAATGGTGAAGCACTCCGGGCCGTAGCCGGTGGTGACGTCGGCGTAGAGGAGCCCGCCCGAGGGCAGCTCGCGCGCGCCGTAGAAGGCGTGGCCGCCCTTGGCGTCGAGGATGTGGAAGTCGACGTCGTTGGCGTCGGTCTCCCAGGTGAGCACGAAGCGCAAGGAGGGCTTGTCCTCGAGGACGGCGCCTACCTTCGAGAGCCGCGCCCGCACGTCGACGGCCGCGCCCGGCTTGGCCTTGAGCCAGGCAGCGGCGATGAGGCCCGCGTCCTCGGCGAGAATCTGCCGCGCCCCCGCGAAGCGCCCGTCGGGGTACTGCTGGGCGAGGCCCTTCTCGATGGCGGCGAAGGCCTCCTCGGGCTTGCCTGCGCGCAGCAGGGCGAAGGCGAGCAGGCGATGGCTCGCGGGGTGGTCGGGCCGCTGCTCGGCGGCCTTGGCGTAGGTGTCCGCGGCGAGCGAGAGGCCCTGGTCGTTCTTCACGCGCTCCAGGCGCACGCCGGCGAAGCGCCGCAGGTCCGCGCGGCCGGGGAACAGGTCGATGATGGAGCCGTAGGCGCGCGCCGCCCGCTCGAGGTCGCCGGTCGCCTCAAGGGCCTCGCCCAGCGCCACCAGCGCGAGCACGTCGCCAGCGTCCTCCTCGCGCCAGGCCTTCGCGGTGTCGAGCGCCTTCTGGGTGTCCTTCGCCGCCAGCGCCACCATCACCGTCTTGAACTTGCCCTCCCAGGGCTCCTTGGAGGTGGGCATCGGGTCGGCGACCTCCGCGGCGCGAGGGCGAGAACGGGACGCCTCCGGCCCGGCCATCGGCCGGCCGGGGGGAGGAGGCGGCGGCGCGGGAGCCGCCATCACCGGCGCGGGCCTGGGCGCGTCCATCGCCGGCTCCGAGCTGCTCTTGCTCTCGGCCATCTCGCCGCCTTCGGCCTCGGGCGCCGACGGCATCTCCGCCTTCTTCTCCAGCGCGCCGTCTTTGTCGGCGACGTCGGCCTTGAGGGCGAGCGACTTCTTCAGCTTCTCGGGCGCCCTCTGCACCGGCGCCTGGGGCTGCTTCGCCGCCGCCACGCTCTCCGGCGCGCGGTGCATGAGCCCCACTCTCCCCTTCTCCACCGTGAGGATGTCGGCGAGCGCCTTGCGATCGATGTGGAAGCGCGCGTAGTCGGCCTCCGTCTCGAGCACGAGCAGCGCGGTGTACGGAGAGAGCACGCGGTGCATCTCGGAGAGCGTGACGATCTCGTCGCGGAGCTTCTGCTTCTGCGCCGGGCCGTCGGCGACGCGGTCCTGCTGATCGAGCAGCGCCTGAATCCTGGCCTGCGCCCACGCGCGCTGGAGCAGCGGCTTCTCGATGCCCGCGAGCCCTTGCGCCAGGTTCAACGTCACCCCGCCGGCCTTCACCACCGGCGCCGCGCCCGCGCCCTCCAGCACCACCACCGCCTCGTCGCCGGCCTGCACGCCCTCCAGCGCCAGCGGCCACACCACCTTCGCGCCCTCCGCGGTCACGGGGACCTTCGCCACCGTGCTCTCGGAGAGCCGGCGGGCGAGCTCCTCCACCGGCGAGTCGCCGTCGAGCAGCGCGCCGGTCTTGGGGAGCTTCGCGGTGACGAGGCGCTTCAAGCCCGCCTCCTCGCGGATGCCACCGACCGCGATGGCGTCGAGGCGCTGCACGCCCGCGCCCTTGAGCCGCGCCACCTGTGCGAGGAGCTGATCTCCCTCCACGTCACCGGCGGTGAAGACGCCGTCGGTCACCAGCACCACGCGGGCGAGCGGCGACTTCTTCCCGCGCTCCAGCGCCCAGGCCAGCGCAAGGGACAGGTTGCTCGCGCCGAGCGCCTTGCGGTCCTTGAGCGCCTTCACCTGCGCGGAGCCGAAGCCCGAGCTGGCGCCGTCGTGAATCACCTGCACCGTTTGATCGAAGGCCACCACCACCAGCGGCATTGCGGGCGCGGACTTTCCGAGGCGCTCGACCAGCTTCTGCACCAGCGAGACCTCGGCCCCGTAGCCGAGCGCGCGGGAGGCGCTGGTGTCGACCATCACCAAGAGGGACGGCATCGGCTCGGGCGACGACGCGGCCACGGCCTTCACCCGCGTCACGATGAGGTCTCCGGCGCGCAAGCCCGTGCGCCCCGAGCGCGGCGGCTGCGCCACCACGTCCTTGTCCGGCACGAAGGTCGTCTTCTTCAGCGACGCGAGCGAGACGCCGCCCGACGACACCTCCACATCGAGCGCGCCGATCTGTGGCAGCCCTTTGAGCGGAAGGACGTAGGGCGCGTCGGCTTGGGTCAGCTCGTGCGACCAGGAGACGACGAGCTCCTTCTTCCCGTTGGCGGGGATGGGAAAGACGCGCGCGGAGAACTCGTTGCCCGCGGCCTGCTCGAGCAGCGCCGGGTCTTGCCTTCGGTGGAGGAAGTCCTCGTAGGCCCTTCTTGCGGCCTGCTTCTCCACCACCTCGCCCTCCTGCCACCGGCCGTCGAGCTTCATCGCGAAGCGGCTCACGGTCGCGCCGCGCGGCAGGGTGACGCGGAACTGGCCCTCGATGACGCGCGGCTGGGGGTTCTCGAAGACCAGCGTCAGCTCGGTGAAGGCGAGCGGATCCTCGACGACCGCCCGCGCGGTGTAGGAGGCGAGCTTGAGGCCCGAGCCGTCCGAGGCGGTGAGGCTGACCGGCGCGTCCTCGGCGAGGGCGGCGAACGAGGCGAGCGAGACGGCGACGAGCAGGTGGCGCATGGGTCCTCCTCCAGGGACGGACGCCGCCAGGGCGCCCGCGGTTCCGGAGGAGAGCACAGCGGGGAGAGGAATTCGGCAGCTTCGACGAGCTCCGCCTGAACGGGGCGAGAAGAGCTCGGCAGCCTTCGACTTCGCGCAGGGTGAACGGAGGATCTGCCGTTCAGCCTTCAGACGCGGACCTTGATCACCAGCCCGCCGTTCGGCTCCTCGTGAATCTCCTCCACCTGGCCGAGCTCCTTCGCCTTCAGCTTGAGGGCCTCGGCGGTGACGCGGGTGGTGACCTCGTCGAGCTCGCCCTTCAGGTCCCGCAGCTTCCCCGAGAGCTGCTCGGTGACCTTCTTGCGCAACAGCTCCTCCTCCGACTTCGCCTCTTGCTCCAGCGAGGCCTTGAGGCGCTCCTGCATCATCTCCTTGTGCTTCTCGGCGTGCGGCTGCTCGGTGGTACCGACGCGGGTGCGCTCGAGCTCGAGGTCCAGGTGGCCCTCGGCGGTCACCTGCACGGCGCCGGTCTCCAGGTTCACCTCGACGGTGATGCCCGCGCCTTCCTGCCGCGTGGCCTTGACGCCGTCGCGGGCGAAGCCCCGCCTGCCGAGCTCCTCGGCGAGCAGCGCGCTGGTGCGCTCGGGCGAGAGAATGGGGAGCAGCTCGAGGTTCGACGCGACGCCGTCCTCCACCTGCACGTGGCGGGAGAGCGATTCCTTCACGGTGATGCGGTACGCGCGGCTCATGAAGCGCCAAGCGCAGCACAGGCGGCCCGAAGACGCCACCGGGGCCGGCCCGCCGACGAGGGGCGAGCGGTCACGATTCGTAGGTGATGTGCGGCGGATCCTCCGGACGGCCGGGCAGCGGCTTGTTCCGCTTCACGCCGAAGTAGCCCATGGCCAGCAGCACCCCAGCGACCGCGAGCAGCAGCACAATGGCGAGGTTCGTACTCATGACGTCCTCCGTCTTCCCTCTGAGCGGAACGACGCATCAACCGCGCCACGGTCGCTCCTCGACCGGACGAGGCGCAACGTTGCTCGCGACCCGGCGAATCGTGCGCGTACGCGAAATTCGCGCCCGGCGCCTCAGGACCGCCGGACCGGTCGCATCAGGCGGCCGTCGTCACTGCCGGCGAAGCCGTGCTTCCCGAGCCAGGCGGCGACCTGCTTGGCCTGGGGGTGGGTGGGCCGCACGATGTTGGTGAGGTAGTTGAGGCCGCGCACGCGGGCCTCATCCTCCAGCTTCCCGAGGATGTACTCGCCGACGCCCTTCTTCCGAGCGGCGGGGTCGGTGACGAGGAGGATCTCCGCGTCTCCGAAGCTCACGTCGAGCCACCCGTAGCCGACGGTCTTGCCGCCCTCGGAGGCGCGCCACCACTCTCCGGGCACGATGGCGCCGGGCTTGAGCTGGCGGTAGCGGCTGTCGAAGGTCCCGGAGGGCGCCTCGGCGATGAAGCGAACTTTGTCGGCGTCCCACTTGGCGGGCGTTTCGGCGATCCACTGATAGGAGGGCATGGGGTGCGAACGTAACCGTCGCGCTCGCGCGGAGCCACAGCGCACGGAGCCCGTAGCGGTCGGCCGGTGCCAGGGTATGGTGCGACGCCGATGAGATTCTCACTCGCCGCCGCGCTCGCATTGTCCGTCGTGGGGTCGTCGTGCTTCGGGCTCGGCGTCGGTCCCGACTCGAGCTCCACCTCCACCTCCGACGGCGGCAACGGCAACACGGCGTCCACCGGCTGCAAGAGCATCCCGGCCGTCCGCACGATGTCGGAGTCGTGCTGCGCCGACTACGGCGTCGACGCCTGCGGCGCCGGCCTGTTCTGCGCGGCCTTCGACGGGCGCACCATCGCCACCTGCTACCCCCTGCACTCGCGCGCGAGTCTCGACACCTGTACCGCCGACAACCAGTGCCAGAGCGGCTCGTGCAACCTGACGACCGGGCGCTGCCGGGGAGGCGCGTACGACGCCTGCACGCCCGCGACCGGCTGCCGCGAGGCCAACCGGAGCTGCATCGCGGTCTGCCCGGGCTACACCAACTGCACCACGAGCTGCAGCCAGCCGTGCGTTCCCCAGTGCGCGTGACCGAGGGGGGCCGCTCCAGCCGGTACACCAGGGGCTGCTAGGCTCGCGCGCATGCTGCCGCTGCTCGCCTCCCTCGCCGTCGCCGCCGCGCCCCAGGGCGTCTCCGTGCACCTCGCCTCGCTCACCGCCGCGCCCAGCGACGCCGGGAACGCGCGAGCCGTCGAGGCGGGCCTGAGGAAGGAGCTCGAGGCGCAGGGCTACGCGGTGCTCGAGGGCGAGGCCGCGAAGGGGGCCGCCGCGCGCGTGGAGGGCGCGGTGCAGCGCTCCGGCAGCGGCAGCGTGCTGGTGACGGTGCGGCTCCTCAAGACGACGGACTCGAGCGTGCTCTCCGAGGAGAAGGCGACGGTGATGGAGGCGGGCGGGTTCGAAGCCGCCGGCACCCGCATCGCGCGAGAGCTGGCGAGCGAGCTGCGCCACACCTTCGGCGTGCGCGTGAAGGTGAAGTTGTAGCGAGCCTGCTATGCCGGGCCCATGGACTTCACGCCTTCGCCGAAGACCGTGGCTCTGCTGACCAAGATCCGCGCCTTCCTCGCCGAGCACGTCCTGCCGCTCGAGGAGCGCTACTTCCAAGGCGTCGCGGCTCAGCGCCACGGCGCCGACTGGAAGACGTGGCGGGTGGCGCCCGAGATCACCGCGCTCAAGGCCCGCGCGAAGCAGCAAGGCCTGTGGAACCTCTTCCTCCCCGACGAGCGGCTCGGCGCGGGCTTGACCACCCTCGAGTACGCGCCGCTGGCGGAGGAGATGGGACGAAGCTTCCTCGCCCCCGAGCTCTTCAACTGCAACGCCCCCGACACCGGCAACATGGAGGTGCTGTGGAAGTACGGCTCAGAGGAGCAGAAGGCCAGGTGGCTCACGCCGCTCCTCGAGGGCCGCGTTCGCTCGGTGTTCTGCATGACCGAGCCCGACGTCGCCTCCAGTGACGCCACCAACATGCGCGCGACCGCGAAGGTGGTGGGCGACGAGGTGGTGCTCTCCGGCAAGAAGTGGTGGTCCACGGGCCTGGGGCACCCCGACTGCCAGGTGGGCATCTTCATGGGCGTCACCGACCCCTCCGCCGACCGCCACCACCAGCACTCGATGGTGCTGTTCCCGATGGACGCGAAGGGCGTGTCGATTCGCCGCATGGTGCCGGTGTTCGGCGACTACGACGAGCCCTACGGCCACGGCGAGGTGTGGTTCGACGAGGTGCGCTTGCCCAGGTCCGCCATCATCTCGGGGCCGGGCATGGGCTTCGAGATCGCCCAGGGGCGGCTGGGGCCCGGGCGCATTCACCACTGCATGCGCTGCATCGGCGCCTCCGAGCGCGCGCTGGAGCTCTTGATTCGCCGCGGCCTGGAGCGGGTGGCGTTCGGCAAGCCGCTCATCAACCTGGGCGGGAACCGCGAGCGCGTGGCGGAGCTGCGCATCGCCATCGATCAAGCGCGGCTGCTGACGCTCTATGCGGCGTGGAAGCTCGACGAGCTGGGGCCCCTGGCGGCCTTGCACGAGATCTCCGCCATCAAGGTGGTGGCGCCCAACGTGCTGCAGCGGGTGGCCGACGAGGCGATTCAGATGTTCGGCGGCGCGGGGGTCTCCAGCGACACGCCGCTCACCGCGCTCTTCGCCATGGGGCGCGTCCTGCGCATCGCCGACGGCCCGGACGCGGTGCACAAGGGGCTCATCGCCAAGGTGGAGCTCGCGAAGCACGGCGGCGGGCGGCGGCCGGGCGCGGGGCGGGACGATGGGTGAGGGCCCGAGGCTCGACGTCGCGGGCGCGGTGCGCGAGGGCGAAGCGCTCGACGTGGCGAAGGTCGACGCCTGGCTGAAGACGAAGCGGCCGGCGCTCGTGGGGACGCCGAAGGTGACCCAGTACTCCGGCGGCGCGTCGAACTGGACCTACCGCCTGGAGTACGAGCACGACGACCTGGTGCTGCGGCGCCCGCCGGCGGGCACCAAGGCGAAGTCCGCGCACGACATGGGGCGCGAGTTCCGGGTGCAGGCCGCGCTCAGGCCCGTCTTCCCTTTCGTCCCGGAGATGATCGCCCTCTGCGACGACCTCTCGGTGCTGGGCGTCGAGTTCTACGTGATGCGGCGAATTCCCGGCGTGATTCCCCGCGCGTCGCTGGGCGTGACGCTCGACCCCGCCACCACGCGCACGCTCTGCCTCAACGTCATCGACACGCTGGTGGCGCTCCACCGGGTCGACCCCAAGGCCTGCGGCCTCGACTCGCTCGGCAAGGGCGCCGGCTACGCGAGGCGGCAGGTGGAGGGCTGGAGCGAGCGCTACGCCAAGGCCCGCACCTGGAACGTGCCGCGCTTCACGCGCGTCATCGAGTGGCTCGAGGCGCACACGCCCGAAGACGTCACCACCTGCGTCATCCACAACGACTTCCGCTTCGACAACGTGGTGCTCGACCCCGACGAGCCCACCCGCGTCATCGGCGTGCTCGACTGGGAGATGGCCACGCTCGGCGACCCCTTGATGGATCTCGGCGGCAGCCTCGCCTACTGGGTCGAGGCCACCGACGACCTGGTGGCGAGGAAGACGCGGCGCCAGCCGACGCACCTGCCCGGCATGCTCACGCGGAAGGAGGTCGTCGCCCGCTACTTCGAGAAGAGCGGCCTCGCCCCGCGCGACTTCACGTTCTACGAGGTCTTCGGGCTCTTCCGCCTCGCGGTCATCGCCCAGCAGATCTACTACCGCTACCACCACCGCCAGACGCGGAACCCGGCGTTCAAGAGCTTCTGGTTCCTCGCCCACTACTTCGACTGGCGGTGCCGGAAGCTCATCGCCGCGGCCCGCTGACAGGCCGGGTCTGCTAACACTCGCCCACCAAGGCGAACCCTGGAGAGCCTCATGGACGACAAGCAGCAGAAGGTCCTCGTCGACGACATGCGCCTGATCTTGAGACAGATCGCGGCTGAGCTGACGGCGGCGGCGGAGGGCGCGGAGAAGGCGGCGGCGGCATTTCCCAGCAAGGAGGCCGCCTGGACGCCGGTACAGCAGATGTACACGCGCCTCGACGAGGCGAACCACCTGATCGGCCGCTTCAAGAACGCCATCAACGAGGCCGTCGCGGCGAACGCCCAGCCGAAGTAGCCGAGAGGAGCTTCAGCCTCGCCGGCAGGTCTTCTCGTACAGGTCCCGGAAGACGTGGTTCGGGTCCACCCGCGCCTTCACGGTCTCGTAGTTGCCCTTGTTCCAGATGCTCCAGAACTCGTCTTCGGTGAGCTGGTTGTGGGAAATGAGCGTCTTGAGGCCCCCGAGCTCGAGGAGCTTCTCTTCCATCAGGCGCACGTAGTCCGTCTCTCCCCGCTGCTTCATGCCGTAGATGGCCAGGTCGAGGTACAGCTCGTCCTCGAGCCCGGCGACATAGCGGTCGGAGAGCCACTCGTACTGGTGCACCAGCCGGTAGGGCACGCACCAGAGCGGGAAGTGACGGAACTCCTTCGTGTACCAGTCGAAGAAGACCTCGACCTTCGAGAAGGGGATGAAGACGTCGAGGATGATGTTGGGTCGGCGCCTCGGGAGCAGGAAGTAGAAGGTCTCGGCGAGCCGGAGGATCTCGGTCGAGCCGAGGAAGGGACCGAGGAAGAGCCGGCCGAGGAAGGAGCGCGGCCGCACGTCGGTGACGCCGTGGTCGTAGCGGAAGAAGTAGTCGCTGGTGCGGAGATAGTCGGTCGAGCGGTGCCGCGTGCTCCGGAAGTAGACCCGCAGCCAGTCGTAGCTGTGCGTGTAGGGCGCCTCGTCGACGAAGTTCCCCAGGCTCAGCACGAGCTCGCTGGGCGAGTGGATGATGCCGTCCATGAAGTCGACGTCCTGCGTCTGGAACCGGCGCCAGATGGCCGCCTGGTACTCGGCCAGCGTCCCGTACTTCTCGTAGTCGACCTTCACGAACGGCTTGGCCGGGACGAGCTTGAAGCGCAGCCGGGAGACGAGGCCCAGGGTCCCGAACGAGCCGTGCACCATCTGGAAGAGGAGCGCGTTCTCGTTCTCGGGCGTGCAAGGAAGCACCTCGCCCTTGGCGGTGAGAACCTCGTACTCGAGGCACGAGTCGTGGAAGCCGCCGAATCGGTAGGACATCGACTCGATGGAGCACCCGGCCACCGCCCCGCCCAGGGTGATGGTCTCGAGCTCCGGCACCACCACCGGCACCAGCCCCCGCGCGAGCGTGGCGTCGACCAGGTCCACGAAGGTGACGCCCGGCTCGGCGGTGCAGGTGCGGCGGGCGACGTCGATGTCGATGATCTCGTCGAGCTCGCTCACGTCGAGCTTGTCGTCGGTGTACTTGGCGTCGACCGCCTTCGGCACCTGGTGCGACGGCGTTCCCTTGCGGAGCGAGAGGGGCTTGGTGCTCGTGCGGGAGCGGAGCGCCTGCGAGATGCGCTCGACCTTCCCGGCGTGGCGCCGCTCGCTCCCGAGCTGACCGTAGCGCTCGACGCACGTGGCCGGGCCAGCCTTGCCCCGAGGCTCGGGGCGCCACGGCGCACGCTCCTCCAACCACGTCGTCAGCGCCTCGACACTCGAAGTCGGTGGACTCACGGGGCCGCACGATTGCACCCCGCGCGCCACGAGGGCTCGCCACGCGGTCCGGCGCTCGAGGGGTGAGGCGTCAGCGCAAGCGGTGCAGGCCGCGACGAAGCGCCGTCGGCGCTGGAGATCGCGCCCCTCGTCGAAGCGTGGGCGCGCACAGTCGCGAGGCGAGACTGGCACGGCCCGCGAATGCGCGGGGCTCCTCAACCCGTCACCGCGGCCGAGCTATGGTCGACCGCATGGGGGCTCCTCGGGGACTTCGCGGCTTCTTCGTCCGTGCGCTGGCGGCGGCGGTCCTGTTGGCGTGGGCCTGCGACCGGACGGGCCTCGATGCGCAGAGGGCCATCACCGACGAGGAGATCGCCGCGCTCGACCTCCCACAGGGCCTCGCCGGCCACTCGTGGATGACGGTGGGCAACTGCTTCCCGAGCACCTGCGTCTGGGCCACCTGCGTGAGGAAGAAGATCCCGGCCACGCTGGTGGTCGTCGAGGGGCCGCTCCCCCTGAACGGCCCGACGCTCGAGCAGGCGAATTGCGCCATGACCAATCCAACCGGCGGCTGGCCCGACATGTTTCGCTACACGCTCGCGGATGCGGGGGTGGGCGCGCGAGTTGATCTCACCTGGCTCGATACCTACGCGGTGGCGCTCGACGCGGGCACCTACTCGGTGGTCGTGGTCGACACCGACGGCTGTGGCTGGTGCGAGACGGGCGTCGAGCAGGACGACGGCGGCGTGCCGTACTGTGCTCCGGTTCGAGTCGAGCCGGGGCGCGTGACCCCTCTCGACGTCCATCACCTGATGGCCTCGGGGTGAGGTCGCGCCGTCACCGCCGCTGCAGCACCACCGGCACCGGCAGCTGCATCGACGCCAGGCTCTCGGGCTTGAGGGTGAGCGGGCGGCCGGGGTCCTGGCAGAGCAGCACCGGCGAACCGGCGGGCTGCTTGTAGAAGAGCGAGCGCGAGAGGTGAAACGCGGGTGAGACGCTCAGCTTCTCGACGGGCACGCGCCGGGTGCTCTTGGACGCGAAGAGGACGGGCGCCTTGCGTAGGTGCGAGTGGACCCGCACCGTCACCGAGCGCACGTCGTTGTCGCCCCAGGCGAGGTTGAGCGTCGAGCCGCCGACGCGCTCTTCGCGGAGCAACGCCATCGGCCCGCCGTCGCCGTACGCCGTCACGTCGACCTTGGCGCCACGCAAGGGCTCCACGAAGCGCAGCTCCAGCGTCCGGCCGCCGTCGCCGAACGGGAAGTCGAAGGTCGTCACGCCGAGCCCGTCGGAGCCGCCGGCGAGGTAGAGGCCGCTTTTGTCGTCGACGATGGTGACGGCGAGGTCGGAGCGGAGCTGCTCGACGCCCTCCGGCGCGGCGAGGGCGCGGGCGTCGTCGGGCAAGGTCGCCTGCTTCCAGCCGGGCGTGGCGTCGGTGGCGACGAAGCAGGGGCCGGCCGGCTCGGCGGCGAGGAGGAGCGAGAGGACGAGGGCGTGCATGGTCAGCTCCGGCCCGCGTTGAGGCGGCGCGCGACGACGGCCGAGGCGACCAGCACCGCGCCGGCGACGAAGAGCAGGCCGATGCGCAGGCCGCCGTCGAGGTGCATGGTGTCGTAGACGAGCAGCTTGCCCACCGCCGCCGCCAGCACCAGGAAGCCCGCGTCACGCAGCTCGGTGGCCTTCACCGCCCGGCCGCGCAGCACCAGCCCGACGCCCGCGAAGAGCCAGGCCAGGGTGAGCAGCGCCCGGCGCGCGACGAAGCGCGAGAGCGAGAGATCCGACGCGTCGAAGACCTGAAAGTAGAGCGCGAACGACGCCCCCAGACCCGAGAGCGCCACGCCGTGCCAGGAGAGCAGGCGGTGCCACTTGTCGAGGGCCGACTCCACCCGCGGGCGCACCCGGTCCCACAGCGCCATGGCCACCGAGGCGGCGAAGGTGACCCCGAGCGCCCAGAGCAGCACCGGCTCGCGCGTGGCGCCGTACCAGAGCGCCCCCGCGCCGGTGGCGCCGAGGAGCAGCACCGGGCCGACCAGCTGCGCCCGTATGCTCGCCAGCCACCAGGCGAGGCCCGCGGCCCCAACCGCCGCCGCGACCATGAGCACCTCCGTCGCGAGGTGCAGCTCCTGCCAGGAGAAGATGGCCGCGAGGCCCAGGAGCAGCGCCCCCGCGCCGCCGAGGACCTGCGCCTCCACCCGCTTGGTCTCCACCACCCGCTCCGCGCTGCGTGCCGCCGATGCCGTTGCGTCCATGTGCTGCCTCCTTGAGTTGGAGGCAGTGTGCTGCGCGCGCGTGGCGGGGGGCGGTCAGCGCCGCGGATCGCTCGAGGATTCCGTGTGGCAACGGTGTGGCTGACCCACCGTTCGCCCCGCGCGGGGCCGAAGGACGCCGAATTCAAGATTCCGGAATGACCACCCGGAACGTCGCCCCGCGCCCCTCGGCAGCCGGCTCCAGCCTCACCATGCCGCCATGGGCCTGGGCGATGCTCTCCACGATGGACAGGCCGAGGCCCATGCCCGGCGGCGCGCCCTCGGGCCTCAGGGTGAAGAAGCGGCGGAAGATCTTGTCGCGGTTCCCCTCCGACACGCCGGGGCCGAAGTCGACGACGTCGGTGAACACGCCCTTCGACGTGCGGCGCACCTCGAGGCGCACCAGCTTCTTTTCCGACGGCTGCACCCGCGCGTTGTCGACGAGGTTGCGCACCAGCCGCGCCCAGGCCTCCGCCACCACTCGCACCCGGCCCACGTTCGGCGCGACCTCGAGCTCGAAGGTCCAGCCCGCGTGCTGCGGATCGCTCCGGTAGGTGTCGAGCAGCGCGTCGAGCCACGCCCGGTAGTCGAGCTCGTCGCGCTTCGCGTCGGCCAGCGCCGTCTCGAGCTTCACTTCCGCGACCAGCGCCTCGGTGGTGCGCATGAGCCGCGCCACGGCCTCGTGAATCGTGGCGTGGAGCGAGGCCAACTTCTCCGGCGTGGGCGCCTTGGTGCTCGCCGCGAGCTCCGAGGCCGCCTCGATGGTGGCGAGCGGGTTCTTGAACTCGTGGGCCATGTCGGCGGCGAGCCGGGCGGTGTTCTGCCGGCGGGACTCGAGCGACTGGGCGAGGGCGTTGAAGGCCCGCGCCACCTGGCCGAGCTCGTCGTCCCGAGTGAGCAGGGGCGCGTCGGCGATGGGCCGCGTGGGGAAGGCGCGGGCGCCGTCGGCGAGGCGCTCGAGCGGGCGCACCAGCCAGCGGCCCGCCACGAAGGCCACCAGCAGCGCCACCAACAGCTGCGTCAGCACCAGCTTCACCAGCTGATTCCGCGCGAGGAGCAGCTGCCGCACGCCGCGGTGGTTCGCCTTCTCGAAGAGCAGCACCGAGCCGTCGGGCAGCGCGTGGGCCCAGCTCACCAGCAGCGTCTGGCCGGACTCCGAGGTGCGGGTCATGCCCGCGGGGCCGCTCGCGCGCGCGTGTACGAGCTCCTCCCGCTCGAGGAACGGGGCGCCGCGGGCGTCGAGCTCTCGGAGCGGCTCGCCGGGGCTGGCCGCGCCGAAGAAGGTGAAGACCGCCTCGAAGACGCCGCCCAAGAGCGAGAAGCTCTCCGCCTCGGCCGCGCTCTGGGAGTCGAAGCGCACCGCGCCGTCGGGGCCGAGCTGCCGGAGCCAGGCGCCGTTCGCCCGCGCCAGGCCGGCCCAGCTCTCCTTTGGCGCCGCCGCGACCTTGCGGCCGAGCCGCTCCAGCAGGTCCAGGTCTTCTCCGGCCAGCGCTCGCTCGTAGAGCCAGGCGAACGCCAGCAGGACGAACGGCAAGAGCACGAGCCCCGCCGTGACCGCGACGATGGTGGTGCGGACGCTCTTCATGGCTTCTTGTAGCGGTAGCCGACGCCCACCACGGTCTCGATGGCGTCGAAGCCCGGGTCGACGGCCTTCAGCTTCTGGCGGATGCGCTTGATGAAGGTGTCGACGGTGCGCTCGGTGATGACCACGTCGTCGCCGTGGGCGAGGTCGATGAGGCGGTCCCGGCTGAGCACGAAGCCCGCGTGGCGCGCCAGCGCGTGGAGCACCAGGAACTCGGCGCGGGTGAGCGGCGCGACGGCGTCCTTCCACCGCACCTCGAAGCGCGCGGGGTCGATGCGCAAGGGGCCGGCGGTGAGCGGCTCGCCGAGGGAGGTGCCGGGAACGGGCGCCTCGGGCCTGCGCTCCACGCGGCGGCGGATGGCGCGGATGCGCGCGACCAGCTCTCGGGTGCTGAAGGGCTTCACCACGTAGTCGTCGGCGCCGGTCTCGAGGCCGGTGATGCGATCGATCTCGTCGGCGCGCGAGGTGAGGAAGACCACCGGGACCTCGGAGCTCTGGCGGACGCGCCGGCACAGCTCCAGGCCGTCGAGCTCGGGCATCAAGACGTCGAGCAGCAGCACGTCGAAGGCGCCCTGGTGGAAGCGCGCGAGGCCCGCCTTGCCGTCGTGAGCGACGGAGACGCGCCAGCCCTCTTCCTCGAGCGCCGCGCGTAAGACCGAGACGAGCGCCTTGTCGTCGTCGACCACCAGCACGTTGAGCGGCTCGGGCACGGGGGCAGTGTCGCGCAGAACCGGAGAAGAGGAGGACTGATTTCCGAGCGCCGGTGTTCGGGAGGTTCGCTCAGGGTGAGCGGGTGATCCCGTCGACCCTCAACACCAGCGCGCTCGGGTTCTCCCCGCCGAGCAGCACCTCCTGGTCGGCGAGGTAGAAGACGTCGGCCTCGTACCAGGGCTTCTCGGTGTTCAGGTGCAGCGAGAAGAACGGGTAGTTGGAGCTCGACACCCACAGCCCCAGCCGGTGGCCCTTCTTCAGCACCCACTCGGTGGGGAAGAAGTCGAGCTCGAGCCTCCGCGTGGCGCCTGGTGTGTACGGCTCGGGGGCGCGCGTCTCGGCGAGGGGCCAGTGCAGGGTGGCGGCGCCGTCGGTGACGTGCACCGCGCGGCCGCCCTCGTCGATGTCCACCAGCTTGGCGACGAAGGCCGTGTCCTTCGCCGACGAGCGCACGGAGAGCTCGAGCCGCATGCGCCCCAGGAGCCGCGTGTCGGCGTCGAGCGCCGTGGTGGTGAAGCGCAGGACGTCGTCGCGGCAGGTCCACGTCTGCCGGGTGGGCCCGGTCCGCTCGCCGTTGACGATGAGGTAGGCGAGCCCCCGCGCGCCGCCCTCGCTGCGCCACGGACGCTTGGGGTCATAGCGGTAGGCCAGCGTGCCCTCCTTCGGCGCTTGCTCGACGAGCTGTCTCTGCACGCACGGCGCCTCGGCCGCGACGGTCGCGTCCAGCGCGAGCCGCCGCTCCACCGTCTCGCCCGGCCAGTCTCGCCGCACCACCGGCCCGCTGCCCCCGCGCGGCCAGCTCTTCACCACCCCGGTCTCGAAGGGCAGCGGCGCGCCCTTCAGGTGGTGCAGCATCCACGGCACCATCAGCGAATAGGTGTAGGCCCCGAGCGTGTCGACGTCGACCGTCACGTCCCCAGACTGCATGCCGGTGTGATTCATGGGGAGGATGGCGAGGGTGCTCTCGGGGCGATCGCCGAGCCGCTCCCAGGTGTCGAGCGCCGAGGGCAGGAAGGGGTCGTCGAAGCCCTCGATGTACAGGATGGGCACCTTGAGCTTCGGAGGAAGCGCCTCGAACTCTCGTGTCCTGGGCTTCGCCCACTCGCCGTCGTCGGGCCCCACCGAGGTGAGCCACGAGCGGTAGAAGTCCAAGTGATGACCGAGCGCCTTCTCATCAGCCTCGAGGTGCGGGCGGTGGCGCAGCGCCGCGCGGTAGGTGTCCATCGGCTTCTCGGCGAGCCCGCGCGACGGCATGTACGCCGCCCAGGCGGTGAGCAGCTCGTGGTGGAAGAGGCCGCGCTCGTAGGCCGCGCTCCGCAAGCTCACGCCGAACACGGTGAGCACCAGGGTCTTCACCTTCGGTGGCAGATCGTCCGACGCCGAGAGCGCCGTCGCCGCGAGGTAGGAGACGCCCCACAGCGCGATGCTCTCGGCCCACGGCTGCGCGGCGAGCCAGGTGAGCGTGTCGTGCCCGTCGTCGGCCTCGTGAATCAGCGGCTCCCACTCCCCTTCGCTCTGCAGCCGCCCGCGGACGTCCTGCACCACGCAGCCGATGCCGTAGCGCGCGTAGACCCGGCACTGCACCTCGAGGGCGCGATCGACGTAGTGGTAGGGGTTGCGGATCAGCACCACCGGCGCCTTCTCCACGCCCTCCGGCATGAGGATGCTGGTGTGGAGCCTCACCCCGTCGCGCATCGGCAGCTCGAGCTCGCGCCACGCGGCGGGTGACGAGGTGAAGTCGGGGAGCGAGTAGGTCTTCTTGACGACGTACTCCGGCAGCGCGCAGGCGGAGAGCGCGAGCGTGACGATCGTGAGAACGAAGCGCGACCGCATCGGCGGGGATCTACGGGAGAGCGCCGAGGCGAGCAATCCGTGGCGAGGCGGTCAGGGCAACCGGCCGAGCTCCGCGACCAGCGCCTGCGCCCGCGCGAGCACCGGCTCGGTCAACCCCTCCCAGGCCTTCACCAGCGCCTGCGCCTCGGCGTACTCGTCGTCGATGAAGCGCACGTGCCGATGCTGCTGGTGCCACTCGCCGGCCTGCACCACCGCGCGCAGCAGGGCGCCCGACGCGACGCGGGCCGCCTGCCGCTCTGAGAGCGCGACGTCGGCGCGGAGCGAGGCGCCGTAGTGCCCGGCGCTCCTCGGCTCCGCCAGCCAGCGCAGCCCCGCGCACACGAGGCCGGTGGCGAGCCGACGCGACGACGGCGTGGTGAGCCGCGCGAAGAAGGCGTCGAGCACCTGCTGCTGCGCCATCCCGCGACGCCGCAAGCCCTCCGCGTCCGAGACCGAGCCCTTCGCCTCTTCGGCCCGGAGCCATTGCTCGGCCACCAGGTCCGAGAGCCCCTCGAGGAAGGGCCCGTGGCGGGCGAGGTCGAGGGGAGGCACCTCGCTCAGCGGCTCCACCGCGCCGAGCTCGGCGGCGAACACCAGCGAGAGCACCGGCGACGACCGCACCAGCGGGTGCGCGAAGAGCCGGGCGTCGCAGCGCAACCCCAGCGCCCGGGAGAGCAGCGACGCGACCACCGCCTCCTCCGCCGGGGTGAAGGCGTTCGCCTCGTGCGCCGGCGGCCCGCCCGCCTCGATGAGCGGGGTCTTGAGCGCCCACTGCAGGAAGCCCATCAGCACCGGGGTGAAGCGCAGCTCGGGCAAGGGGCCGCGCTCCCACAACCGCTTCCCGCCCAGGGGGTGCCACCCCCCACCGCGCGCGAGCAACAGCACCGTGCCCTTGGACAGGGTCTCCTCGAAGAGCCCCATCGCGGTGGGGCCGAGCTTCTCCGGAGCGGCGTGCGAGCGCACCAGCAGCCGGGAGAGTTCGTGGGCCGGCGCGAGCCCCAGCGCCGCGCGGGACAGCGAGAGCAGCTCGGACTCGGGGACGGAGACGGTGCTCACGGTGGGCCCTCAGCGTCGCACGGCGTCGGCCGGCGCGGGCCAGCCGTTGATGGTGACGCGGCCCTTCTCGAGCCGGAGCTCCACCGTGTTGCCCGCGTGGAAGCGCGCGTCGAGGAGGGAGTAGCGCGAGGTGAGGAAGTGGAGCGCCTGGTTGGTGGAGCCGATCCACCGGCGCTTCGCGTCGGGGAGCGCCTGGTCGTAGCGGCCGTCGACGAGCAGGTCCGCCGCGAGGAGGAGCTCGCGCGCCCCGGCGTCTTTGGCGGCGCGCTCCTCCAGCTCGGCCTTGGTGTAGCCGGAGAAGATCATCACCGAGAGCCCCAGCGCGCGGGCCGCCTTCGCCAGCTCGGCGCAACCCGCCGCCTGCTCGAACGGCTCGCCGCCGAGGAAGGAGACGCCCTCCAGCCCGGGCACCTCGCCGAGCTGAGCCACCAGCGCGTCGACCTCCACGGCCTCGCCCTTGTCCTGGGCGAACATCTCCGGGTTGCAGCAGCCGGGGCAGCGCAGCGAGCAGCCCTGCACCCAGACGGCGAAGCGGCGGCCCGGGCCCTCGGCCTCCGTGTCCTTCACCACCTGGGCGAGGCGCAGCTTCAAGGGGACGCAGCGTAGCAGGGACCAGCCCGGCGCTCGCTCCGGCAGTCCGGCCAGCTCGGCGTCACCTCCGGCAGACCGGGCGTACCGCGCTACCGCCCTCGCCTCCTCCGCAGGTGCTCGGCCTCCAGCTGGTCCACCGCTGCCCGTACGCCATCGCGCTGAGCCAGGGTCCTGCCCAGCTCGGCCGCCCGGCCCCGCACGCCCGGGGTGTCGAGCACCTCGCCCAGCGCGGCGCCCAGGCGCATTCGCGAGAGCGCGCGACGGCCGAACGGAGGTGGCGCCACGCCGAGCTCGTGCATGCGGCGGGCGTGCTCGAACTGGTCACCGAGGTGCGGAATGACGATCTGCGGTACCCCGGCTCGGGCCGCCGCCGCGGTGGTGCCCGCGCCCCCATGGTGGACGGCCACCGCCACCCGGGGGAACAGCCGTTGGTGGTTCACCGCGCCGATGACGATGGCGTCGCCCGCGGGCTCGGCAAGCTCGTAGCCGGCCCACCCGCGCGACAACACCAGCCGCCGTCCCCGCTCGCGGACCACCTGGAGCACCATTGCGCTCGTCGCCGCGGCCTCGGGATCCGTCAGGCTGCCCAACCCGAAGTAGACCGGCGGGCTGCCCTCGTCGAGGAAGCGCTCCAGCTCGGGCGGCAGCGGCTCGGTGTCCGGCAGGCTCCACGAGCCCGTGACGACGGGTTGGGGGCGGCACCGCGACGGGAGAGGAACCAGCTCCTCGTCGGCCGCCAGGAACGCTCCCTCCGGCATCACCAGCCGCAGGACCGACCCGCGCGGTGCCAGGCCGAGCTCAGCCCGGTGCCGGTTCACCTTCCCGCGGAAGAGGGCTTCGCAGCAGGCGCCAAATAGCCACCAACTCGCTCGGTTGAACGGCCGCGGCATTCGTCGCCAGGGCACGAGGGGGGCGGGGTGGTCGTCGGACTCCAGCACCTGCGGCGCGTAGACGACGCAGCGGTAGGGCATGGCCAGCGCCTCCGCCACCGACGGGCCCGCGAACTGGAGCCCCGCCCCCACCAGCAGATCCGCGCCTGGGAGCGCCGAGCGCAAGGCGTCGAACTGCAGCTTCAGCTCGTCGTCGAGCATCTGGTTCAAGGCGCGCAACAGCCGCAGCGGGTGGCGCGCGATCTCGTGGGCGTGCCGCGCGGTCCAGGCCTCGACATCCTGTCCGGCCGCGAGGAAGGGAACGTGCCACTGCCGGGCGAGGGGCTCGAAGGACGCCGAGGCGACGAGGAGGGTCGTGTGCCCGCGCTCCCGCAGCGCGGTCGCCAGCGCCACCAGCGGCTGCACGTCGCCCCGCGTGCCGACCGGCGCCAGCACGACTCTCATGGGCGATGGAGCAGCGGGTGGGTTCGCCATCGAGGAGCGCCGGGCGACGCGCTCGGAGGCTACAGCGCCAGCACGTCCGACGCGCGCGCCATCAGCGCGATGCGCCGCTTCGTCACCGGGCTGGAGCCGTCGATGATGGCGTTGGTCTCCGTGAGCACCTGCTCGAGCGGGAACAGGAACACCGCGTTGTCCTCGGTGGGCACGCCGCCCTTCACGTTCGGGTGCCAGGCCACCATCTCGTCGGTGCGCCCCTGCAAGAGCGCGCTCACCGCCGAGAAGCCCAGCCGCCCCGCGATGGAGCGATCGGCGTAGGTGGGGTTCCCGCCGCGCACCACGTGCCCCAGCACCGTGGCCCGAATCTCCAGGTTCCCGGTCTCGCCCGCGAGCGCCTCGCCCGTCTGCCGCACCAGCTTGGTGCACGGCATCGGAATGCCCTCGGCCTTGATGATGAGAATGCGCCGCTTCCCGCGCGAGATGCCGGCCCGGATGATGTTCACCACGTCCTGGACGATCTGCTCCTCGCTCTTGCCCTGCTCGCGAATGAGCACCGCGTCGGCCGCCGAGGCCACCGCGCTGGACATCGCCAGGTAGCCGCAGTCGCGCCCCATCACCTCGACCACGAAGGCCCGCCGGTGCGCGCGCGCGGTGTCGGAGATGCGATCGCACGCGTCGACGATGGTGTTCAGCGCCGTGTCCACGCCCAGGGACATCGAGGTGCAGCCGATGTCGTTGTCGATGGAGCCGGGTAGCCCGATGACCTTCACCCCGTGCTCCTGGGCCAACAGGTGCGCGCCGGTGAGCGAGCCGTTGCCCCCGAGGACCATCAGCCCGTCGAAGCCGCCGGGCGTGAAGTGCCGGGCCGCCCGCTTGCGCCCCTCCGGCGTGCGGAACCGCGCCGAGCGCGCCGAGCCGATGAGCGTGCCGCCCAGGTTGCCCGTCGCCTCCACCTCCGGGTCCACCGAGAGCGACCCGTTGGGCAGCTCCCGCGTCAGCTCGCGGAAGTTCGCGTCGATGAGGCCTTCGTAGCCCTCGAGCGCGCCGTACACGTGCACGCCTCTCGCCGCCGCCATCTTGGTGATGGCCCGCAGCGCCGCGTTCATTCCAGGGGAGTCGCCTCCCGACGTCAAAACCGCCAGCTTCTTCATACCGCCGTGTGACAAGGGCTCCCTCGCGGCGGCCCTCTTCGCGCACTCTCTGCTCGTCGTCGAGCCTTCTGAAAGAGCAGTGCTGCCAGCCGGTGCCGCTCTGCGTTAAACGGCGGGGCCGTGACACCCCGCGTCGCGCTCGCCTTCTTCGTCCTCGCCCCGCCGGCCGCGTGGGCCCAGGCTGACGGCGGCGCCACCGGCGTGCTCACCAAGGTTCCCCAACTGCTCGAGCAGGTGGAGGCAGAATTCCCCGCTTCGATGCTCGACGCCGGCACCGGGGGCACGGTGGGCATGGAGCTCGACGTCGGCCCCGACGGCAAAGTGATGGACGCCCGGGTGGTGGAGTCGGCGGGCCTGGACTTCGACCAGGCGGCGCTCTTCGCGGTGCGGCGGTTCGTGTTCAGCCCCGCGGAGGTCGACGGCCAGCCGGCGGCGGTGCGCCTGCGCTATTCGTACACCTTCTTCTTCAAGCCGGTGGTGGAAGAAAAGCCCATCGAGGCCCTCGACGCCGGCATCGCGCCAGGCCTGGTGAACTTCAGCGGCCGCCTCTTGGAGCGCGGCACCCGCGAGCCGGTGGCGGGCGCGCAGGTGGTGGTGGGCGAGGGCGAGGCGGCGCTGGTCGCGGTCTCCGACGAGCAGGGGCGCTTCGAGCTCACCGACGTGCCGCCGGGGACGCGGAGGGTGGTGGTCGTCTCGCCCGACCACCTCAAGTACGAGGTGACGGAGGACGTCGCGCCCGGCCGCCGCACCGAGGTGACCTACTACGTCCGCCGAAGGCTCTACGGCGGCTACGAGACGGTGGTGCGCGGCCAGAAGGAGAAGAAGGAGGTCGCCCAGGTCACCCTGAGCCGCGAGGAGATTCGCCTCATCCCCGGCACCAACGGCGACGCCTTCCGGGTGGTGCAGAACCTGCCCGGCGTGGCCCGCTCGCCCTACGGCCTCGGCTTCCTGGTGGTGCGCGGCGGCAAGCCCTGGGACTCGAAGACCTTCATCGACGAGGCCGCGGTGCCGGTGCTCTTCCACTTCGGCGGGCTCTTCAGCACCTACAACTCGAACCTCCTCGAGGACCTCTCCTTCCAGGCCGGCAACTTCGACGCCGACTTCGGCCGGGCCATCGGCGGTTTGGTGAAGGCCACGGTGCGCACGCCCTCGCAGTCGGGCGTCCACGGCTACGTCGACGTCAACCTGGTCGACGCCTCGGCGCTGGTGGAGGCCCCGCTGGGCAAGGACTGGAGCTTCGCCCTCTCGGCGCGGCGCAGCTACATCGACGTCGACCTGCCGGCGATCCTCGGGCTCATCCCCGGGGCGAAGGACGCCATCAGCTTCTCGGTCGCGCCGCGCTACTTCGACTACCAGGCCCGGGTGGAGTGGCGGCCCAAGGGCACGAAGACGCGCTTCTTCGTGAACCTCTTCGGCTCCAGCGACGTGCTGGTGGCGGCGCTGCCCAACCCGGCGCTGGACCCCGAGGGGCGCGGCTCGTTCGGCACCTCGATTTGGTACAACCGCCTGCTCCTCGGCTACGACACGCCGCTCTCCGCGCGGGTCGACTTCCGCACCCGCACCACCTTCGGCTTCGACGACGTGTCCTTCAACGTCGGCGAGGACCTCTACGCCAAGAGCAAGCAGTTCCCGGTGCAGTCGCGGAACACCTTCACCCTCGACCTGCCCGAGGTTCGCTCGAAGCTCGAGGCCGGCGTCGACTGGTACACCCTGCCCTACGTCGTCGACGCCCAGAGCCCGCAGATCATCAAGCTGAACCAGATCCCCGACCCCTTCGCTTCGCGGCGAGAGCAGAGCGAGCACTCGCAGACCACCATGCACCAGCCGGCGGTCTTCGCGAACGCCATCCTGAAGCCGGTGGAGCCGGTGCGCGTGGTCGCCGGAGCGCGCGTCGACTGGAACTCGGTGATGCAGAAGGCCTGGGTCGACCCGCGGCTGTCGGCGCACTGGCAGCTCAACGAGCGCCTGGCGCTGAAGGGCGCGGCGGGCCTTTACCACCAGCCGCCCGACTACCGGCAGGGCCAGCTCTCCGCCACCTTCGGTAACCCGGACCTGAAGCCCGAGGGCGCCAGACAATACATGCTCGGCGCCGAGGCCCGCTTCACCGACGCCATCAGCCTCGACGTGCAATTCTATTACAAGGACCTGTTCGACCAGACGCGCGCGACGCTGGGCGAGAACGGCACGTCAAATCTGTCGGCGGCCTTCGAGGACGTCCGTTACAAGAGCATCGGCAAGGGGCGCGGCTACGGCGCCGAGCTTCTCTTGCGCCACGCGCTGACCAAGAACTTCTTCGGGTGGATCTCGTACAGCCTCTCGCGCACCGAGCGGGACTACGCCGAGGGCACCAAGTGGGGCCGGGCGCCCTTCGATCAGCCGCACAACCTCATCGTGGTGGCCTCGTACAAGCTGCCCTACGACTTCATCGCCGGGGTGCGCTTCCGCTACGTCTCCGGCGCGCTCACCACGCCCTACGTCGGCGCCATTCAAGACGCCAACACCGGCTTCTACTTCCCGCTCCCGGGCGAGTTCTTCTCGCGGCGGCTGCCCGATTTCCTCCAGCTCGACGTGCGCCTCGACAAGCGCTTCGTGTACAAAGATTGGATGCTCGCGGTGTATCTGGATGTGCAGAACGCCACCAACCGCGGCAACGTCGAGGCAGTGGTGTACAGCTTCGACTACACCCACCAGGCCTACCTCACGGGCTTGCCCATCCTGCCGGTGCTCGGCGTGCGAGGTGAGTGGTGAAGCGCGCGCTTGGGGTCACGCTGCTGTTGGCCTCGGCCTGCGACAACGGCTTCCCGCCGGAGACGCTGGTCGACTCCTTGCGCGTGCTCTCGGTGCGCTCGACCCCGGCGGACCTCGTGCCGGGAGAGTCGGCCTCGCTCGAGGGCCTGGTGCTCGATCCCTCGCGGCCCGACGCCGGCACCGCCGTGCTCTGGCTCGGCTGCGAGCCCGACCCCTACAACCAGAACCGCAGCGCATGCTCCGACCCGGCGCTGTTGCAGGACCCCGGCAGCTTCACGCCCCAAGGCGCCGACGGCGGACTGCCCGCGGGCATGTCGCTCTTGGGCTTCGGCGCCAAGGCCACGCTGACGACCCCAAAGACGCTCTTCGACGTCTTCCCGCAAGGCGACCCGCGCCGCGTCTCGGGCACCGTCGCGCAGGTGCTCGCCTTCGCCGTCGCCGCCGAGGTGAAGCCCACCGCTACCCGCGCCGAGCTCGACGACCTCTTCGCCCGGGTGAAGTCGAAGGAGGTGCCCTCGCTCATCACCCTCTTCCGCCTGCACGTCTCGGAGAGCCCGGAGCGGAACACCAACCCCATCTTCCAGCACCTGCTCGTCGACGGCGCGGCCTGGCCCGACGGCGCGCACCTGGTGGTGGAAGCGCAACAGCAGCTCACGCTCGACGTCGAGGCCCCCGACGCGGCCTTCGAGCCCTACACCAACGTCACCCCCGACGGAGTGGAGCAGAAGACCGAGCGCCTGATGGCGGCCTGGTTCTCCACCGGCGGCCGCTTCACCGAGCCGCGCACTGCGCTGCGCGAGGGCGTGAAGACGGTCTTCACCAGCCCCGGCGGCAAGGGCGACCCGGTGCCGGGCACGCGCGAGGGCTCGCTGTGGATCGTCCTGCGCGACACCCGCGGCGGGCAGGCGTGGCAGCAGGTGCCCTTCGTGGTCTGCGCCAAGGGCCTCCCCACGCCGAACGTCACCGACGTGCGCGCACCGTCGAACCCGGCCTTCCCCGTCGCCATCGACGGCCAGCACCTGGAGTACCTCGTCGACGTGCTCGTCGGAGAGACCGCGCTGGTGGGCGGCGGCCTCAACGCGGCGACCGGGTTCTGGGAGGGCAAGCTCCCGCCGCTGCCCAAGGGCACCTACCCGGTGGACTTCCTCTCCCGCTCCTGCGGCCGGCACTCCACCGGCCTCTCCATCACCGTGCCGTGACGCTCAGCCGACGAGCTTCTGCTCGCACGGCGGGCAGATGCCGTGGGTCAGCCCGGGCAGGCGGGTGAGGTCGAAGAGCTTCAGCGCCTCCACCGCGGCTTCGATCTCCAGCCACTCACCGGCCACGGGGAGCTTCTTGCACCACGCGCAGATCTTCAGCAGCTCGCTGGTGCGCGGAATGGACCGCACGAGCAGGGGGACCGGCGCCCGCGGCTCGACGGCTTCAGTGCAGCTCGAGAGCTCGACCATCCCTCCCTCTCGCGGGGTCATCGTCATGCGCAGGAAGCGCCGCAGCGCCGGCGCGTCGCAGCGGAAGGGGTACTCCACCGTCACGCCGCCGCGGGCGCGCTTGAGGAGGTCCAGGGTGAGCTGCGCGGTGGTGCGGTCGCTGATGAAGCGCCTGAGGGGCAGGCCGAGCACGTGCTTCGACACCAGCTCCGGCGCCTCGTTCTCCAGGGCGAAGGCGTCCCAGCCGCCTCCGAGGTCGATCAGCCGGTCGTGGGCGTCGATGCCGTACCTGAGCGGAGGGATGACCGTGGCCATGCCCCAAAGTCTGTCGCACGTCAGCGCCGGCGCACGTCCAACCGGCCAGGTCAGTCACCGCACCCAGCCTCAGGCCTTGGCCGGCGCGACCAGCCAGCGCGCGTGCGCCCGCGCCACCACCTCGCCGGCCTCGTTCTTCAGGTCGGCGTGCACCTCGTACTCCTTCTTCTCCGTCGTCTGCGGCACCTGGCAGAGACACTCGGCGGTGATGGGCCCGCGGGACTTCTTCACGTAGTCCATCGACAGGTGGGTGATGATGGCGCGCGCGCCTTGGGGCACCGAGACCAGCATCGCGGTGCCGGTGGCCACCTCGCCCAGGTTCATCAGCGCGATGGCGTGCACCGACTGGAGGTGGTTGCGCACCCGGCGCGTGTCCCGCATGCGCACCTTCGCGTAGCCGGGGTCGAGCGCGAGGATCTCCGGGTGGATGGTACCGGTGTAGGGCGCCATGCGGCCGATGAGGCTGCCCATGAGCCGGCCGCCGCCGGGGACACGCTTGAGCATGTTCCACAGGGGCTTGAGGTTCTCGGGCGACGCCAGGTTCGAGAGCGAGGACTTCATCGTTCAGCCTGCGTAGCGCGCCTCGGCCTCGACCTCCAGCCTCGGGGGGCTCACCCCGGGAGATCGGCTCGGTGGCGACCGCCCCGAGCGACGGGAGCTCTGCGCGTGGCGGGGCGGCTCCAGCCCAAGCGCTTCGCGCCGATCCGCGCCCGGGAGCTGGGCACGATGCCCCGCGATCCGGGGCGAAACACCTCACCCGCGCGGCGTCGATGGCCGATCGCGCGGGGGCCGAGTCTTCGGGCACGTCGGAGGTCCCGGCCGAGAGGAAGGACGTCGCCGTGCGCATGAGCTCGAAGAAGTGGGTGGGGGTGCTGGCGCTGCTGGCGGGCTGCGGCGCGAGCACCTTCGTGCCGGTGGACGCCGACGGTGGCGCCGAGCTCGGCCCGGTGGTCGTGGCGGCGGGCGGCGGCGCCGGAGGCGGTTCGGGCGGCGCGATGGGCGGAGGCGCGGGCGGAGGGACCGGCGGCGGCGCGCAGTGCGCCGACACCTGGGCCTCCTACGGCTCGGACTTCTTCACCACCTGGTGCGTGAACTGCCATGCGAGCCTGGGCCGCCAGAGCGTCGTGCAGAACAACGCGCAGCTCATCCGCTCGTACATCGCGTCGGGCTCCATGCCCCAGGGCGGCGGGCTCACGGCCGCGGAGGTCGCGCGCGTCGAGGCGTACCTCGATTGCGGTGCGCCCTAGCAGCGCGAAACTTTATGCTGCCGGCTCTCGAAGGAGCCGACATGGAGCTGACGAACCTCTTCCCCACTCCCGCGGGAGTTCCCGACGCCCACCAGCAGCCGTACCTCGAGCAGCGCGAGTGGCTCGTCGACGGGGAGCTACGCGCCTGGAGGGGCCCGCTGATGGAGGTGGTCTCGCCCATCTGTACGCGGGAGGGCGAGCGCCTGACGCCCAAGGTCATCGGCGCGTTCCCCGCGCTGACGAGCACCGAGGCGCTGGAGTGCCTCGACGCCGCGGTGCGCGCCTGGGACGCGGGGCGCGGGCAGTGGCCGACGATGACGGTGGAGGCGCGCATCGGGTGCGTGGCGCGCTTCACGGCGGCGATGAAGGAGAAGCGCGCGGAGATCGTGCGGCTCCTGATGTGGGAGATCGGGAAGAGCTACGCCGACTCGTGCAAGGAGTTCGACCGCACCATCGAGTACGTCCACGCCACCATCGAGGCGCTGAAGGAGCTCGACCGCTCGTCCTCGCGCTTCGAGCTGGTGGAGGGCATCGCCGCCCAGGTGCGCCGCGCGCCCTTCGGCGTGACCCTGTGCATGGGGCCGTTCAACTACCCCTTGAATGAGACCTTCACCACCCTCATCCCCGCGCTGATCATGGGGAACACGGTGCTGTTCAAGCCGGCGCGCTACGGCGTGCTGCTCAACCGGCCGCTGCTCGAGGCCTTCCGCGACTGCTTCCCCAAGGGCGTGGTGAACACGCTCTACGGCGACGGCAAGGCGCTCATCGGGCCGGTGATGCAGACCGGCAAGGTCGACGTGCTGGCCTTCATCGGCTCGGCCGCGACCGCCAACCTCATCGAGAAGCAGCACCCGTTTCCGAACCGGCTGCGCACCGTGCTGGGCCTCAACGCCAAGAACCCGGCCATCGTGCTCGACGACGCCGACCTGCCGTCGGCGGTGAAGGAGTGCCTGGCCGGCGCGCTCTCGTTCAACGGGCAGCGCTGCACCGCGCTGAAGATCCTCTTCGTGCAGCGGAAGCTCGCCGACCGCTTCGTGGCCGAGCTCTCAAGGGGCGTGGACGCGCTCGTGCCCGGCATGCCGTGGGACGACGGCGCCCAGGTGACCCCGCTGCCGGAGAGCGGGAAGCGCCAATCGCTCGAGGCCTTGGTGGATGACGCCAAGGCGAAGGGCGCGCGCGTGGTCAACGCCAAGGGCGGCCTGACCGCCGGCACGCTCTACTTCCCGGCGGTGCTCTACCCGGTGCCGCTGGGCTCGAGGCTCGCCAACGAGGAGCAGTTCGGTCCCGTGGTGCCGGTGGTGCCCTTCGGCGACGAGAAGGAGGTGCTCGACTTCGTCGCGGCGTCGAGCTTCGGGCAGCAGGCGAGCGTGTTCAGCACCTCGGCCGAGCGGCTGGCGAAGCTCATCGACCCCTTGGTGAACCAGGTGTGCCGGGTGAACGTGAACAGCATGTGCCAGCGCGGGCCCGACGTGTTCCCCTTCACCGGGCGGAAGGACTCGGCGGACGGGACCTTGTCGGTGAGCGACGCCTTGCGCGCGTTCTCCATTCGCACCCTGGTGGCCGCGAAGCAGGGCCCGCTCAACGAGGGGCTCTTGCGCACCATCGTGCGCGAGCGGAAGAGCGGGTTCCTCTCCACCGACTTCATCTTCTGACCGCTTCCGTTCGCTTCCGAGCCCACGCCTCGTACTCCGACGGGCGCAGGCGATACCGGCCGAAGTTGCCGTCGTGCAGGCTCTCGAGCTCGAGCTCGGCCATGGCGATGAAGCGGGGGCGGTCCTCCCTGGCGACCCGCCGCGCGGCGAACGCGGCCAGGGCCCGCCCGACGCTCCGGGGGGGCGGGTTGGCGCGCACGACCTCGTGGACGACCTCGTGCAGCAGCTCCCGGAACCGGAGTCGAAGCTGGTCGGGCTCGCCGACGGACTGACGCACCGCCCCGAGCCGCGCCGCCGAGCGCTCGTAGGCCCAGAGGAAGACGTCGCGCAGCAGGTCGACTCGGCGGAGCTCGTAGACGGCGAGGTGCCCCTTGAGCAGCAGGTCCCGCGGCACGTCGGCGAACGAGAGGGGCGTACGGTTCCCGATGACGAACGGGAGGTTCGCCGCGAGCCGCGCGGTGCGCTT
Organism: Archangiaceae bacterium; assembly: GCA_037443525.1. Lineage (GTDB taxonomy): Bacteria > Myxococcota > Myxococcia > Myxococcales > Myxococcaceae > JBBIOE01. The sequence goes on along the minus strand of JBBIOE010000016.1, from coordinate 14,724 downwards.
GTTCCCATCGAGGAAGGGCTGCAGGTACGGGACCTGCGCGAGGAGGAAGAGTGACGCCTCGAAGGGGTCCTCGATGGCGGCCGCGGTGAGCACGAGCTGGCGGAAGCACTCGTCGATGAGCTGTGGGTTCGCCAGCGGCACGTAGACGCTGCTGCCGATGGCGACGGGCGTGCTGCGCAGGCGGCCTTCGTCGAGGCGCGTCGCGAGCAGGTTCTCCATCAGCACCGCGTTGAGCGTCTTGACGGTGCGCGCGTCGACGGCGGCGGTCATCGGCTCGGCGACGAGGTACTCGATGGCCGCCTTGTGGTTGAGCAGCATCTGCGTCTCGCGCAGGTCCTTGCCCTCCGCGGCCTCTCCGCGAGCCAACAGGCGCTCGGTGTCGAGCAGCGAGTAGGTGTTGCCCTCGAGACGCGACGAGTTCCACGAGAGGTCGAGCAGGAATCGCTCGAGCACCCGTCGTGCCCAGGTCCCCGCCGGCTGGGTCAGCGCGGGCGTCTTCCCGAGCGCGGCGAGGCGTTGACGCGTCGGCGCGTCGAGCCACCACGACCTCCCGGGGACGTAGGCGTCGAGGAAGGCGCGCTCGTAGCTGACCGGGGTGCGAGCCGTGAGCGGCCGCGCCAGGAGCGAGAGGCACTCCCTCGCGCCGGGCGACAGCGGCACCTCGTCGGGAGCTTCGGCGCCGCTCGGCGGCTCGGCCACGGGAGCCGCCCCTCGACGGTACTTCCGATCCCGGGTGACCCCGATCGTCGCGACGACGCCTCGGGCGACGAGGCTCCGAAGCGCGCGCTGAACCATCTGCACCGACACCTGGTCGAGCCCGGCCAGGCGCTGGAGCTCGGCTCGAGTCCGCCCGGCCTCGTCGATCGCCGCCAGGAGCCTTCGCTCGGTTTCATTCATTCATTCATTACTTTACTTCAATGAATGAACGTGTCGAACCCGTCAGGCCCCGGCCGCCATCAGCGCCGCCCCCACGATGCCGGAGTCGTCACCCAGCTTCGCCCGCTCGATGCGCAAGGCCTTGCGCGCCGCCGCGCCCGTCCTCCGCCCCACCGTCTCCACGATGCGGGCGAAGAGCATCGGGGCGCGCATCAGCACGCCGCCGCCGAGCACCAGCACCGCCGGGTTCAGCACCGTCACCTGGTTCGCGATGGCCAGACAGAGGGAGGTGCCCACGAGCTCGAAGAGCCGCCGCGCCTCGGCGTTCCCCGCCGCCGCCAGCACCTCCAGGTCCGGCGCCTTCCCCTGAAGGCCCACCTCCGCCATCCACGCCTCCAGCCGCGCGCCGCCCGCGTAGGCCTCCAGGCAGCCGGTCTCGCCGCAGCCGCACACCCGGCCGTCCTCGGCCACCACCTTGGTGTGCCCGAACTCGCCCGCCACGCCGGTGGCACCGGTGACCAGCCTCCGCCCGGCGATGATGGCGCTGCCCACGCCCGTCCCCACGAAGACCGTGAAGGTGTCGCTGGCGCCCTTGCCCGCGCCCGCGCACAGCTCGCCCCAGGCCGCCGCGGAGAGGTCGTTCATCAACAGCACCCGCCGCCCGAGCGCGCGCTCGAGCAGGGCGCCGAAGTCCACGTCCCGCCAGCCCAGGTTCGGCGCGTTCACCACCACCGAGCCGTTCAGCATGCCCGCGAAGCCCACGCCCACCGGCACCCCCGCCGGAGGGCCGCCCGTGGACAGCCTCTCGACCAGCGCCTTCGTCGCCTCCACCACGTCGTCGGGCGAGCGCCCCACAAGGCCCATCTTCTCGGCGTGCAGCACCCGCCCGGTCTCGACCTCCACCAAGGAGACGCGGACCGTGCTGCCTCCGATGTCCATGCCGAACGCGAGCGCGCTCATGGCCGTCAGCCCCCGAGCTCCTTCTTCGCGGTGGCGATGGTGCCGTCGATGAGCGCCTGAATCTCCGAGAGCCTCTCCTTGGTCTTCGCCTCGTAGCGCACCACCAGGATCGGCGTGGTGTTGGAGGAGCGAATCAGCCCCCACCCGTCGGGCCACACCGCGCGCACCCCGTCGACCTCCACCAGCTTCAAGCCCTTGGCCTTGAGCACCTCGGTGCAGCGCTTCACCAGCAAGACCTTCTTCTCCTCCACCGTGTCCACCCGCAGCTCGGGGCTCGCGTAGGTCACCGGCACGTCGGCCAGGTGGGCCGAGAGCGGGCGATCGTCCTGGGAGAGAATCTCGAGCAGCCGCGCGCTGGTGTAGGCCGCGTCGTCGAAGCCGAAGAAGCGGTGCCGGTAGAAGATGTGCCCCGACATCTCGCCGGCGAGCATGGCGTGCTCCTCCTTCATCTTCGCCTTGATCAGCGAGTGCCCGGCCTTCCACATGATGGCCTTGCCGCCGCGCGCCGCGATGTCGTCGTACATGGTGAGGCTGCACTTCACCTCGCCCACGATGGCCGCGCCGGGCACCTCCTTGAGCACCGCGCGCGACAACAGAATCATCAGCCGGTCGCCCCAGATGATGTCGCCCTTCTCGTCCACCACCCCGATGCGGTCCGCGTCGCCGTCGTAGGCGATGCCCAGGTCCGCCTTCTCCTTCTTCACCGCGGCGATGAGGTGCTCGAGGTTCTTGGCGATGGTCGGGTCGGCGTGGTGGTTGGGGAAGCGCCCGTCCAGCTCGCAGAAGAGGGGAACGACGTCGTAGCCGAGCTTCTGGAGCATCGGCACCGCGGTGATGCCGCCCACCCCGTTGCCCGCGTCCACCACCACCTTCAGCTTCCGGCGCCCGCGCGCCACCGACGAGGTGCAGAAGTGCAGGTAGGGCGTCACCGCGTCGAACGGCATCACCGTGCCCTTCTTGGCCGAGGTCTCCAGGTCGCCCGTCTCGATGAGCCGGCGAAGCTCCTGAATCGTCTCGCCGTAGAAGGTCGTCTTCCCCACGCCCATCTTGAAGCCGTTGTACTGGGGCGGGTTGTGGCTGCCGGTGATCATCGCCAGCCCGTCGACCGGCAGGGTGTTGGCCGCGTAGTAGACGACCGGCGTCGGCACCACGCCCACGTCGACGGCGTTCAGCCCGGTCGCGGTCACGCCCTTCAAGAAGCACTCGCTGAACCGCGGAGACGACAGCCGCGCGTCCCGGCCCACCACCACCACCTGCCCGCCTGCCCGCTTCACCATGGTGGCGAGGCCCTGGCCGAGCTTCGTCACCACCTCGTCGGTGAGGTCCTCGTCGACCAGCCCGCGGACGTCGTATTCCCGGAAGATGTGCGTGTTCATTGGGGACTCCTCTACCAAAGGCCGCGCCCGCTCGCTTCACCCGATGGATGCCGCAATCGGTGCGCTCCGCCCAATCCTCGGCCACAATGGGCGGTTCCATGGGTGAACGCATCGGTACCGGCGACGGCCTCGCGGCCTGGTTCAACCCGCGCGCCAAGCAGGTCACGCCCAAAGTGATGAGGGCCTTCGCCGAGCGGCTGCCCAAGGCGCGCGTCTTCGCCGCGTCGTCGATGGAGGAGGCGGAGGCGCACGCCCAGAAGCTCGTGCAGCTGGCCCCGCCCATCCTCTTCCTCGGGGGCGGAGACGGCACCGTCGTGACCCTGCTCAACCTCCTCCGGCGCGCGGGCGCGAAGACCTTCCCCACCTTCGCCTTCTTCAAGCTCGGCACCGGCAACGGCTTCCCCAGCGAGTCCGGAGCCCTGAGCTACAAGGACACCCTGCGCTGGCTGCCGCGCTGCCCCCGGTCGGCGCCCACCAAGCACTACGACCTCATCGACGTCGAGGGGCGGCTGTGCCACTTCGTCGGCGCCGGCTGGGACGCCACGGTCCTGCACGACTACAAGAAGAACCTGGAGCGAAGAGCCCAGCAGGTGGTGGCCTCGAAGCTCGCCGCCCGCACCTCGAAGGGCGTGCTCGGCTACGTCTACTCCATCCTCCGCCACACCGTGCCCGACGACGCGCGCTACGTGAAGGAGTTCGGCCGCACCCGCGTGGCCATCCGCAACCTGGGCTCCCCCGCGCAGACCGTCGACAAGGACGGCCACGTCCACCCCGCCCGGCGCAAGGACGGGGTGGTTTGGCGAGGGCCCATGGGCTTCTGCGGCGCCGGCACCGAGCCCTTGTGGGGCGCGCGCGCCCGCGCCTACCCCTACGCCACGCTCCAGCGCGGGAAGATGAACCTGCGCGTCTTCGACAAGAGCGTCTTCCAGGCGGTGCGCTACGGCGTCGACTTCTGGATGGGCCGCCCCGTGCCCGGCATGCACGACTTCCTCGTCGACCACGTGCGGCTGGAGTTCAACCGCCCCATGGCCTGGCAGCTCGGCGGCGACATCCAGGGCGTCAACGAGGCCATCGAGCTTCAGGTCGCCCCCGAGGGGCTCGCGGTGCTCGACTGGGCCCAGGCGCACGAGACCGCCGGGCCGATGGACTGAGCAGCCTCCGTTCACCCTGAGCTCGTCGAAGGGTGCCGAGTTCCTCTACAGGTACTTCTCCAGCTTCTTCGCCTTGAGCGCGTCCACCACCATGCGCACGTCCTGCGAGCGCGACTTGGGGAGCACCAGCAAAGCGTCGCCGGCGTCCACCACCACCACGTCGCGCATGCCCACCACCGCCACCGGCCGCTCGCCGCCCAGCACCACGCAGTTGGCGGAGTCGAACACCAGGGGCAGCTTCCCCGACACCACGTTGCCGTCGGCGTCCAGCGGCCGCACCTCGGGGAGCGCGTTGAAGCTGCCCACGTCGCTCCAGCCGCAGTCGCTCGGCACCACCGCGATGGCCTTCGACTTCTCCGCCACCCCGTAGTCGATGCTGGTCGACGGCATCTTGGGGAACTCGCGCTTCAGCACCGCCGCCTCGCGCTTGGTGCCGATGGCCTTGCGGATCTCCCCGAGCGGGCCGTTCAGCTCCGGCATGTGCTGCGCGAAGGCGTCGAGCATCGCGTCGGCGCGGAACACGAAGATCCCCGCGTTCCACAGGTAGTCGCCCGAGGCGAGGTAGTCCTGCGCGGTGGCCTGGTTGGGCTTCTCCACGAAGGCCGCCACCCGCTTCGCGCCGCCCGCGAGCGCCGCGCCGGTCTTGATGTAGCCGTAGCCGGTCTCCGGTCGCGTGGGCTTGATGCCCAGGGTCACGATGAAGCCGTCGCGCGCCACGTTGACCGCTTGCCGCACCGAGGCCTCGAAGGCGGGCACGTTCGCCACGTGCTGGTCCGACGGGACGACCACGATGATGCCCTTGGGGTCCTTGTGCGCCACGTGCGCGGTGGCGAGCGCAATGGCCGGCGCCGTGTTCCTCGCCAGGGGCTCGACCAGCACGTTCTTCGGGGGCAGCTTGGGCAGCGCCTTCTTCACCGGCACCACGTGCCGCGCGCCGCACACCACGAAGGTCTGCTTCGGCGTGGCCAGGCCCGACAGGCGCGCCAGGGTCTCGGCGATGAGCGGCTTGTCGCTGGTGAGCGGGAGGAACTGCTTAGGTCGCGCGGTACGCGAGAGCGGCCAGAAGCGCGTGCCGCTGCCGCCAGCCATGATGACGGGGAAGACCGTGATGTCGCCGAACGCGGGGGCCTTGGGCATGGCGCGCTTCTACCGTTCAGGCCGAGCGGAGTCGAAGCCTCTCCGCCGATGCCTCTAACCGAGGCAGTACTGCTGGTAGGCGGCCATCTTCTCCTCGAGCCGCTTCTCCAGCGGCGCGCTGGCCCCGCGCAGCGCCTCGAGGATCTCCTTCGCCTCGACGAGGTAGGCGCGCTTCTTCTCCAGCGTCCACTTCGGCGGCGGCGGCTCCAAGTTGGTGATGCGGTCGGCGAGCTTCACCGCCCAGATCTCCCGCCCCTGCGCGCGGACGCGCTTCAGGCTGTCGGCCATCTTCTCGTGCTTGGGCAAGCCGTCGTTCTTGGTCAGCGCCAGCACGCCCTCGGCGACCTTCACCCCGAACGCCTCGCGGAGCGACTCCGCAGTCACTCCCGCGTCCTCCACGGTGTCGTGGAGCAGGGCGCAGGTCATCGCCAGAGTCGCGTCGAGCCCCGGCGTCTCCTCGCACGCGCGCAAGACCTCGGTCGCCACCTTCACCACGTGCACGACGTAGGGGAAGCCGCTGCCCGGGACCGTCTGGCTGCCGTGCGCCTTGGCCGCGAAGTCGAGCGCCGCCTTGAACCGCTCTTGATCCCACATGGCCTGAAGCCTCTCACAGGCCCCGGAGCGCCTCCACGTGCTCGACCAACTGCGAGAGCATGCGGAAGGTCGCGCCCCACACGAAGTCCGTCGAGCCCTCCCACTCCCAGCTCTCGCGATCGGCCCCGTACACGAAGCGCGTGCCGCGCCGGAGCCGGAAGAGCGGGGCCTCCAGCACGCGCTCGATCTCCACCGGGTTGGGCGTGAGCGCCACGCCCTCGGGGATGACGCCCACGAACGGCGTCACGAAGTAGCCGGTGATGGTCGGCATCGTCCCCAGCATGCCGAGCACCTCCACGTCGTCGGGTGCGATGCCCAGCTCCTCCTGCGTCTCTCGCAGCGCGGTGTGCAAGAGCGTCACGTCGCTCGGATCTCGCCCGCCGCCGGGGAAGGCCACCTGCCCCGGGTGCTTGCGCAGCGTCATCGGCCGCCGCGTCAACAGCACCCACGGCTCGCCGCTCCGCCAGAACAAGGGCGCCAGCACCGCCGCGTCGCGCAGCACCATGCCCCCCGAGGCCAGCGAGCGCGAGGGCGCCTCGCGCAGGTGCCGCTTGAGCTCGTCGAAGAAACGCGCCCCCGACCCGTCCACCGCCACGCCCTGTGCCTCCACCGCGCTCACGCCGGTGAGTGTAACCGAGCCGCTCGCGGCGCGGCTTTCGAGGTGCTTCGACGAGGCGGGAAAAAATCTCCCTCGACGGAATGCGACCGTCAGCGCTGTCGGTCGGACACGGAATCCGCGTACGGGTGTACCGTCGCCGGCGTCTCCGTGGCCGCTCCGCAGGGAGGGATTCCATGTCCAGGCTGTGTCTCGTCGTCCTGCTCTCGCTCGCCGCGACCGCGTCCGCCGCGCAACAGAAGAAGGCAGGCAAGGCTCCCCCGCCGCCGCCCGCGAAGGCCGCCCAGCCCGAGGCGCTCGCGCCCCCGCCCGCACCCGAGCCGGTGAAGGCCGAGGTGGTGAAGGCTGAAGCGCCGCCCGCCCCCATGCCCGCGCCGGAGCCAGCCCCGGTCGCTGCGTCCGCGCCCGTCGTCGCCGCCATCGAGCCGACGCCTGCCCCCGTCGCCGCACGGCCCCGCTTCGAGGCCGGCGTCAAAGCTGGCGGCATCTTCCCGCAGGTGCTCGGGCGCCTCTCCACCAACTTCTCCGTCGCGCTCGACCTGGCGTGGCTCACCCCGCTGGTCGACGGCAAGCTCGCCCTCGCCGCGGAGGTCGCCTACTCGCAGCCCTCGCACGCCGAGACCATCACCGACCCGCGCGTCCCCGATACCAGCTACTCGTACACCGTCACCGAGCGCACCCTCGCCGTCTTCATCGGGCCCCGCTTCTTCTTCCTCCCCCCGGGCGGAAGAATGGTGCCCTGGGTCTCGCTCGGCGTCCGCGCCCAGTTCATCGACAGCAAGCTGGTCGGTCAGGCTGGCGTTCCCTTCGGCCTCCACGACGAGACCGGCACCCACCTCGCCTACGGCGGCAACGCCGGCTTCGGCTACCGGCTGGGGCCCGGCCTGCTCGGCCTCGAGCTCCAGCTCATCTCCGCGCCGCTCGATCACCTCGTCACCGGCCAGGTCGACATCGGAGACCTCGCCGTGCGCGCCGCCTACCTCTTCACCTTCTGATCCGTGAGCGACTCCATGACCACGCGCCGCCTCGCAATCGCCGTCTCCCTCCTCGCCCTCGCCGGCTGCGAGCGCAAGCTGGAGGGCCCCGCGCCCACCCTCGCTTCGGCCACGCCCACCTCGGTGTGCACCGAGCAGCTCACCACCACCGTCACCCTCGCCGGCGAGGGCCTCTCCCCCCTCGTCACCGACAGCCTCACCAAGGACCCCAAGCTCAACCTGCCCCAGGTGACGCTGGTCCCCCAGAAGACCCTCACCGGAGACGCCGCGAGCGGCGACGGCTTCCTCATCCCCGACGATGCGACCGCGCCGCAGTACAGCCGCGTCACCTGGACCAGCCAGGAGCAGCTGACCGTGCAGGTCTTCCCCGAGCTGGCCGTGACGCCCGGCCTCTACACCGTGCACGTGGCCAACAAGAACGGGAAGACGGTGGACCTCCCCTCGGCGATCCTCGCCGTGCCGCCGCCCACCCTCGCCAAGGTGGAGGCCGACCTCCTCTGCAAGGACCAGGACAACACCGTCACCCTCACCGGCGACTTCTTCCTCCAGATTGGCGACCTGAAGCCCACCGTCGCCGTCGGCCCCAAGACCTTCGACCCCAAGTCGATGGGCGGCTGCCGCGACCTCCCCGGCCCGCAAGGCGTGAAGGCCTGCACCTCGATGACGCTGGCCATCCCCACCAAGAGCCTGGAGTCGGGCACCCACGTCATCACCGTGAAGAACCCCCAGACCGCCGCCTGCTCGTCGACGGCCTCCACCGTCACCCTCACCTTCGTCCCCTGCCCCACCCTGGGTGACGTGAAGCCCGACCTCACCTGCACCGCCGAGGGGACCCGCGGCGTCACGGTGAGCGGTACCGGGTTCCTCTCCGTCGACGGCCGCACCCCGACGTTGAACCTCGGCACCGAGAAGCTCCCCACCACCCTCTTGGACTGCACCGACGTCACCGGCGTCGGCCTGCGCGAGGTGGTGAAGAGCTGCTCCACCGCGAAGGCCACCATTCCCCAGGGAGCCCTCTCCCCCACGGGCACCTTCACCAACTTCAAGGCCAGCGTCACCAACCCCACCCCCGCCGACTGCACCACCCTGGAGAGCGTGACCTTCACCACCGTGCCCCAGCCCACCGTGGCCTCGCTGGTGCCCGACCTCACCTGCACCAACGCGACGGACACCACCGTCATCGTCAACGGCACCGGCTTCCTCACCATCAAGGAGAACGCCTCCAGCCCGCTCGCCTACCCGCGGGTGGCCTTCGGCACGACCGTGGTCACCCCCACCGCCGCCGGCGGCTGTACCGACGTCACCGGCCCCCTGGAGACCGTGCAGTCCTGCACCTCGCTCACCCTCACCATCGCCAGGACCGCGCTGCCGCCCAGCGGCGCCTTCTCCACCTTCGCGGTGAAGGTGACCAACCCCGCGCCCGCCGACTGCTCGTCGCAACAGAGCCTCTCGTTCACCACCGTGCCGCCGCCGGCCGTCACCTCCATCGTGCCGGATCTGGTCTGCACCGCCTCGGGCTCGGTCAGCGTGACCGTCAACGGCACGGGGTTCCTCACCGTGCAGGCCGACCCCACCTCCGCACCCACCCTGCCCGTGGTGGCCGTGGGCGCCCAGAACCTCACCCCCACCGGCGTCTCGGGCTGCACCGCCGTCACCGGCCCCACCGAGACCGTGCAGTCCTGCACCGCCATGACCGTGGCGCTGCCCCAGGGCCTGGCCGCCACCAGCTACGCCGTCGCCGTCACCAACCCGGCCCCCGCCGCTTGCAGCTCCAACGACACCATCACCGTGGCCGTGGCCGACCCGCCGGTGATCTCCTCCCTCACCCCGGACATCGCCACCGCGGCCAACGCGCCGGTCACCGCCACGCTCACCGGCACCGGCTTCCTCTCGGTGGGCGGCGCCCTGCCGTCGGTGCAGCTCGGCCCCAACCCCCTCACCGCCGCCGCGGTCTCCAACTGCACCCCGGTCACCGGCACCACCAGCGGCGCCCAGCGCTGCACCACCCTCACCTTCGCCGTGCCCCAGGGCACCACCCCCGGCGAGTACCAGGTCTTTGTCGTCAACCCGGCGCCCGCGCCCTGCGCCAGCAACTCGGTGAAGCTCTACCTGGCGCCCGCGCCCACCCTGACCCGCCTGGTGCCCCCCGGCCTCTGCAGCACCGGCACCGGTGCCGTCGCCGTCGGCGTCGAGGGTCAGGGCTTCTTCCGCATCGGGGGCACCGCCTCGCCGTCGGTCACCATCGGCACCGGCGGCTTGGCCCAGACCTACGCCCTCGCGGTGGACCCAGCCTCCTGCACCGCCGTGTCCGGCTACTCGCAGGCCATCGAGGCCTGCACCAAGGGCACCATCTCGGTGGGCGCCACCGACTTCGCCGGCGGCACCTACGGCGTGGTGCTCGCCAACCCCGCGCCCGTGGCCGCGCCCAGCACCCAGGCGGTCTCCTTCGTCTCCACCGCGCCGCCCACCCTCTCCGGCGTCACGCCGTCCAAGCTCTGCCGCAGCGGCGGTTCGCTCACCCTCACCGGCACCAACTTCACCTCCAGCATGCAGGTGAACCTGCTCTCGTCGCCGCCCGTCACCGGAGGCCCCGTCTCCCTCACCGGCACCACCTCGGCCACCAGCGCCTTCGCCGGCCCGCTCACCGTGGGCGGCCCCTACGACGTGCAGGTGGTCACCGCCGCCGGCTCCTGCAACGCCACCCGCACCGGGCAGATCACCGTCACCGACGGCCCGGTCGTCTTCTTCATGGACCCGTCGGTCGTCTTCAACGGCATCACCACCCAGGCCACCGTCTACGCCTCGGGCTTCGCCGCCAGCGGGCTGACCGTCGGCATCCGGCCCAACGGCACCACCACCGTCACCACCCTCACCGCGACCTACAACCCGGTGAAGGCCAACCGCATCAACGTCACCCTCCCCGCGGGCCTGGCGGTGGGCAGCTACGACGTCATCGTCACCGACGCGGTCACCACCCAGTGCCCGGGCGTCTTGCTCAACGCCTTCAAGGTGGTGAGCACGACCTCCGTCACCCTCACCGGCATCACCCCGCCCTTCGGCTACACCGGCGGCACTACCGCGGTCACCCTCACCACCAACCCGGCGAGCGGCGGCTTCAAGCCGGTGCCCCGCGTGTACTTGAACCCCTCGGCCTCGGGCGCGGTCGCCATCCCCCTCTCCTCGGTCTCGCTCATCGACGCGAGCCGCGCCACCGCGGTGGTGCCCGCCACCCCGCTCCCCGGCGGCACCAAGCAGACCTACGGCCTCATCGTGGTGAACCCCGACGGCACCGTGGGCGTGCTCGCCAACGCCTTCACCGTGCTCCCCGACCCCACGCCCTTCATCGACTCGGTGGCGCCGGCGCTGGTGGTCTCTGGCAGCGCCGCCGCGCCGATCAAGATCAGCGGCGGCAACTTCCGCGCGCCCACCGCGAGCGCCGTGTGCAAGGACTCCGCGGGCAACCCCCTCACTCCGCCGGCCGTCACCGTGCTGGCCGGCGCCACCGCCACGCTCATCAACGCCACCATCAACACCTCGGCCTTGCCCAACAGCAGCGTGTGCGTGCTGCGGGTGACCAACTCCGACCAGAGCTACGCCGAGTACTCCGCCATCGTCGTCACCAACCCGGCCTCCAAGCCGTCTGGCTTCAAGCCGGGGCCGGCCCTGGGCACCGGGCGCCGCGGCCTGGTGGCCACCGGCGCCAGCATCACCCGAGCCTCGCAGGCGCTGTTCGCCATCGGCGGTGACAACGGCGCCGCCACCCCCGTGGCCACCGCCACCGTGGAGTCGGCGCCCCTCGACGTCTTCGGCGTCCCCGGCACCTTCACCCCGCAGCGCTCCGCGATGACCGTGCCCCGCTCGCTCGCCACCGGCGCGCGCATCGGCCGCTACCTCTACGTCGCCGGCGGACGCAGCGGCACCACCGTCCACGCCACCGTCGAGCGCAGCTACCTGCTCGATCCGAAGGACCAGGTGGAGGTGACCGACGTGGACTTCACCCCGCGCACCGCCGCGGTGACGCTCGCGCCGGGCGTGTACACCTACCGGGTGGCGGCGGTGATGGGCGCCGCGGACGCCTTCAACCCCTCGGGAGAGAACCTCCCGTCCGACCCGTTCCCCGTCTCGGTGCCCTCCATCGCCAGCACGCAGATCGATCTCACCCTCCACTGGAACGCGGTGCCCGGCGCCACCGGCTACCGGGTCTACCGCAGCGTGCTGCCCAACGCGGCCGCCGGCACCGAGCGCCTCCTCGCCTCCGTCACCGCGCCCACCACCCAGCTCCTCGACGACGGCACCGTCACGCCCGCCGGGGCCTCGCCCCTGCCGCTCGGCTCCACCGGCACCTGGAACGTGGTCGCCACCATGCCGCAGGGCCGCGAGGGAGCCGCCAGCGCCGGCGTCACCATCAGCTCCAGCTCGGCGGTCTTCTACGTCGTCGGCGGGCGCGGCCCGACCGGCACCGACCTCGCCTCGGTGCTCCGGCTGCCGCTCACCCTCAACACCGACGGGCTCCAGACCGTGGGCACCCTCGCCGCCTCGGCCAACGCCCTCGGCACCGCGCGCTGGCAGCTCGCCGGCCTGCTCGCCAACGCCGCCAACGCGTCCACCGTCGGCACCGCCCAGTACGTCTACGCCACTGGCGGGCTCTCGGGCGGCGGCACCACCAACGCCAACGAAGCCGCGCTGGTGCAGTCGAACGGCGAGCTCGGGCCCTGGACCTCGAGCGCCATCAGCAACAGCCCCCTGCGCGCCGGCGCGGCGGCGGCGCTCACCAACGACCTCGTGCTGCTCTTCGGCGGCAAGGGCGCGGCGCCCGACGCCACCGGCTCGCAAGGCCAGCTGGCCTCTCCCGCCCCAGCGCTGGGCAACTTCTCCAGCACCTCCGGCCAGCTCTCGGTGGCCCGGTCTCTCGCCGCCGGCGCGCAACAGGGCGCCTTCACCTACGTCCTCGGCGGCACCTCGGGCGCCGGCGCGCTCACCAGCACCGAGCAGCTCACTTGGTGATGCCTTGCCCGTCAGCGCAGCCCGAAGCCGCACTTCCAACCGAACGCTTTGAAGTCTCGCGCCGTCCCGTCGCCCGCGACGTGAACGGCGGAGCGGAAGGAGCGGCGGCCGCGGCCCTGGCGAACCACTGGGTCCGCACCGTCGGCGAACGGCCCGCGCGACCCCGGCGCTAGGGCACCAGCACGCCGCCCAGCAGCAGGCCCACCAGCGCCACGCCCAGCACCACGCGGTAGAGAATGAACACCGCCATCGAGCGGGTGCGGAGGAAGCGCAAGAGGCCGTGAATCGCGGCCAGCCCGGCGACGAAGGACACCGACGTCCCCACCACCAGCAGGAGCACCGGCGGCTGCTCCGGCGCGGCCAGCAGGTGCTTGAGCTCGAAGATGCCGGCGAGCGCGGTGGCGGGAATCGAGAGCAGGAAGGAGTAGCGCGCCGCGTCCTCGCGCTTGAGCCCCAGCGCCAGCGCGCCGGTGATGGTGGTGCCCGACCGCGACGAGCCCGGAATCAGGGCCAGCGCCTGGCAGGTGCCGATGATGAGGCCGTCCTTGAGCGTCAGCTCGGAGACGGTGCGGTGGTGCTTCGCCATCCGCTCCACCACCCACAGCACCAGCGCGAGCAGCACCATCGACGCGGCGATGACCCACAGTGAGCGCAGCGAGGTCTCGATGGCCTTCTTGAACAACAGCCCCAACACGCCGATGGGGATGGTGCCGAGCCCCACGAACCACGCGAGCCGCGACTCGAGCGTCTCGAAGGGCTTCTTCGTCACCAGGCCCTGCACGAAGCCCTTGGTGAGGCCCAGCATGTCCTTGGCGAAGTAGAGGACCACCGCGAGGACGGTGCCCAGCTGAATCACCGCCGAGTAGGCCGCGCCCGGATCCTTCCAGCCGAGCAGCGCCGGTACGATGCGCAGGTGCGCCGTCGACGAGATGGGGAGGAACTCGGTGAGCCCCTGCACCACGCCCAACACCACGGCCTCGAGAATGCTCATGTCGGACCAGCCAAGAGCCAGACGTCGGCGCCGAGCTCCGCCTTGCGCAGCTCCCACGCCGAGATGACGTCCACGGTCTGCGCCAGGAACTCCGGGCTCGCCTTGACGCGGTGCTCGCGGGCGAAGCCCTCGATGAAGTCCTTGAGCATCGGCGACAGGAAGTGCGTCGCCAACGCCACGTGGCTGCCGTCGAAGTACTCGATGAAGCGCAGGGCGAAGCCCGAGCCACCCGACTCGCTCGTCACCACCCGCACCACCTCGCCCTTCACCCTCACCGTGCGTCCCTTGGGCGGCAGGGTCAGCTCGACGAGCAGCCGCGTGCCCATCTTCAGGAAGAACTCCGACTCCAAGAACATGCCACCCACGCTGATGTTCAGCGTCGACAGCGTGGCGTCGAAGGAGCGCTTGGGATCATCGGCGAGCGAGAGCCTCACCGGCACGTGCAGCTCGGCGCGGGGGAACTTGCGCAGGTTCGACTCGCTCGCCGGGGGCGGCTTGCGCACCGTCAGCTGTGGACGGGCAGGAATCGGCGCCGGAGTGCGTTGCCGCGCGTCGCGCAATGGCTCGGGCTCGCGCGCGAAGGGCGGCGGCGCCGGCCGAACCGACTGCGGGGCCTCGCGCCTGGGCTCCGGCAGGCGAACCGGCGGCGAGAGCGTGCGTGGGGGAGGCGGCACCGGCCGCGCCGTGGCCGAGCCCACGCCCGGCACCCGCGCCTTCACCACGTCGGACAACGTCATCGACCTCGAGGTCGGCGCAGTGGCGCTCCCCGCCGCGACCTGGGTCCGCGCCGTGGGCCGCGACGAGGCCGACGGCCGCGCAAAAGTCCCCCTCGAGGGGCTCGAGGCCGTGGACGCGACCGGACGCGGCGACGCGGCGCCGCGCGTGAACGTGGTGCTCGCCGCGCTCGACGAACCTCCGCTCCTCGACGTGACGCTGGAGCCCGCGGAGAGCGCCGGCCCTCGCGATGATGCTGCGCTGGCCGCGCTCGCGCCCCTCGACGGCGCGCTGTCCTTGGCATTACCGG
>JBBIOE010000015.1:0-56807 GCA_037443525.1 Archangiaceae bacterium | reverse complement strand
GTCGGATGCTGTCGGTGATGAGCTGAACCAGCGTCCGGAGGCGCTGAACGAAGCGCGCAGCAGAGGTCGCGCCCCCCGCGCAGAGGAGCGGTGCCCGGCTCAGCCCCAAAATCTGACGGCCTCTCAGGGTGAACGGTGGGTCGTGCAAAGGCTCGGGCGGATCCTCCCGTACAGGCTGAGCTCGTCGAAGCCTGCCGACTTCGAGTCCCAGGAACTCGGCACCCTTCGACGGGCTCGGGGTGAACGGTGGAGCGAGGCCCGCCGATGACCCTCGGCTTCCCGCTCGGGCTCCTCGCCCTCTTCGCGCTCGGCCCCCTGGTCGCGGCCTACTTCCTGCGCCGCAAGCAGCCGCCGCGCCGGGTGAGCGCGCTCTTCCTCTGGAAGACGCCCGATCAGCGCGCCGAGGCCGGCCCGCGCTTCCAGCGCTTCTCGCGCGAGCTCTCTCTGCTCCTCGAGTCCCTCGCCGTCATCGCCGGCGCGCTCTTCCTCGCCGACGCGCGCTGCGGCTCGGAGGTCCCGCGCAAGCACGTGGTGGTCATCGTCGACGGCGGGCTCTCGATGCTGGCCAAGGTGGGCTCGAAGAGCTCGGCGGATCTGGTGCGCGACGCGGTGGCGAAGCTGGCCTCCGACGAGCGCGCCGCGGTGCTCACCATCATCGAGTCGGGCGTGCGCCCCACGGTGCTGGCCGGGCCCCAGCTGGAGACCGATCGCGCGCTGTCGCTGCTCGAGGCCTGGCGCCCCGCGCAGCCGTCGCACGACGTCGTCCCGGCGCTGCTGCTCGCGCGCGAGCTCTCCACCTCGAAGGACCAGCGCCTGCACTTCTTCACCGACGGACCGCTGCCCGTCTCGGTGGCGCTGCCGCCGCAGGTCGACGTGCGCTCGGTGGGCAAGGCCTCGGACAACGTCGCCTTCCTCTCGGCGCAGCGCCGCGACGAGGACGGCGTGGCGGCGGTGACGGTGCGGGTGGGGAGCTTCTCGCAAGACGCGCGCAAGGTGCCGGTGCGCTTCCAGGCCGAGGACGGCGCCACCCAAGAAGAGACGCTGGAGCTCGCCTCCGGCGCCTCGGCCGTGCTGCGCGTCTCGTTTCGCACCGCGGGCACCGTCACTGCGAGGCTGCCTCCCGACGCCTTGCCCGAGGACGGCGAGGTGACGCTCCTGCCGTCTCCCGACGCGCCGGTGCGGGTGGCCGTGCTGGAGGGGCTCGACGCGCAGGCGAAGAAGGCCGTGGAGCGCTTCGTCGCCATCGCGCCCGGCCTGAGCGCCGCCGCCGAGCCGAACCTCTCCTTCGGCGCGCCGGGCTCGCAAGGCAAGGTGACCATCGGCGCGAAGGGGACGCTGCGCTCCTTCGTCGGCCCCTTCTTCGCGCAGAAGGGTCACCCGGTGCTCGACGACGTGCAGTTGGGCGGCGTGGTGTGGACGGCGGGGGAGAACCCGCCGGGCCGGGCGCTGATGTCGGCGGGCGACGCGGTGCTGCTCTCCGAGGAGAGCGACGGTGTGCTGCATCTGAACCTCGACGTGGGGCGCTCCAACGTGCAGCGCACCGTCGCCTGGCCGGTGCTGCTCGGGAACGTGGTGCGGCAGGTGCGGCTCGGCGTGCCGGGGCTGCCGCGCAAGCACGTGATGCTCGGCGAGGACGTGCCGCTGGTGACCGTGCCCGGCTCGGTGTGGACGCTGGAGGGGCCCGGCGGTCGCTCGCGCTCGGTGCTGGGCGTGGGCGCGCTCACGCTGCCGCCGCTCGACGTGCCGGGAAAGTGGGTCTTGAAGAAGGACGGCGCGCCGGCCGACGCGCTGTACGTGCTGCCGCTCGATCCCCGCGAGTCAGACCTGCGCACGCGCGGGCCGTACCAGGTGGACGCGACGGTGGGCGAGGCGCTGGCGTCGCTGGCCTTCAAGACTCCGCGGCACTGGTGGCCCCTGGCGGTGCTGCTCGCCCTGGTGCTGGTGGACTTCTGGCTCACGGCGCGGAAGGGGCGGGCATGAGGACGCGCGAGTCGGCACCCTTCGACGGGCTCAGGGTGAACGGGGAGATCCTCACCTGCGTTCACGGCCGATTCAGCTGGGGACCCGCCGCTCAGGGTGAACGGGGGTGCGCATGACCTTCGCCACGCCTCAGGCGCTCCTGCTCCTCGTCCCGCTGCTGCTCCTCGTCTGGCGCACGGCGCGCCTCTCCGGCCCGCCCACCGCCCTGCGCGTCGCGGTGGTGGTGTTGGTCGTCCTGGCCCTCTCCCGCCCCGAGCTCGTCTTTCGCAGCGCGGGCAGCGACGTGGTGGTGGTGGTCGATCGCTCGAAGTCCATGCCACCGGGTGGCGAGGCGCGGGCCGACGAGCTGGTCCGACTGCTCGCTCCGCAGCGGCGCCCGGGCGATCGGCTCGGGGTGGTCTCCTTCGGCCGCGAGGCGCGCGTGGAGATGCCGCTCTCCCACGACGCACTCTTCGGCGGCTTCATGTCCAGCATCGACGGCGAGGCCTCGAACCTGTCCTCGGCGCTCGACGCGGCGGGTGAGCTCGTGCCGCCCGAGCGCAGCGGCCGCGTGCTGGTGCTCTCCGACGGCCGGGCCACGGGGCTCGACGCGCGCGCGGCGGCGCGGCGGCTGGCGGCGCGCGGCATCCCCGTCGACGTGCGGTGGCTCGGCCGCGAGGACTCCCGCCTCGACGTGGCCGTCACTGCGCTCGAGGTCCCGCCCTCGGTCACCGCCAAGGAGCCCTTCCTGCTCACCGCCGCGGTGAAGGCCTCCGCGCCCACCTTGGTGAAGCTCGAGCTCACGAAGAACGGCAGGACGCTGGTGACGACGAATCGCGACGTGGGCGCCGGCGCCACCACGCTCACCTTCCGCGATCTCGTCGAGCAGCCGGGCCTGGTCGCCTACGAGCTGCGCGTGGTCGCCGCCGGCGACGGCGTCCCGGAGAACGATCTCGGCCGCGCGGTGGTGCGCGTCGAAGGCCCGCCGAAGGTGCTGGTGCTCACCGACAAGCCCGACGGCACGCTGGCCCAGGCGCTCCTCGCCGCGAACCTCTCGGTCGACGCCCGGCCGCCCTTCGAGCTGGGCATGGAGTCTCTGGAGAACGTCGGCGCGGTGGTGCTTGAGGACGTCGAGGCGAGCCGGCTGGGCGAGAGCGGGCTGCACGTGCTGGCGCAGTACGTCCGCGAGGCGGGCGGGGGCCTGGTGATGACCGGCGGGCGCCACAGCTTCGGCGAGGGCGGCTACCGCAAGTCGCCGGTGGAGGACGTGCTGCCGGTCTCGCTGGAGATCCGCGAGGAGCAGCGCAAGGCCGCGGTCGCCATCAGCATCATCATGGACTGCAGCTGCTCGATGGGTGCCACGGTGCCCGACGGCCGCACCAAGATGGAGCTCGCCGCCGAGGGCGTGGTGGGCGCGCTGCAGCTCCTCAACGAGAAGGACGAGGCGGCGGTCTCGATGGTCGACACCTCGCCGCACCAGATCTTCCCCATGAGCCCGGTCTCCGACGGCCTGCCGCTGGGCAAGGTGGCGCGCGGCTTCTCCGGCGGCGGCGGCATCTACGTCGGCGTGGGCCTGCGCGAGGGGAAGAAGCAGATCCTCGGCACGGACAAGGCGACCCGGCACGTGCTGCTCTTCAGCGACGCCGCCGACTCCGAGGAGCCGGGCGACTACAAGGCCACCGTCGGGAAGCTGGTGGACGACGGCGTCACCGTGTCGGTCATCGGCATGGGCAAGCCGACCGACTCCGACGCGGAGCTGTTGCGCGACGTGGCCCGGCGAGGGAACGGCCGCATCTACTTCGCCGAGGACGTCACCAGCCTGCCGCGCATCTTCAGCCAGGAGACCATCGCCGTGGCGCGCTCGTCCTACGTCGACACGCCGACCGCCACCAAGCTCGGGCCCGATCTCTCGCAGCTCGGGCGCATTCCGGCCGCCGCGCCGCCCTCCATCGACGGCTACAACCTGACCTACCTGCGGCCCACCGCCTCCCTGGGCTTGCGCACCGACGACGACAACCAGGCGCCGGTGCTGGCGCTGTGGCCGCGCGGGGCGGGGCGGGTGGTGGCGCTGCCTCTGGAGGTCGACGGCAAGTACACCGGCGGCTTCCGGCAGTGGGCGGGCGAGCGCGCGACGCTGGAGCAGATGGTGCGCTGGGTGATGCCGCCCCAGGCGACGGCGATGGACGCGGTGGCGCGGGCGTCGCTGTCGGGGAACGACCTGCACGTGACCTTGGACTTCGACCCGCACGCGCCGCCGCCGACGGGGGCGCCGACCCTGGTGCTGCTCTCCGGCGACGCGCACTCCAAGCCCGTGGAGCTACCGATGCGCTGGGAGGACGAGGAGCGGGTGGGCGCCCACTTCGTGCTCCCCGGCACCGGCACCTGGCACCCGGTAGTGAAGCTCGGCGACCGCGTCTTCCGCGCCGCGCCCGTCACCCTGCCCTGGGCACCGGAGTTCGAGCCCGCGCCGGCGAAGGAGGGCCAGGCGCTGCTCGCCGCGGTGGCCAAGGCCGGCAACGGCGTGGAGCGGCTGGCGATGGTCGGGCTCTTCAGCGACGCGGTGGAGTCCTTGGGCTCGGTGCCGCTGGCGCCGCTGCTCGTGGGGCTGGCGCTGGCCGCCCTCTTGGCCGAGGTCTTCGTGCGCCGCTTCACCTCGGGCCCGAAGCGCGTCAGGCCGAGGAAGGTGGCGGCGAAGCCGCGGCCGTCTGCGCCGGGCGTGGAGTCGTGGCTCTCGCGGACGAGCGCGCCGCGCCCCGCGGGACCGACCGCGATGCCCAGCGCGCCCGAGCCGCCGCCGAAGCCTGCGCCCTCCGCGCCGCCGCCGCCCGAGCCCGAGGCGCCCAAGGCGCCGACCGTGGCCGACGCGCTCGCTCAGGCGCGGGAGCGGGCGAAGAAGCGCACCGGGCGGTGACCCTCAGCGCGAAGGGGACCTCACCGTGCGAGGCGCCTCCTTCTTCATCGGCGCGGGCAGGTGTTTGCGCAAAAGCCTCTTGTCGGCGAACCGAAACACGCCTTCCTGCTCGCGACGCTTGGCAGCACAGGTCGCTCGCCACCGCGCTCGGCAGGATGAGGCGGGTGACGTCCCCCGCCAGCCGTACGTCGCCCGACAGGCCCGGACTCTGGCTGACCTCGGAGGCCTGGCTCGGCGCACGCGACCGGTGAGGCTCCGCGTCCGAGGTCACCGGCCTGCGGGCTCGGCCACGGCCGCGTTCACTGCCTCGAGCAGCAGACTGTCGGGGAACCGGCTTCGAAAAGCAGCCGCCCGCGCGCGCGCCTCGTCGCCTCGGCCCAGCGCCGCGAGCGCACGAATGGCGAGGCTCTCCCGCTCCTCGGCGAGCTGACCTGCCGGAAATTGCTCGGCGTGCCGGGCACAGGCAGCGAGCGCCTGTTCGCCTTGACCCCGACTGAGGGCCGAGGTCGCCTGCTCGATGAGGAGCCGCTCCACGTCGATCGCCGACGGACTCGGCTTCGGAGCGCGCGCCTCCACCGGCCGCGGCCTCGGCGCGTCGACCGCTCGCGGCGCCTCCGGCGTGGGCAGAGGCGTGGCGGGAGGCGCGCTGGGCGGTGCGGGCACCCGCACCTCGATCCGACGTTCGATCACGACCTCGCGCGGCGTGCCGAAGCGGGCCTGGAGCTGCGCTCCGCCCAGCCCTCCCACGGCGAGGCCCGCGCCGAACAGCAACACCTTGGCCCCCGACGCCAGCCGGAGCCCCTTCGCGGCCACCGTCGGCGCGGACGTCGAGGGCTGCGCCAGCTCGGGCAGCGCGAAGCTCGCCTCCAACCGGGCGGCGAGGCGGAGCAACTCCTCATCGGGCGCCGGCGGCCGCGCGCGTTCGACCGAGAGGGCCTGGAGCGCGGCGTCGGACAACGGCTGGAGTTCGTTGCTCATGTCCGCACCCCATTCTGCAAGCCGTCGAAGGCGGTCTGGAAGCGCTGGCGTGCCAGGCGAAGCCGCGAATACGCCGTGTTCACTGGAATCTCGAGGCTCTCCGCCAGCTCGGGAATGGGGGCGCCGTCGATGTCGGCGCCGACGAAGACGGCCCGCTGCTCCACCGAAAGCGTCTCGAGGGCGCGCAGCACGTGCTGGCGGGTGCGCTCCCCTTCCAGGAACTCGTCCGGGCGGTGCGCCGTCCCGGTGACGGTTTCGAAGTCCTGCAGGAGCTCCTCGTGGCCGCCCCGGGCCGCCCTGCGGTTGCTGACGATTCGGAAGGCGATTCCGAAGAGCCACGGGCGCATCGGTCGGTCGGGCGCGTAGGTGTCGAGGCGCTTCCAGGCGGTGCTGAAGACGTCGTGGGCGACGTCCTCGGCATCGGAGGGCGACACGCCCAGGCGACGCACCGTGTGCAGCATCCACGAGAGGTGCTGGCGGTACGCGTCGCGGAAGGCCTGCTGCACGGTGGCGCGGGTGGACATCTGGCGTGGTGATTGTGCGGACATCGGACATCCGTCACAGCAGGAAGATCGCCCAGGCGCCGAGAGCGCCGCCGACCGGCGGCACCGTCCACACCCGCGTCGTGCCCACCAGCGCCGTGGCCCGGGTCAGCGGCACCAGTCCCTCCGCCACCAGGGCGACGCTGAGGCCACGCGCGACTGGAAGCGCGTACTGCCCACGGACGCCCACCAGGGCCTGGAAGACGGAGGCCTGCTGGGCGCCAGCCAACGCGAGCCCTTCGAGCCGCAGTGCCCCGGCGGCGAGCTCCAGACAACCGCTGAAGCCTCCCGCGTGAAGGCAGGGCACCACCGCACCGAGGAGGGCGGAGGTCGCCAACGCGCCCTCGGGCAGCTCCCCCACCACCGGCCAGCCGAAGCGGCCCTCCAGACCGACGGAGAGGCGCTCCAGGCGCGCGCGCCCTTCGAGGTGCAGCGTGGGTTGAGGTCCGACGGAGAGCCCGAGCGCCATCGAAGCGCCGAGCGCCAGGCTCGAGTCCACGGAAGGAGGATGGCGGGGCGGCGGGCGCGTGGCCGGAGGTGCCGCGGGCGGAGGGGCGGTCTCGACCGGGGGTGGTGGCGGGAGCGGGGCCGGAGGGGCCGCAGAGTCCGGGCGGCGAACGAAGCTGTCGACGGTGAGCGCGACCGTGACGGCGACCGAGGCAGCGAGGTCGGCGCAGCGCTTGCCTGGGCTGGTGAGCGTCTTCTTCCCGTGCGCCGTGCCCACCGGCTTCTCGAGGAGCACCTCCGCCTGGAGGGCGTCCTCCGTCGGGTGCGGGTGGATGCGGACGATGACGAGTGCGTCGGCGTCGGCGACGAAGGGGTCGGAGCCCAGCCGGGCGGCGATCAGCCCCCGCAGCTCCGCCTCCTGGGGGCAGGAGAGGTCCGCCGGTCGCTCGTACCGCAGCGTCACTGGGCCGGCGAAGGCCGAGCCGCACACCAGCCAGGCCGAGAGGACGAGTCGCAGGCGCACGCGCGGCGCTCATAGCGAAAATCGGACCGCCTCGTTGACGGATTCGCTGCCGTGCCACAAACACCGGCGAACGCAGTCGTTGCCTGAGGAGTTCCCATGTTCCGGAGTCTGCTGTTCAGTGTGGTGCTGGGCGCACTGTGCGCGTGCGACCCGTTCGTGAAGATCGGCGACGCCTCCGATGCCGGCTCCGGGACGGGCGGCAGCACCGGAACCGGCGGTGGGACCGCCACGGGCGGTGGGAGCGGCGGCGGGACGGGGGGCAGCACCGGGACCGGCGGTGGGACCGCCACGGGAGGTGGGAGCGGCGGCGGGACGGGGGGCAGCACCGGAACCGGCGGTGGGACCGCCACGGGCGGCGGGACGGGCGGCGGCCTGGGCGCCAACGGGTGCCCGCTCGGCCAGGTGTGCGGCGATGTCACCGGCGCGGGTGACTTCGAGTGCACCGATCCCAACACGAGCTCCGGTGTCCCGGCGGGCGCGCCGACCTGCACCAGCACCTGCGCCGTCGGCTTCGCCTGCTTCACCACGACCGCAGGGGCGACGAGCGGCGTCTGCCTTCGAAACTGCCCTGGCAGCGGCTCCGGAGGCGGCACCGGCGGCGGCACCGGCGGCGGCACCGGCGGCGGCACCGGCGGCGGCACTGCCACCGCGCCCACCTTCGTGAGCGCGTCGGCGCCCGTGCTGCTGACGCTCGGGACGACCTTGAGCCTGCCCGTGCCCATGACGTCCCAAGCGGGTGACTTCGTCATCGCGCTGGTTGACGCGGACGAAGGCACCGGGTCGCGGAAGCTGCAGGCGCCCAACGGGTGGACGTTGCTGGGCGGCTGGCCGATCCACAACCTCAGCACCCAGTACCCGCCCTATGTCATCCCCGTCACCGAGAACCACGGCATGTGGCTCTTCACCCACTTCGTCGCGAACGGCGATCCAGCCACGGCGGACTTCACCTTCGATGCCACCACCACCGCCCGCGGGGCGCTCCTGGCCTACCGAGGCGTCAACCTTGCCAATCCGGTGCACGACAAGACTGGCTACGCGCTCTACGGTGATGGGAACACCAACGGTTTCGGGTCCGGCAACACCACGCTGTCCGTCGGCCGACAGGTGAATCTCATCGCGACCGCGACGACCGCGCACGCGACTTACACCACCGTGCTCTCGAGCCAGGGCGTCGTGGAGCGGGTCAACAGCGGCGAGCAGCCGAACGGACTCAATGTCATCGTCCACGACTCGCTCATCGCGGCGAGGATGTACTTCGCGCCCTCGATCGCGAACCACCAGTCCCCCAGCGGCGCGAGCGACGGATTCCTGTACAGCATCGCCACGCTGGTGCTGACGCCCCTCTGACGGCGGCGGGCCGCGCGCCGGAACGGAGGGCCAGTTCAACCCCGGAAATCCTGGGACGCGGGCGGGAGCCGGCGAAGAAGCGCACCGGGCGGTGACGCTCAGCGCCCGGCCTTCTTCACCAGCGACGCCATGAAGCGCCGCACCAGCAAGGCCTTCGCGCGCGACACCACCCCCGGCTTCGGCACCTCGGCCTTCATGGTCCACGGGTTGTAGAAGACGCCGCCCGGCCCCGGCCCGCCGGGGAGCGCGAGGATGGTGCGCACGGCCTCGTAGGCCATCAGGCAGCCGGTCGCCCACACCATCGGCGCGAAGGAGATGCGCTTGCGCTTGCCGGCCACCACCTCGCCCGCGATGTCCAGGTCCACGTGGTCGACGCTCGAGGAGTGCGTCATCACCCACTCGATCTCCTTCGCCAGGCACTCGCCGGCCATGGCCTTGTCGATGGCGGACAGCGGGCGGCCCACGGTGGGGTACCCGAAGACCTCCTCGGGGCGCGGATCGTCGGGCTTCACCGCGTAGACGTTGGGCAGCGTCGCGGCGAAGGCGTCGATGATCGTCTTCTGGTGCCGCTTCCCCGCGCGCATCAGGGTGACCGAGGCCTTGGTGTCGTCGCAGCCGTTGATGGCCACGTCGACGGTGGGGAGGAGGGCGTCCACCTCCTCGACCCAGCGGCCGTCGAGCACCTTCACCTGAACCTCGGGGTTGATGCGCCTCAGCGCCGCCGCGGTGGCCTGGGCCTTGTCCTGCCCGATGGTGTCCAGGGTGGCGAAGAGCTGCCGGTTCAGGTTCGACACCTCGAAGACGTCGAGGTCGGCGATGGTGAACTCGCCCACGCCGGCCCGCGCGAGGCAGCCCACCGCCGCGCCGCCCATGCCGCCCACGCCCGCCACGAAGACGTGCGCGCGCCTGAGCCGGCTCTGCTGCGCCTGGGTGATGAAGCCGATGTTCCGGGTGGTGAACTCTTGGTAGTCGAAGGCCGCCGCGGGGGTGCTCATAGAGCCCTCTCGTACATGAAGAGCCGGTGCCAGGGCTGCATGCCGATGGCCTTCGCGGCCTTCAGGCTCGGGCCGTTGTCGTCGCCGATCCACGTGCCGCCCAGCGAGGTGTAGCCGCCCTGCTTCAGCGCCTCCATCACCAGGTGGTTGAGCACGCCGATCACGCCGGAGCCCTGAAAGGCCTTCTTCACCAGGATGATGATGCTCGTCGCGGTGCGCACCTTCTTCCGCTCGAGGAGGAAGCGCGCCCAGCCCAAGGGGAAGAGCCGGCTCTTCATCTTCTGGAGCAAGGGCACCACGTTCGGCACGCACAGGTGCACGCCCACCACCTCGCCCTGGTGCTCGGCGAACTTGATCAGCGCGGGGTCCATCACCAGCTTCAGCGACCCGAGCTGGAACTTCGTCTCGGCCTCGGAGAGCGGCACGAAGAGGTAGTTGTCGGCCATGGCGTCGTTGAGCACCGTCCGCACGTGCTCGACGTCGTCGTCGAAGCGGTCGAGCCGGAAGTCGCGGAAGCGCCACGTTCGGTCGCCGAGCAGCGCCTTGGCCTTCGGGCTCAGCGCCTTCGCCGTGTCGGCGCGCGCGACGTCGGGGTGCACGAAGCTCGTCATCGGGTGGGTGCGCGAGAAGCCGTACCGCTCGAGCAGCCCTCCCAGGTACTCGGGGTTGTAGAGCTGCGCCAGGTACGGCGCCCGCTGCTCGCCCTCGACCAGGACGCCGATCTCCTGGTTCGCGGTGAGGTTCATGTTGCCGCGCAGCCGCGTGCAGCCGTGCGCGCGAGCGAAGGCCACCGCCTCGTCGAGCAACAGCCCCGCCACGTCGGGGTCGTTCGCGCAGTCGAAGAAGCCGAAGCTCGCGCACCTCTCGTTCCACCGCTCGTTGGCGGCCCGGTGCACCAGGCAGACGATGCGCCCGACCGGCCGCTTCCCCCGCAGCGCGGTGAAGTAGGTGTGCGTCGCGCGCGAGAAGAGCGGGTTCTCGCGGCGGTCGAGCATGGCCTTCAAGTCGCTCTCCAGCGGCGACACGAAGGGGTAGCGATCGCCGTAGACGGCGAAGGGCACCTCGAAGAACGACGGGAAGTGCTCCTCGACGAGCGTGACCGGCTTCATGGCGAGGCCTCGGGTGAGCGTGGCGGGAAGAGCCAGCGGAAGGCCGGCACCACAGTGGCGAAGAGCAAGAGCACCACCGCCTGGAACGCGAGCTGCGTCACCGCGCCCTTCGGCAGCTTGCCCCCCAGGAAGCCCAGCGACGAGCCGAGCGTGCAGCGCCCGAGCTGCAGGACGTCGTCGCCGCGGCGGTAGTCGAGCTCCTTCTCGCACCAGGCGTTCACCCGCGGGTCGCGGTGCTTGGGCGCCTCCTCGAAGGTCTTCTTCAGCTCGTCGGAGCCGCCGGTGTACGCGTCCTGGATGATGGAGCGCACCTCGTCGTAGGGCGCCTCGCCGGCGACCCCGAAGGCCTGCCGGTGGTGCCGCATGATCTGCCGCGCCAGCGTCAGGTGCGTGAAGGTCTGCCGCACCGGCTCGAGCGGGTTCGGGTACACGCTCGCGTAGCCCGAGGAGACCAGGCCCACCACCGCGGGCACCTGGGTCACGTTCGAGATCCAGTAGCCGCGCAGGCCGCCCTTGAAGAGCATCAGGAAGGCCGCCGCGCCGTAGAGGAGGCCGGGCAGCCCGTGCCCCTGGAATTCCGGGTCGACGTAGGTCAGCCCCAGGTGCAGCACCGTCTCGGCGTGCACGCCCACCTGGAGGTCCAGCGCCGCCAGCGCGTTGAAGCCCACCGGGCGCCCGGTGGCGCGCTCGTAGGCGATGGTGATGACGCGCCGGCCGAGGTCTTCCCGCTCGCCGAGGAGCGCGCCGTACATCGGCACCGGCTTCCCCTCCTGGCCGGCGGCGGCCACCGCGCGCAGGTCCTTCACCATCGCCGAGAGCGAGGCGTCGTCGCACCACCTCCCCGGGCGCTCCCAGAAGGCGAGCTCGAAGCGCGAGCCGATGCCCAGGCGCATCGCGAGGTGCTCCTCGCGGCCCGAGAGCGCGGCGAACAACGCCCGGAGCGCGCCCCGCTCTCCGCTCACGGCCCCACCTTGGGCGCCGGGCTCGCGGGGAGCAGCCGGTAGAGCAGCGCCACCACCGAGAAGAGCCGGGAGTAGAGCCGCTCCTCGAGGCCCAGGGAGAAGCGGACGCCGACCGCCCCGCGCTCGGGGCCGAGCCAGGCGACGTAGTCCACCTCGAAGGCCTCCATCAGGTGCGAGAGCTGCTCCAGCGGCCGCTGCCAGGCCTGCGAGGCGCCAATGACGGTCTCCAGCTTCACCTGGTGCACGCTGGCCACGTTGCCGGTGGCCGCGAAGTAGTCGGCCAGGCGGTCGTAGCCACCCTCGGCGAGCCGCTCCATCGACAGGTGCTCGAGGCGCTGCACCTCGGGCCAACGCGCCAGCGCCTCGGTCAAGGCCGACGCCGAGCGGAGCGGCACCGTGGCCAGCCGCTCGAATACGACCTCGGCGGTCTGCGCGTTGGACTGCGTCAGCGCGAGGCGAATCGGCTCCACCACCAGGCCCAGGCCCAAGAGCGCCACCACCACCGACAGCCACAGGCCCTCCGACGACTCCGGGTGGAGCGCCGACACCACCAGGCCCGCGATGCCCGACAGCGCCACGGTCGCCGCGAAGCGCACCGCCGACGAGCGCAGGCGCCACTCCGCGCCGGCGTGAACGTTGGCCGCGCCGAAGTAGAGAATGAGGCCCGCCGCCACCCCGCCCAGCCGCGGGACCGCGAGGCCGAAGGGGTGCAGCCAGTCGGTGACGATGAGCCCCGCCGACACCGGGCACATGAGGGCGGCGGTGGCCCAGAACCGGCGCAAGGGCCCGGGCTTCGCCTTCTGCCACCGCTCGAAGGCCAGGCCGCCGAGCCACAGCGCCACCAGGCCGTGAAAGCCGACCAGCGCGCCGCTCCACCAGGGCACGGCGAGGACGGGCGCGACCAGCGCCGCCACGGTCAGCGCCAGGCTGCCGAAGAGCACCACCAGCTTGAGCACCAGCGGCAGGGCCCGGTGCAGGAGCGTCTCGAAGAAGAGCGCCAGGGGCAGGGGGAAGAGGGCGAAGGCCACCCACATCACGTGGCCTGCCCACGGCCAGCCGTCGTGCCAGTAGAGGCCGCGCGCGGCGAGGCCGATGCCCAGGCAGGTGAGGAAGACGGAGAGCCGGGCGTGCAGCGCCTGCCGATCGTCGCGCCGCCAGAGCAGCCACGCGTAGAGCAGCGCGCCGAGGCCCACGCCCAGGTTCGACAGAATGGCGAAGCGCAACCACATGGCGCGGAGTCCTCCCTCCCCAGCGACTACAGGCGCTTGAGGTACTCCAGCAGCGCGCGCTTGTCCGCCTCGGAGAGCTGTTCCAGCTGAGCCTCGTGGCCGCCGTTGCCCTTGCCGAGCTCATTGGTGTCGTAGACCTCGACCGGCGCCGGCCGCCCCGAGGCCTTGGGCGCGCGCCAGACTCCGTCGGGCGCCTCCTCGAGCGAGAGGCCCATCTTGACGAAGTCGCGGGTGGGCGAGGTGGCCTCGAAGCGCTTCGGCCGCGCCTCGGGGTGGAAGAAGTGCCACAGGGTCGGCACCGAGCCGTTGTGGAGGTAGGGGGCCGTGGCCCACAGCCCGGTGAGCGGCTGGGCGCGGTAGCCGCCCTGGTTCTTCGCGGCGGCGATCTCGGCCAGGGGCGTTCGCGCGAAGTCGGCCTCGAGCTTCGGCGTCACCATGGCGGCGCGCACCGGGTCGGTGCCCATCTTCTCAGTCGGTGTCACCTCGTTGGGGAACGAGCTGCCCCGCGTGCCCCGCGCCGTGCGCTCGACGGTGCCGTGGCAGCTCTGGCAGCGGCGGCCGTAGAGCCGGGCGCCCTCGCCGGCGAGCGCTTCGTCGATTTTGCCGGGGAAGGGCGGCGCGAGGTGATCGTCGACCAGCCAGTCGACGACGTCCTTCATGCGAGCGGCGTTGGAGGGCGCGACGGCGGGGTCCACGCCCAGGGTGCCCACCGTGACCAGCGAGGCCAGCCGGGCCATCGCCAGGCGCTCCTGCCCGGTGGGCGGCGCGTCCATGGCGCCGGTGTGCCGCTGGCCGGGCGGCGCGTACACGGCGTCGCACAAGAGCGAGCGCTGCCGGCGCAGGGCCGCGAGCGTGGGCACCGAGGTGAAGCCCGCCTGCTCCGGGTGAAAGCGATCGCCGTGGAGCCAGCCCAGGTAGTACTGCAGCGTGCCCGCGCCGTTGGTGAGGCCGGTGCCGCCGTTGGAGTACGGGGTGAAGCGGTGCAGCGTGGCGTCGAGCTCGGCGATGCGCTTCTTCAAGTCCGGCAGGTAGTAGCGCTCGAGGCTGTGCAGCTCGGTCTCGCTCACCTTCGGGAAGGTCGAGCGCACCGCCGCCAGCGCGTCGCTTGGGTGCTCGGCCGCCCACTGGAGCGCCGCCCACGCGCCGGTGGCGAAGGCCTCCGGGTTGATGGAGGAGGAGGGCGAGCCGACCCACACGTCGTCGGTGGGGTTGCCGTCCTCGTCGAAGAGCCGGCTGGAGTGGCACGTCGAGCACCCCAGGTTCGAGACCTCGAGCTCGACGGCCGGCAGCGAGCGGCGCACCATGCCGCTGACGATGCCCATCGGCTTGGTGAAGACCGGCTGGGGCGCGCCCTCGGGGAGGTTGGCCACGCGGCTGGGCATCACGAAGCCGTAGCGCTCCACCAGGAGGCGGTTGAAGGCGGCCTCCGACAGCTCCTGGCCCGGGTTCTTCTGGCGCTCCACGAAGAGGGTGCTCGCGGCGAGCAGCTTCCAGGGCACCGCCGCCCGCGCCAGGGTGTCGGTGCTCAGGCCCTGGAAGTCGTCGAAGAGGAAGCGCGAGAGCCCGGGGGAGGGCGTCGTCGCCAGGGAGCGGGAGAACGAGTCGTCGGCCTCCGCGTAGCCGCGCAGGAAGGCGCAGCCGCTCGCGGACAGGGCGAGGCACAGGCCCAGGGCGGCGAGGCGAGGGGAGGGGGAGGCGGGAGGCATGGCCGGCCCGCTTTGCACGGTTGGCGCCACGAGGCGACCCCGGCGTGACGCGGCCCTGCGCGCTGGCCCTGGCGGCCCTGCGCAACGAGGTGCGCAGCGCGGCGCGCCTGGCTGCGCAGGAAGTCCCCCTGGGAAACGCCCGCCGAGGGGCCGGTGGCCGAATCGCGCCCCAAAAGGTCGGGCGGGGGCGCACGGTGTTGTTTGCACCCCTCCCTCATCGCGGTAACTTCCCCAAACGATGTCCTTCAACGTCCTCGTCGTCGACGACAACCGGGAGCTCGTCGACCTGCTCACCTCGCTCTTCGAAGGGGCTGGCTACAACGTCCAGGGCGCCCAGAAGGGGCGGCAGGCCACCGAGGTCGGCAAGGCCACCCCGCCCGACGTGGCGGTCATCGACGTCCTGCTCCCCGACATGATGGGGTACCACGTGGCGGAGAGCCTCCGCGCCGCGAACCCCAAGCTCCCGCTCCTCTTCATGTCCGGCGTGTTCAAGGGCGCCCGGCACTCGGGCGAGGCCTCGACGCGCTTCCCCGGCTCGCAGTACTTCGAGAAGCCCTTCAACGCCAAGCAGCTCCTGGAGACGGTGCAGAAGATTTTGCCCATCGCCCCGTCGCCGCAGAGCGCGACCGCGCAGCCGGAGCAGGCCGAGGCCTACGACGTCGAGCTCGACATCGACGTGGAGGTCGAGGACGAAGAGCAGGACCCGATGGAGCTGACCGGCCGCATCAAGGTGACCGGCGGAGGCGATCTCACCGCCGAGCTGCGCGGCGCGAACCTCACCGCCGCCCGCCCGCAGAAGGGCGC
This sequence comes from Archangiaceae bacterium, assembly GCA_037443525.1. Classification (GTDB taxonomy): domain Bacteria; phylum Myxococcota; class Myxococcia; order Myxococcales; family Myxococcaceae; genus JBBIOE01. The sequence goes on along the minus strand of JBBIOE010000015.1, from coordinate 41,295 downwards.
GGTCGGCGATCGCCCGCTGGTGCGCACCACCCGCGCCGAGCCCTCCCCGCCGGCGGTCGAGCCCCCGCTCGCGACGGCGACCTCCGGCAAGCGCGCCTCCCGCACCGGCGCCCTCACCGACAACCTGCCGGGCCTCATCACCGCCTTCTACATCGCGCGGGAGACCGGCGAGCTCTACTGCCAGAAGGGCAAGGTCAAGAAGGTCGTCTACTTCGAAGAGGGCCAGCCGGTGTTCGCCCAGTCGAACCTGGCCGCCGATCGCTTCGGGCAGTTCCTGGTGCGCGTCGGGAAGATCAAGCCCGAGGTGCTGGTCGAGGTGGTGGCGCAGTCGGAGCGCGACAAGCGGCGCACCGGCGACATCCTCATCGAGCGCGGGCTGTTGCGCGACACCGAGCGGCTCTACTTCGTGGGCCAGCAGGTGAAGTCGATCATCTACAGCCTCTTCGGTTGGGAAGAGGGCCAGTTCGTCGTCACCTTCAAGGAGAAGGCGCGCGGCGAGGCCATCAAGCTCGACGTGTTCCCCGGCAACATCATCGTGCGCGGGGTGAAGAAGCTCTACAAGCCGGAGCGCCTGTCGCGGCTCATTCCGCCCGAGGAGCGCCTCATTCCCGGCCAGCAGCCGCCCTACCAGCTCAACGAGATCGACCTCGAGAAGTGGGAGGCGGAGCTGCTCCCCAAGGTCGACGGCACCCGCACCAACGCAGAGATCATCGCCGCCGCCGGCCGCCCCGAGCACGTGGTGCGCGGCTTCCTCGCCGCCATGGTCGGCGTGCAGGTGCTCGAGCGCCGCGAGTCGTAGCCTTCTGCGTTCACCCTGAGCTCGTCGAAGGGTGCCGAGCTCCTCCGGCCTCAGTGCAAGCTCGGGCGCGGGCTCCGTACGCTCGCCCCGCTCCGGGCGCCCGCGATGAAGTGCGGCACGTCCCGGCCCGAGGGCAGCCCCATCAGGTGCTCGATGGCCTTCTGGGGCGAGAGCCCCTCGTGCAGCACCCGGTCGACGGACTCGAAGAGCGGCAGCTCGATGCCGTGCACGCCGGCCAGCACCCGGGCCGAGCGCGAGGCGTGGACGCCCTCGGCCACCATGCCCAGGCTCGCCACCGCCTCCTTCAGGGTGGCGCCCTTGGCCAGGGCGACGCCGACGCGGTGGTTGCGCGACAAGGGGCTCGCGCAGGTGACCATCAGATCGCCGATGCCCGCGAGCCCGGTCAGCGTCAGCGGCTCCGCCCCCATGGCGTAGGCCAGCCGCATCAGCTCGGCGAGGCCGCGGGTGACGAGGAAGGCCTTGGCGTTGTCGCCCACCGCGAGCTCGTCGGCGATGCCGGCGGCGATGGCCACCACGTTCTTGAGCGCGCCGCACAGCTCGATGCCGGGCACGTCGGTGCCGGTGAAGACCATCATGCGCGGCGACGACAGCGCGCGGCGCCCGTGCTCGACCACCCGCGGGAACCGGGACGCGACCACCGTGCCCGCCGGCTTCCCTGCCGCGACCTCGGCGGCGATGTTCGGCCCCGACACCACCCCGAGCTGCCGCACGCAGGTCTCCTCGAGGAGGATCTCGCTCATGCGCTTCTGGGTCTCGTTCTCCAGCCCCTTGGTCACGTGCAGCACCAGGTGCTCGGGGCGCAGGAGCTCCCCGGCGGCGCGGCAGACCTCGCGGAAGGCCTGCGACGGAATCGCGATCAGCACCACCTCGGCCTCGTCGATGGCCTCCTGGAGCGAGACCGTGGCCACCACCCGCTTGGCGATGACGAGCCCCTTCACCGCCTTCTCGTTGGTGTGCGAGCGGTTGATCTCGTCCCGCTGCTCGGGGCTCCTTGTCCAGAGCGCCACCTCGAGCCCGTTGGAGCCGATCAGGTTCGCCACCGTCGTGCCCCAGTTCCCAGCGCCGAGGACGGCCCAGCGGGCGAGCTCGCTCATGGCCGGCTCCCTGGCGCTAAGGGCCGGGCGGGCGCGCCGAGCAGCCCGTACCCGTCGAGCCGGTTGCGGTAGTAGTAGAGCAGGCTCGGGTCACCGACCCGGAGCCACTCGCCGCGGCGCTCGATGACCGGCGACGCGTGGTAGGTGCCGAAGGTGGCCAGCGCCTGGCGCACCACCTGGGTCACGTCGTCGGTGCGCAGCTTTGGCGAGAGGAGAATGCGGCCCTTTTTTTCGAGGGCGTGGAGCTCCACCAGCGCCCGTGAGAGCTCGGCGTGAATCTCGGCCTCCTTCACCCCGACGTCGGCGCCGAGCCCGCGGAGCAGCCGGAAGAGGTCCGGCTCGCGGGAGTCGCGCCGCACCCGCTCGAAGAGCGTGTAGGCGAGCAGGCTGGTGGGGAGCGCCACCGTGTCCTGCCGGTAGGTCTCGACCAGGCGGGTGGCGAGCGTGCGGGTGTACTCCGCGTCGCGCGCGTCGTCGGCCATGAGCCGCCCGCGGACGAGGAGGTAGCGCGAGGGGTCCACCGCCCGCCCGCGCGGATCGAGCGACCGGCCGTTCTCGTCGACGGCGTTGCCGAAGGGGTCCAGCGCCCGGCCGAACTGCACGTGCACCGAGAGGTCGAGCTCGAGGAGGCTCTTGAGGAAGGCGACCCACCGGCCGAGCTGCTCGAACTCGTCGTGCACGTCGACGAAGTGGGGCCCACCCTCGGTGCGCAGGTAGTCGCCCGCCAGCGTCGCGGCCTCGAGCACCAGCGGGTAGGTGAGGGTGCACGGCACCACGAAGATGCGCGGTCTTCTCTTCTGCGCCTCGAGCGCGTGGCGGTAGGCGATCGGCGCCGTGCCGAGCAGCCCCAGCTTCAGGTGCTCTTCGATCGCCCCCGAGCGGCTGCGCGTGCCCCCGGGGAAGACGAGGCTGTGCTGGCCGCGCTCGAGCAGGAGCGTGGCGTAGGCCTTGACCGTCTCGCGGTAGAGCGGATCGTGCTTCTTCCGGTCGATGGTGAACGCGCCCACGTTGCGCATGACGTAGCCGATGAGCCGGCTGGTGAAGAGGTTGAGCCCCGCGCCGTAGGCGACCGGCGGAAGCCCCAGCCGGTGCACCGCGTGACCGAGGAGCACCGAGTCGAGGTTCGAGACGTGCGTCGGCGCGAGCACCACGGTGCCGAGCTCGAACAGCGAGCGCAGCGCGGTGAGCTCGCCGCCGATGAGCACCCGCTCGTCGACGTCGAACACCCGCCCCGGGTGGCCGAGCTTGGGGATGAAGCCCTGCATCAGCCCGGTGAGCGCCGCCGGGAGGAGCCGGGCCACGCCGGCATAGACGCGGGGCTCGAAGTGCCCGGAGATCTCCTCGACGTAGCGCTCGACGACCTGGAGGATCAGCGTGCGCCACTCCTCGGGCGTCCCGTGCACCAGCCGCCGCCTCAGCCCGGCGATGAACTCCCGATCGGCGGCCTCGCGGAGATCGCCGTCCGCTCTGGCCAGGCGGGTCAGCTCGGTGGAGATGGTCTCCTGCAGCATCTCCTCCAGGCGCGGGCCGGCCGGGGTCTCGGCTCGGGCGAGGGCGTGGTCGACGACGCGCCGCTCGACCTCGTGGGCGATCTCCTCGCCGGCGACGACGTGGGCCCGCCCGTGGGCCTGCTCCTTCGCGGCTCGAAGCGTCGTCCCCATCACGACCCAGGCCAGCAAGACGCGGACCGCCGAGGCCGCGCCGTCACGAGATCGCGACCACGCAGCCCGAGCGCGCGAGGCGAAGGTCTTGCGGCCTCGGCGGGAGGCTCGGCCCTGGTTTTGGAGTAGGGTCCGCGCCTCACCCAGGGAGGCTCCATGGCCCGTGTCGATCCGCACTCGTACTTCGATGACGCGCAGCCGCGCACCGCGCGCTGGCACCTGGGCCTCGCGGTGGACTTCGCCACCAAGACGGTGAAGGGCGCCGTCACCCTGAACTTCGCCTCGCCCGGCTCGGGTCCGCTCGATCTCGACACCCGGGGCCTGGGCATCGAGAGCGTCACCACCGCCGACGGCCACGCGGTGCCTTACGTCCTCCACGCCGAGGAGCCGGTGCTCGGCCAGCGCCTGGCGCTCACGCTCCCCCCGGGCACGCCCGCGGTGACCATCGCCTACCGCACCTCGCCGGAGTCGTCGGCCTTGCAGTGGCTCTCCGCCGCGCAGACCGAGGGCAAGCAGCACCCCTTCCTCTTCTCGCAGTGCCAGGCCATTCACGCCCGCGCGCTGGTGCCCTGCCAGGACACCGCCATCGCGCGCGTCACCTACCTCGCCACGGTGCGGGTGCCGGGCTCGCTCTCGGCGGTGATGAGCGCCGGGCCCGCGGGCGACGAGCGGCACGGCGACGGCACCAGGACCTTCCGCTTCGACATGCCGCAGCCCATTCCGCCGTACCTCCTGGCGCTGGCGGTGGGGCACCTCGACTCGCGCGAGCTGGGGCCGCGCACGCGGGTGTGGGCCGAGCCGGGCACGGTGGAGAAGGCCGCGTGGGAGTTCGCCGACGTCGAGCCCATCATTCAGAAGGCGGAGTCGCTCTTCGGGCCCTACCCCTGGGAGCGCTTCGACCTGCTGGTGCTCCCGCCGTCGTTCCCCTACGGCGGCATGGAGAACCCGCGCATGACCTTCCTCACGCCGACCCTGCTCGCCGGCGACAAGAGCCTGGTCGACGTGGTGGCGCACGAGCTAGCGCACTCCTGGACCGGCAACCTCGTCACCAACGCCACCTTCGAGCACTTCTGGCTCAACGAGGGGTGGACGGTGTGGGCCGAGCGGCGGATTCTCGAGGCGCTCCACGGCGAGGAGACGGCGAAGCTGTCGTGGGCGGTGGGCTTGAAGGCCCTGGAGGACTCGCTCGCCCGCTTCAAGGGCGCGCCGGAGCTGACCGCGCTGCGCACGCACCTCGCGGGGAAGGATCCGGACGACGTCTTCTCCACCATCCCCTACGAGAAGGGCGCGCGCTTCATCGCCTTGCTCGAGCGCACCGTGGGGCGGGTTCGCTTCGACGCCTTCGTGAAGGAGTACATGGACGCCTTCCGCTTCGGCACCATCACCACCGAGGCCTTCGTGCAGCTGGTGAAGGAGAGGCTGCCGGGCGTGCTGGAGCAGGTGGACCCCAAGGCGTGGCTCGACGGGCCGGGCCTGCCGAAGAACGCCCCCGCCTTCAGCTCCTCGCGCCTCGCCTCGCTCGAGGCCCTGGCGCGCGGGTGGATCGAGGGCCGGCGCCCCACCGAAACGGAGCGCGCGGCGTGGACCCCCGCCGAGCTGGTGCTCTACCTGCAGCGCCTGCCCAGGCCCTTGCCGGTCGCCGAGTGCGCCTGGCTCGACGACACGCTGAAGCTCACCGCCCAGGGCAACATGGAGGTGCTGGTGGAGTGGCTGTGCATCGCCGCCACCAGCGACTACGAGCCGGCGCTGGCGCGGGTGCGCGAGGTGCTCTTGAAGGTCGGGCGGGTGAAGTACCTGAGGCCGCTCTACGGCGCGCTGGGCAGCTCGGCCCGCACGCGCGCCCTGGCCAAGGAGGTCTTCAGCGTCGCCGCGCCCGGCTACCACGGGCTCTCGCGGCGGGTGGTGCAGGGCATCCTCGACGCCTACCCGGCGTGAGCCTCCCGCTCACTACAGCCTCATCCCCACCCTCAGGCCGACCAGCCCCGCCACGCGGGTCACGGTCTGGGACCTCTTCGGGTAGTACTCGCCGCCCACGTCGAGCGCGACGTGCACCGGCCCGAAGTGGGTGCCCGCGCCGACGCTGGCGTGTACGCCCAGGTCGCCGTCGATGAAGGCCGCGCCGCCCACCGCCACCCACGGGCGCAGGCTGCCCTCGGTGAGGAAGAGGCGGCCCTCCACGCGCCCGCCGACGCGGGTCTGGGCGAAGAGGGTGCCGGCGAGCCCGAAGCGCCTCTCGCTCCACTCGGCGGTGAGGCCGGGCGCGAGGGGCACGTTCGCCGCGGTCGCGGTGAGGCCGCCCACCACGTCGCCGTCCAAGCGGGCGCCCACGATGAGCCCGCGGGCCGACGCGGTGGCCTCGCCCGAGCTCCCCACGTCGCCGGAGTAGAGGACCTCGAGCATGTCGGGCAGCTCGTCGATGATGGCGTCCACGCCGCCCGACTTCGCCCGCCGGGTCACCCGGCCGAGCGCCTTGGAGCTCTTGGCGTCGACGAGCGAGAGGGTGCAGACCACCGAGCCCTCGATGACGCCGACGGTGCCGGTGATGACGTGGGTGGCGTTGAGCGCGCCGGCCAGCTCCTCGATGCAGGCCGTGCCGTCGCTGCAGCCGAGGAGCTGCTTCTGGCGCTCCACCCCGAGCAGCGTCGCCACCTGCGCCTGGCTGGTGAGCTGCGCGTAGCCCAGCGCCGCCAGCCGCGCCTCGGCCACCGAGGAGAGCGTCTCCGCCGTCTTGGCGTCGATGCCCGGGCCGGCGCTGAGGCCCATGAAGGCGGCGGTCTTGCCCTGCACGCTGACCGGCTCCCCGGCGAGGGCCGCGCCGGCGATGGCCAGCGCGGCGACCACGGCCGCGCGCGTGCTCCCGCGACGTCGCCGCGCGGCGAGGAGGAGGAGCGCCAAAAGCCCCAGCGGGCCGGCCGACGCCGAGGCGCAGCCGAAGCCGTAGCGGGGCAGGGTGAGCGGCTTCACGGTGACGGTGAAGGCGCACGACGCCTGGCTCTGCCCGCTGGGGCTGGTGGCGGTGACGTTCACGGTGGTCGTTCCCGGCGCGAAGACCGAACCCGACGCGGGGATGGCGCTCACCGACGCCGGGCCGCCGAAGCCGTCGTGGGCGGCGACGTCGAAGGTGACGGCCTCGCCGCCCTCCGTCTTCGAGCTGACCGCCACGTCCGCGGGGCAGGCGAGGGTGACCGGCGCCTCCCTGACCCGCACGTCGACGCCGCAGGGCGTGGAGCGGTTGTTGCTCGCGTCGACGGCGGTGACCTGCACGGGCGTGTTGCCGAGCGGGAAGACCGCGCCCGCGTCGACCGAGAACTCGAGCCGGGGCGAGGGGTCGACGGCGTCATAGACGAGCAGGCGGAAATCTCTGACGGTGGCGCCGGCGGGGCTGGTCGCGTCGAGGGCCAGCTCGCCCGGGCACACCAGCGTCGGGGCGGTGGTGTCGCGGACGCGCACGGCGAAGTGGCAGACCGGCGCGGCGTTGCCGGCCTCGTCGGTGGCGGTGGCGGTGACCAGCGTGTCGCCGAGCCCCAGCGGCGAGCGCAGGTCGGGCGTCAGGGTGACGGTGACGGTGGAGACGGCGTCCGCCGCCTGGGGCCACAGGCTCGCGTCGAGGAGCCCGGCGTCGGGCGCATGGGCCTCGACCAGCACGGGGCCGGCGTCGCAGGCGGTGAAGGTGGGTGGGGTGTCGTCGCGGCGGATGATCACCGAGTCGGTGGTCGACGCGCCGCCACACGCCGACTGGACGGCGCAGGTGAAGGTGATGCCGGCGGTGTCCGAGGTCACCTGCTCCGGCGGGCAGCGGCTCACGGGGCCGGCGCTCTGGACGTCGAACTCCACGTCCACGGTGCCGTGGTACCAGCCGCCGTCGAGCGCGCCGCTGACGACGTGCCCGACGGTGACGGTCGCCGGGCTGGGCAGCGGGGCGGTCCAGAGGTCCTGCCGCCGGTCAGAGCCGTAGGCGAAGAAGCCGACCGCGCACCCGACCGTGCCGTACTGCGCCGGGCTGCTGCCGTAGGCCCCGGCGTTCACGTCGGCGACCTGGGTAGTGCCGGTGGCCGTGCCGTCGGAAGTCCACAACTCGACGCCGTGCACGCCGTCGCTGGCCGCGAAGTAGACGGAGTTGCCCACCGCGAAGAGGCCGGCGTTGCCGTCCACCCCGCTGAAGGGGCCGGGACCGATGTCCTTCACCAGCGTGGTGCCGGCGGTGGTGCCGTCGGTGACCCACAGCTCGCGGCCGTGCGCCGGGTCGACGGCGGTGAAGAAGACCCTGCCGCCGGCGGCGGTGAAGGCACCGGGGCTCGAGCTCCAGGCTCCGCCCGGGTAGATGTCGGCCAGCAGGCGCGGTCCCGCCGCGGTGTCGTCGACGGCCCAGGGCTCCTGGCCGGCGTCGAGATCCCGGCCAAGGGTGACGAAGCCCGTGCCGAGCGGCGCCCAGTCCGTGTCGCCGAAGCTGACCGTCGGCCCCAGATCGAACGCCTGGCGGGTGCCGGCGGTGGTGCCGTCGCTCACGAAGGAGCGCCCGGAGACGGCGACCGAGCCGAAGTAGATGCGGCGGCCGACCACGCGCAGCGGCTGCGTGTGGCCCGAGGTCGTGCCCGCGAAGAGGGTGACCACGCCGCCGTCGCTCGCCTGGACGCGTTTGACGCTGTCGGTCTTGGCGTCCCAGAAGAGCACGTCGACGCCGAAGGCGGTGAGCGAGCGCCCGCCGCCGAGATCGAGCCCGGCGAGCACCGGGCGCGTGCCGGCGCTGGTGCCGTCGCTTCGGAACAAGGCCGTGCCGGCGTCGTCGCTGGTGGCCACGAACCACACGTCGCGGCCCGCCGGGACGAAGCCGCTCTGGGCCGAGGTCCCCGAGAGGCCCGAGGCGAGCTGCGCCAGCAGGGACGCGCTCCCACCGTCGGTGACGTAGGGCTGGAGGCCGGTGGTGCCGGAGCGTCCCCAGAAGAGGGTGAGGCCGGTGCCCGCGGCCGTGCCGGGCCTCAGGCTCGACGAGGCGAAGCCCGGGCTCGCGCCGGGGTACAGGTCGGCGAGGCGGAAGGTGCCGCCCGCCGTGCCGTCGCTCACCCACGGCTCGGTGCCGGACAAGCCGTCGTCGGCGCCGAACAGGACGCGGCCGCTCAGCGCGGTCATCGCGGTCGGCAAGGACTTCGCCGCGTCGATCGGGAGCTGGAAGAGCACGCTCGCGACGCCGCTCGCGTTCACGACGTAGAGGGTGTCGTCATTGAGCGAGAAGATGGTCGACGTGCCGAGGAGGGTGCCGGAGAGGTTGGGGCCGTTGAGCGCGGCCGACGCCACGCCCGAGAGGGCCTTCGTTCCCGCCGCGGTGCCGTCGGTGAGCCACACCTGGTAGCCGGGGTCGGGGCTCACCGACAGATCCTTCGCCAGGAAGATCACGCCCGTCGGGGTGGGGACGTAGGGCGTGTCCTGCAGCGGGCTGAGGTTGGCGTTGAGCACGATCGAGGTCGTGCCGTCGGAGGCGATCATGCCCCTCGGCACGGCCCCGGACGCCGGCGCCGCGATGAGGAGGGCCTTTCCGTTCACCGTCGGGCCGAAGTCGAAGAAGGTCGTGTTCGGCGGCGACGGCAAAGAGGGCACGCTGGTGTTTCCCAGCCCGTCGTCCAGGTAGAGCGAGGGCGTCGGGGCCGAGCCGGAGGCGCGCACCAACACCTTGCCGCCCGCGACGTTCGCCACCTTGAACTGCGCGTTGCCGCCGCCGGTGAACCACGCCGTCGACACCGTCACCCCGTCGGTGCGGAGGAGGTCGGTCGTCGTGCTGTCGCCGCAGGTGTACAGGAGCTTGCCGCCGAACTGTCCGACGAGGCCGATGTTGGGCCTGCTGCAGGCGTTGGCCACGATCGACGTGCCCCCCGGCGTGCCGTCGGTGACCCACAGCTGGTACGCCGACGCGAAGTCGAGGAAGTAGGCCTTCGAGCCGGCCACCTGGAACTGCATCGTGATGGGCTGGCTGCGGGTGACGAGCAGCGTCGAGGTCGAGCCGTCCCAGGCACGGATCTGCCGGCCGAAGCTGTACAGCAACTTCGCGCCGAGCACCGTCGCGCTGGCTCCGGAGAAGCCGTCGTTGAACGGCACCGGCACCGTACCCGCCAGCGTGCCGTCGGTGTCGAGCAGGGACAGCCCATCGGCGCCGTTGTTGGCGATGACGGCGTGGCTGCCGAAGCCCAAGGCAGACGTGGCGTGCACGTCGAGCCCCGACTCGATGAAGGTGAGCCCGGACGCCGAAGGGTTGGCGCGCGCGAGCATCAGCCCGGCGCCAGGACGCATGAGCGTCACCAGCGCGTCGCCCGCGACGGGCGAGAGCACGGTGAGCGGCTGCGAGGACTGAGGCGTCAGCGGCTGGGCGTTGACGGTCTTGACGTGGCTCGCCTGGGCCTGCGCCACCGCCGCGAACGAAAGCACAGCGAAGAAGATCGTCCGCACGATGAGCTCCCCTCCTGGTACGAGCAAAGGCGGCAGTGTACCGCCACGGCTTCCGTTTCCACCCTCCGATGTTGCTTGCGCCACCGTTGCGCCCACCCGGCCTGATGCGCTTTGACTCTCCCGTGCCTCTCCGCTCCGCCGCGCTCGTCGTGCTCTTGCCCGCGTGCGCGCTGGCGTGGGGCTTCGACGGGCACCGCCGGCTCGCCTCGAAGCTCGAGGAGCCGCTGCCGGGCGGCTCGTGCCTGAGGCAGTGGCTCTCGATGAAGCAGACGGCGGCGCTGCAGGACTCGGCGTGCAACCCCGACCGCTGGCGTGGCACCGACCCCAGCGAGTGGCCGCGGCACTTCCTGGAGGTCGACTGGGTCTCGCCGGTGAGCGACTACCCGCGCGAGTGGAGCGACGCCCAGGTGAAGCTGGGCGCCTACGCCGAGCCGGACGGCACGGTGCCGTGGCGGGTGGAGGCGTACTACTGGAAGCTCGTGGCCGCGTTCCGCGCCAAGGACGTGGCGGCGATTCTCGACACCACCTTCGTGCTCTCGCACTACGTCACCGACGCCTTCTCGGTGCTGCACGACACCAAGAACGCCGATCCCAACAACGGGCTCCACGCGCGGTGGGAGTCGGACATGCTGAACGTCCCCTCGAACCTGAACGGCGTCACCGCGCTGGCGCAGACCTACTACGGCACGCCCGGCCGCGCCGACCCGCGGAACAACGTCTTCGACGTGGTCATCCTCGGGAACGGACTGGTGAACACGCTGGTGCAGGCGGACACCGCGAACACCGGCAACCCGGCGGGCTTCTACGCGGCGGTGAAGGAGCTCACCGCGAGGCGCTGGGGCGACGCGCTGACGGTGCTGGCGTCGATGGTGTGGACGGCGTGGGCCGACGCCGGCGCGCCGGAGCTGCCGGGCTTCTCGACCACCTGCTCGCGGGCGACGCCGGCGACGGAGATCACCCTCGTCGGCTACCCGATCGCGGGAGGCTTCACCCACCCGCCGCCTTCCGACGGTGGGGCGCCGTATCCGTACTCGGCGGTGGATGCCGGGAGCGGAGCCGACGGCGGGACGGCTGAGCCGCCGCCCAGCGCGCCACCGCCTGGGTGCGGGTGCACGGCCGTCGAGGCGTCGGTCATTCCCTGGCTGCTGGTGGTGCTCGTGCGCTCGCGAAGGCGGAAGTGAGCGGACGGCCAATCCCCCACGCCGCTCAGGTCGGCCGCGACGGAACGATCGATCGCCGCGCCCCGGACCTCAACGGAGCCCGCGTGCGGCTCCTGCCCGCCGCCAGGTCCCTGGCGCACCTGCCCGCACTGCCCGAACTGACCTCTTGACCCTCCCGGCGGTGCTCACTAACCCGGCCCCGTCCATGCGTGCGCTCGTCGGCTTCGCCTCGCTCCTCACCCTCGCCCTGGCCTCGTCCTCCTGCCGGGAAGTGGGCGCCCGCGAGCTCGATCGGGCGAAGGCCAGGCACGCCGAGCTGGTGTCGATGTCCGAGCCGCCTCAGAGCCCCAAGTACGACGAGGTCATCGCGCTGCTCGACCAGGTGCCGCCGGGCTCCTCGCGCGGGAGGGAGGCGGCCAAGCTGAAGCAGGCCATCGCCGGCGCCCGCCACCCGGTGCGCGCTCCGCTCGCCCTCGCGCCCAACTTCGACGGTGGGCTCGAGCCCCGGGTGCTCGCGCAGCTCTCGGCCTGCGCGCGGCTCGCCATGCTCCTCGGCGAGGACGGCGGCATGACCGAGCGCGGCCGCGCGGCCCTCGACGACTGCCGGCGCAAGGCCGAGAAGACCGAGTGGGACCTCCACAAGGCCGAGGCGCCGCCGTGACCCACGACCGCGACCTCCTCTACGCCGTCTTCACCCAGCACCTCGGCTACGCCACCGGACCGCAGGTCCTCTCCTGGGGGAACGAGTGGGTCGAGCGCCGGGAGCGCGGCGTGACCATGCGGCAGATCCTGCGCGAGAAGGGCGCCCTCCAGGAGGAGCAGGCCAGGCTCGTCGACGCGCTGGTGCTCGAGGCCCTGCGGGTGACCGACGGCGACGCCAAGGCCGCCTTCGACACGCTCCCCCGCACCCTGCGCGACAGCCTCTCCGGCATGTCGGGCACGCTCACCGGCGACCCCGGCCGCGCCATCCCCGACGACGAGGAGATCACCGCCAAGTCGAGCGTCACCGACAGCCTCTCCAGCGGCAAGAACGTCGCCGTGGAGGCCGCCGGGCGCTACCGCTTCGACACCGGGCGGCTGGGCACCACCGAGGAGCTCGGCAAGGGCGGGGTGGGGCGGGTGGTGGTCGCGCGCGACGCCTTCCTGGGGCGCGAGGTGGCGGTGAAGGAGCTCTTGCGCGAGGTCTCGCAGGACGCCAGCACCGACACCCTGACCTCGAGCGTGCTCGAGGCGCGCTTCCTGCGCGAGGCCCGGCTCACTGGCCAGCTCGAGCACCCGGCGGTGGTGCCCGTCTACGAGCTCGGCCGCCGGAAGGACGGCACGCTCTACTACACGATGCAGCGCGTGCGCGGCCGCACCCTCGCCCAGGCCATCTCCGACGCGGGCTCCTTCGAGGCCCGCCTGGCGCTGCTGCCGGACTTCGTCACCGTCTGCCGCGCCGTCGCCAGCGCCCACCACCAGGACATCATCCACCGCGACCTCAAGCCCCAGAACGTGATGCTGGGCGCGTTCGGCGCCACCTTCGTCATGGACTGGGGCCTCGCCCGCGTGCTCGGGAAGAAGGACCCGCACCAGCGCCCCGTCGAGCTCGCCCCCGACATCACCGGCGAGCGTGACTCCGGCGCGGTGGGCACGCCCTCCTACATGTCGCCCGAGCAGGCGCGGGCCGACAACGACGAGGTCGACGAGAGGAGCGACGTGTGGGGCCTGGGCGCGATTCTGTTCGAGCTCCTCACCGGCCGCGCGCCCTACCTCGGCCTCTCGCCGTGGGACGTGCTCGCCAACGTGCGCAGCGAGCCGGTGACCCGGGTGCTCGACGTCGAGCCCAAGGTGCCGCCGGAGCTCGCCGCCATCTGCGAGCAGGCGCTCTCGCGAAACCGCGGCCGCCGCACCGCCACCGCCACCGAGCTCGCCGACCAGGTGGCCGCCTTCCTCGACGGCGGGCGCGTCTCGGTCTACCGCTACCGCTTCGCTGAGATCGTCCGCCGCATCTACAAGAAGAACCGCATGGTGGCGCTGGTGTCGCTGGCGCTGCTCGCGGGAGGCCTGGCCTCGGGCTCGGTCTTCGCCTGGCGGGTCAAGGCCGAGCGCGACGAGGCCCGGGCCTTCGCGCGGCTGGTGCTGGAGGACGTGGCCGAGAAGCTGGAGGACACGCCGGAGTCCAGCGAGCTGGTGGGCCAGCTCATGTCGAGCTCGCTCGAGGTCCTGCGCCGCTCCACCGATCTCGATCGCGGCCCGAAGGACGATCGCCTGAGGCTCGCTCGGGCCTGGCACCGCGTCGGCGTCCTGGCCTGGAAGCAGGGGCAGCTCGAGCAGGCCCAGTCCGTGCTGGCGCTGGCCGTCGACGCCGAGCGAAGGCTCCTCGCGCAGGACCCGAAGGACGCGGTGGCGCGCACCCTCTCGCTCCAGAGCCGCATGGCGAGCGCCGACGTGCTGCAAGACCAGGGTCACCCGGACGACGCCATCGCGAGCTACCTCGTGCTCCTGCCCGAGGCGCGCGCGGCGGTGGAGGAGTCGCCAAACGACCCCGAGCGGCTGTACACGCTCGCCGCCACCCAGTCGCGGCTGGGCTTCGCCTACAACAACGGCTCGCGCTACAAGGAGGCGCTGCCCTTCTTCCTCGACGCCGCCGAGAGCGGCGAGCGGCTCGAGGCCCTCGCCCCCAGCAACGCGAAGTACGTCGCCTCGCTCGCCAGCGACATGAGCGTCTTGGGCCTGGTGCAGCTGGCGCTCGACCGCACCGCCGAGGCCCAGAAGTCGCTCAACCGCGCCATCGCCGTGGCCGGTGAGGCGCTCAAGCTCGACCCCTCGAACGCCAACCGGCTCAACCGCGCGCTGGTCGTCCACAACCTCGGGCGCCTCCAGTTCTACAAGGGCGACACCGCCGCCTGGCAGCAGCTCGAGCGCCAGGTGCGCGAGGAGATCGAGACGGTACTGGCCATCGAGCCGCGCAACGTCACCGGCCAGTGGACGAGCGCCGAGGCGAGCCTTTTCCTCGACGAGCCCGGGCCGGCCTGGGAGCGCGCCCGCCAGCTCGAGGGCCAGCCCGAGTTCCAGGGCATGGTGGCCATCGCCGCCTTCGCCGCCGGGCACGACGAGCTCGTGCACAAGCACCTGGGGAACCCCGCCGGCGCCTTCGGAAACGAGACCTGGTTCATGCGCGAGGTGGTGGCGATGCTCAAGGGCGACGAGGCGCGCGAGACGGAGGCGGCGCAGGCGCTGGCCACCTCCGGCGACCTCTACCTGCTCGCACCCTACGCCGTGCGGCAGCGCCTCGCCTCGAGCGACGGGCCGAGGGAGCGCCGGGTGAAGGCCCTCTGCGACGTCCTGCTCGCCCGCCCGGCCACGCACGCCGGCATCAGCGCCGCGCTCACTTCCCTCGCGAAGCCCGGAGCGCCCAAGTGACGCGAGAGCGCGACATGCTGCTCGCGGTCTTCGCCGGCCGCCTGGGCTACGCCAGGCCCGACGGCATCTTCGCCTGCGCCAGGGAGCTGTTGCGCGGCGGGCAGCAGAAGGACCTGGGCGACGTCCTGGTCGCGCGGAAGGTGCTCTCCTCGCAGCAGCGCGAGGTGCTCGACGGCATGGTGCGGCGCGCGCTCGACGTGGGCGGCGACGACCCCAGGCGCACGGTGGAGCTGTTGCCCAAGGAGCAGCAGCAGCTCGTGCAGGCGATGTTCGCCGCCGCGCCGGCGGGCGCGGAGAACCTGGGCGTGTCGCACCCGACGGTCGAGGTGCGGGCGCAGCTCTTCGAGGCCGACGACGCGGTGAGCCAGGAGCAGCCGGGGCGCTACAAGCCGGCGCTGGACAAGGACGGCAAGCCCATCGAGCTCGGCAAGGGCGGGGGCGGCAAGGTCGTCCTGGTGCACGACACCGTGATGGGGCGCGAGGTGGCCTTCAAGGCCATCGACCCCGACGCGACGCCCTTGCCGCAGGACACGGTGACGAGCACGGCGGCGGTGGCGCGCTTCCTCCGCGAGGCGCGGCTCGCCGGCCAGCTCGAGCACCCGGCGGTGGTGCCGGTCTACGAGCTCGGGCACCGCGCCGACGGGCAGCACTACTACACGATGATGCGCGTGAACGGCCGCACCCTGGCGGTGGCCATCGCCGAGGCGCGCTCGCTGGAGGAGCGGCTCAAGCTGGTGCCGGCCTTCCTCACCGTCGCGCAGTGCATCGCCTACGCGCACAGCCGGGGCGTCGTGCACCGCGACATGAAGCCGCAGAACGTGATGCTCGGCGCCTTCGGCGAGGTCTACGTCATCGACTGGGGCCTCGCCCGGAAGCGCGACCAGGCGGACCCGCGCGCGAAGGACCTGGCCCTCGCGCCCGACATCTCCGCGGCGCTGGAGGTGCAGATCGTCGGCACGCCCTCCTACATGTCGCCCGAGCAGGCCTGGGGCAAGGTGGAGGAGATCGACGAGCGGAGCGACGTGTGGGGCCTGGGCGCGGTGCTCTACGAGCTGCTCACCGGCCGCGCGCCCTACGTCGGCGCGACCGCGGTGGAGGTGCTGGCGCAGGTGCGCTCCGTCGAGCCGGAGGCGGTGGAGACCCTGGCCAAGAACGCGCCCCGCGAGCTGTTGGCCATCTGCCGCAAGGCCTTGGCCCGGGAGCCGCGGCAGCGCTACGCGAACGCCGAGGAGCTCTCGCGCGACGTGAACGCCTTCCTGAGCGGGCGGCGGGTGCACGCGCACACCTACTCCTCGGCCGAGCTGGTGCGCCGCTACGTCTCGCGGCACCGCGTGCAGGTGGCGACCACGCTGGCGCTGGTGGGCGCGATGGCGGTGGCCACCACGCTGGGGCTGTCGCGGGTGAAGAAGGAGCGCGACGACGCGCGCGCCTTCGCCGAGCTCTTCATCGACGACGTGGCCGACAAGCTCACCCCGGTGCCGGGCGTGATGGGGCTGGTGGAGAAGCTGAGCCAGGCGGCGCTCAAGCACTTCGAGCGCACCGTGGACGTGGCGAAGGCGCCGCACGAGCAGCGCCTGCGCGTGGCCCGGGCCCTGGTGCGGCTGGGGAACCTGCAGCAGGAGCTGGGGCGCAACGACGACGCGGGGCACAGCCTGGAGCTGGGGTTGAAGCTGGCGCGCTCGGTGCTGGACGAGGCTCCGGGCGACGCGCGGGCGATGGTGGTGCTGTCCTCGGGGCTGCGCGGGCGGGCGATGCTCCAGCGAATCAGGGGCGAGCTCCCGGCCTGGCGAAAGGATCTCGAGGAGGCCCTGCCCTGGGCGGAGAAGGCGGTGGCGCGGCTGCCAGCCGACTCCGACGCGCTGGGGGCGGCGGTCCAGGCGTACTCCGACCTGGGCCAGCTCTCCCTCCAGTCGAGCGACGTGGAGGCCGCGCGGCGAGCCTACGAGCGGGCGGTGGACCTCGATCGACGGGCGCTCAAGCTGGAGACGCAGAAGGACCGCGCCGCGCTGGCGCTCTCGGAGGACTACGCCTCGCTGGCGATGGTGGCCGACGCGGAGAAGAAGAGCGTGGAGGCGAAGGACCTCACCGACAAGGCACTGGAGGCCGCGCGGCAGGCGGTGGCGCTGAACCCCAAGAGCCGCACCAACACCATCAACCTGACCAAGCGGCTGACCTCGGAGGTGGACCTGATTCGCCGCACCGAGCCCTCGGCGGACCCCAGCGCCTTGCTCGGCGAGGCGGAGGCGCTGATGAACCGGCTGCTCGCCGAGCAGCCCGACGACACCCTCGCGGCGGACCTGATGATCGACGTGCAGGCGCAGCTCGAGCACTGGGAGCAGGCGTGGGTGCAGCTCAAGGCGAACGAGGCGCGGGGGAACCTGGCCGACGTGGGCAGCGTGGCGCCGGCCATCGCCTTCCTGGCGCGGCACGACGAGGAGGCAATTCGGCTCGCGCAGCAGCCGCTCTTCGAGGGCGACGGCACGGCGCTGGTGTACCGGGCGATGGCGGCGGCGATGCTCGGGCGCGCAGGAGAAGCGGCGATCGCGGCCCGGGCGGCCCGGGGCAAGCTCGGGGCCCTGCAGTGGCTGCCGGGGACGGTGCTGAAGCAGACGGCGGGCGGCACACCGCTCTCGGACGCGGTGCGCACCTTCGCCAAGGCGCTCGACGAGGCGACGTACGCGCGGAACGACGACCAGGCGACGCAGGCTCTCGAAGCGTTCATCGGAGCGGTGGAGAAGCGCATCACCGTCGACGTGGCGCCCAAGTAGCCGACCTGAGCGAAGTCGAAGGGTGCCGACCACCGTTCACCTGAGCGAAGTCGAAGGGTACCGACCACCGTTCACCCTGAGCGAAGTCGAAGGGTGCCGAATTCCGTCGCGCTCGCGGGCCGAGCGACCTGTTGCGCCGGGGGCTACGCTTCACCCCGCAGCGCTTTCGCCGGGTGACGCGTGCGTGAGTCGAGACCAAAGCCGCGGCTGGGCCTGATCGCTATCGCGCTCGCGGGGGCGGCGTTGATGTGGTGGTGGCCGACGCCAGCGCCGCGGGAGCCGGGCGCGCCGGAGTTTCCGCCGCGCGTGCCCCCGCTCCCGGCCGACGGCGGACCGTCGAGCCCTGGGCGCGCCGACGCCGGAGTGGTTGACTCACCGAAGTGAAGGCCCTCCGCCACGCGCTCCTCGTCGCCCTCTGGCTCGCGGCCTGCGGCGGCGTCGACGCGCTGGTCGACGGCGGTGACGAGGCCGACGCCTCCGTCGACCTCGCCGACTCGGGCACCGACGACGACGCGGGCGCCCCGGACGCCGGCCCCGCGGCCCCCGACTCCGGCTGCGCTCCTGAGATGGCGCGCATCGAGGCCGCCTGCGTCGACCGCTGGGAAGCGCACGTCGTCGAAGTCCTCCCCGACGGCGGCCAAGGCCCGCACTCTCCCTTCCTCGTCATCGCCGGCAGGACCGTCGCCGCGAAGAGCGCCCCGCACGTCTTCCCCCAGGGCTACATCTCGCAGCTCGAGGCCGCGGCCGCCTGCGCCAACGCCGGCAAGCGCCTGTGCACCAAGGCCGAGTTCTCCCGCGCCTGCCGCGGCCCCGACGCCGGCAGCAGCTACCCCTACGGCGGCACCACCCGCGTCCCGGGCGCCTGCAACGAAGGGAAGGGCAGCGCGATGGTGAAGCTCTTCGGCTCCAACGCCGCCACCTGGACCTACGCCAACTTCAACGACCCGCGCCTCAACCAGCTCGACGGCGGCCTCTTCCCCACCCAGTCCTTCCCCCGCTGCGTCTCTCCCGACGGCGTGTGGGACTGCGTCGGCAACCTCCACGAGTGGGGCGCCGACCCGGCGGACTCGCTCGGCCACGGGCGCTTCCGCGGTGGCTTCTACGGCGACGCCGAGCTCAACGGCCACGGCTGCGCCTACGTCACGGGCGCCCACGAGCTCGCCTACCACGACTACTCCACCGGCTTCCGCTGCTGCGCCGACGCCCGCTGACCGTCGCCGCGCTCGTCGATCCGCGCACTTGGGGACTGGGGCATTTTGCCGCTTGTGCGATCGGCGCTCGCTGAGCACATATTCAGCCGAATGAATCATCGTTCATCTTCTGCATCGCGCGTTCAGCCGTTGCGGACCCGCCTCAAGGAAGCGGCCCAGGCGGCCATTCTCGAGGCGGCGGAGCAGGTCATCGGCGACCAGGGCATCGACGCGGGCATGGAGGCCATCGCCGCGCGCGCGGGCGTGGCGGTGGGCACCCTCTACAACCACTTCGCCGATCGCCACGCGCTCGTCGAGGCGCTGATGGACGCGCGCCGCGACTCGCTGGTGACCCGGGTGGAGCGCGCCGTCGAGGCGTCGGCCGGCCTGGGCTTCGAGCAGCAGCTCCTCGCGGTGCTGGCCGTCTTCGCCGACGTGAGCGGCGCCCACGCCCGCTTCCGCAAATCGCTGCTCGACGCCGGCCTCACGCCCCACCTCAATCGCCGCCACGAGGCCAAGAAGCGCATCAAGCCCGCGTTCGCGTCGCTCTTCGCGCACGGCGTGAAGGAGGGCGTGCTCAGGCCCGGTGACCACGCCCTCCACGGCGCGCAGTTGATGGGCCTGTTCAGGGCCACCTTCGACTTCGCCCTCGACCACCCCGACGCCCTCCCGCTCCAGCAGGTGCCCAGGGCGGTGGTCGACACCTTCCTCCACGGCGTCTCGAAGCGGGCCCGCCCGTGAGCGCCGCCGTCGCCACGCTCCCCTCCGCCCTGCCGCGGAGGAGGAGCAACAAGTGGATCGTCGCGGTGAGCGTCACCTTCGGCACGCTCATGGGCGCCATCGACGCCTCCATCGTCAACGTGGGCCTGTCGCAGATTCGCAGCTCGGTCGGCGCCACGGTGCAGGAGATCACCTGGATCTCCACCGGCTTCGCCGTCGCCACCGTGATGGTGATGCCGCTCACCGCCTTCCTCGGCCGCTTCTTCGGCCAGAAGAACGTCTACCTCGCGTGCCTGGCGCTCTTCATCGTCGGCTCGGCGCTCTGCGGCCTCGCCTGGAACCTGCCCTCGCTGGTCATCTTCCGCATGCTCCAGGGCTTCGGCGCCGGCGCGCTGCAACCCACCGAGCAGGCCATCTTGCGCCAGACCTTCCCGCCCAAGGAGCAGGGCACCGCGATGGCGCTCTTCGCGATGGCGGTGATGATCGGCCCCGCGCTCGGCCCCACCCTGGGCGGCTACATCATCGACAACTTCCACTGGTCGTGGATCTTCTTCATCAACGTCCCCGTCGGCATCTTCGGCTTCTTCATGGTGTGGAAGTTCGTCGAGGAGCCCGAGGACGTGCGCCTCGCCATGCGCGCCGAGGCCGACAAGCAGAAGCGAAACATGGACTGGCTGGGCATCGCGCTCTTGTGGACCGCGCTCGTCGCCCTCCAGTACGTGCTCGAGGAGGGGCAGGGCGAAGACTGGTTCCAGAGCGAGAAGATCGTCCTGCTCACCATGCTGGTCGGCTTCGCGGCGGTGGCCTTCGTCATCCGCGAGCTGACCGCCCCCGCGCCGGCGGTGAACCTGCGCCTCTTCAAGGACCCGGTCTTCAGCTCGGGCACGCTGGTCTCGGCCTCGGTCATGTCGGTGATGATGTCCGGCATGTTCCTGCTGCCGCTCTTCATGCAGGAGATGCTCGGCTTCACCGCCACCCAGTCGGGCATGGCGCTGATGCCGCGCACGCTGGTGATGGTGGTGGCGATGCCCCTGGTCGGGCGCTTCTACCTGCGCTTCCACCCCGCGGTGCTCTGCGTCGCGGGCCTCGCCCTCTCCGCCTACGGCCAGTACCGGCTCTCCACGATGACGCTCGACTCCAACGCCTCGCACGTCATCACCGGCATCTGCCTCCAGGGCGTGGGCATGGCCATGATGCTGGTGCCGATCAACACGGTGGTGCTCTCCAACGTGCCCCGGCACCGGCTCGCCGACGCCACCGGCCTCTCCTCGCTCTTGCGGCAGATCGGCGGCTCCATGGGGCTCGCGGTCTTCGCCACCCGGCTCGCCAGCGGCGGGGTGGTGGCGCGCGAGGCCCTCAAAGCGCACGTCGTCGAGCAACGGCCCGAGGTCTTCACCCGCATGCTGGCCACTACGGCCGGCGCCATGGCCCGCGGGCTCGACCCCGCCTCGGCCAAGCAGCTCTCCTTCGCCTCGCTCACCGGGCTGGTGGCCAGGCAGGGCATGGTCATCGCCTTCGACCAGATGTTCATCCTCGGCTCGGCGCTGTTCCTCGCCGTCATGCCGCTCGTGTTCTTCCTGAAACGGCCCGCCGTCGCCGGGCCCGCCCCCGCTCCGCATCACGACTGAGGTACTCGCCATGTCCACGACGTCCACGTCTCCCACTCCCATCACGTCCGGCGGCCAGGCGCCGGCCCTCGCCGCCGTGCCCGACGCCGAGGTCGCGCGCGAGAAGAGCGGCTTCAAGCGGCTGCTCGTCCTCAGCGTCGTCGCCGGGCTCGCCTTCTCTGGCTACGCGCTCTACTCGCACCTGACCCGCGGCACCCAGTCCACCGACGACGCGCAGGTCGAGGCCGACGTGGTGCCGCTCGCGGCGCGCGTGGGCGGCCTGGTGGGCCAGGTGAAGGTGCAGGACAACGCGCGGGTGAAGAAGGGCGACGTCATCGCGCTCCTCGATCCCGCTGACCTCCAGGCGCGGGTGAAGCAGGCGCAGGGCGAGCTGATGGCCGCCCAGGCGCAGGCCGAGTCCGCCGACGCCCAGGCCAAGGTGACGGAGGCGGGCGCGCGCGGCGGGCTCTCCACCGCGAAGGCGCAGGTGACCACGTCGCAGGCGCAGGTGCTCAGCTCCGACGCGCAGATCGCCTCGGCCAGGGCCCAGCTCGTCCGCGCCCAGGCGGATCTGAAGCGCGCCACCACCGATCTCGAGCGCACTCAAAAGCTCCGCGCGGCCAACGCCGTGCCCCAGGAGAAGCTGGACAACGCGCAGGTCTCGGTCGACGGGGCGCAGGCCTCGCTTCAGGCGGCGCAGGCGCAGCTCGCGGCCTCCGAGGAGGCCAAGCGGGTGGCGCAGAGCCGCGTGGCCGAGGCGTCGGGCCTGCTCGACTCCAGCACCCCCGTCGACGCCAAGGTGGCGGCGGCGAAGGCCTCGGCGGAGCTCGCCCACGCGCGCGTCACCACCGCGGAGGCGGCGCTCGATCTCGCGAAGCTCAACCTCTCGTACGCCACGGTGGTGGCGCCGGCCGACGGCATCGTCTCGCGGCTGATGGTGCGCGAGGGGCAGCTGGTGAGCCCCGGGCAGGCGCTGGCCTCGGTGGTGCCCGAGCACACCTACCTGGTCGCCAACTTCAAGGAGACGCAGGTGGGCGCGATGCAGCCGGGCCAGAAGGTCGACGTCGAGCTCGACGCGTTCCCGGGGAAGACCGTGCACGGCACGGTGGAGAGCCTCGCCGGCGGCACGGGCTCGCGCTTCTCCCTGCTCCCGCCGGACAACGCCTCGGGCAACTTCGTGAAGGTGGTCCAGCGCGTGCCGGTGCGCATCGCCTGGACCGATCTGCCGGCAGGCCTCGCGGTGCGGGCGGGCATGTCGGCCATCGTCTCGGTCAAGACCGAGGAGTGACGTACGTGCGCGGCGGGGCGGCGTGCCCCGTCGCGGGGGGCGTGGCCCTGGGGTTATCTGAGCCGGGCGTGGGCGCGCGAGCGCTGGCGCCGGCCCAACGGGTGAAGCGTCAAGGGAGGCGTGAGATGCGTGCGCAGTGGGCAGTGGTGGCGTCCCTCGTGGCGTCAGTGGCGGGGGCGGAGACGTTGACGGTGGAGGACGCGGTGAAGCGGGCGCTCGAGCTCTCGCCCTCTCTTCGCGCGCTGAAGGAGCGCCAGGAGGCCGCCGGCGACCAGTCGCGGTCCGCGCGCGGGCAGATGCTCCCCAGCGTCTCGGTGCAGGACGAGTATCAGCACTACAAGGGCCCGTTCCGGATCGCCTTCGGGATTCCCGGCGCGCCGGCGGCGTCGCCGTCCTTCGTCGCGCGCGAGCACAACACCAACGCCTTCGTGGTGGCGGGGCGGCAGCCGGTGCTGGGGCTGTTCAGGCTCGCGCAGGACTACCGCGCCGCCGATCGCTTGGAGCACGCGGCGGGCGCGCAGGTGCTGGCGGCGGAGCGGGCGCTGACCGAGCAGGTGCAGACCGGCTTCTTGCACCTGTTCGAGGCCAGGGCCTCGCGGCAGGTGGCGCAGACCTCGCAGCGGCAGCTCGAGGAGCAGGTGGTGGTGGCGAAGGCGCGCGTCGCGGCGGGCACGCTCACCAGCGCCGACGTGCTGCGCGTCGAGGTGGCGAAGGCCAACGTGGAGCAGCAGGAGCTGCAGGCGAGGGTGCAGGAGTCCTCGGCGCGGACGCTGTTGCTCACTCTGCTCGATCTGCCGCAGGACGCGGCGGTGGAGTTCGCGGAGCCGACCTCGCTGGAGGCGGCGGGCGCGGCGCCGGCGCCGGCGCTGGCCGAGGCGTCGGACCGGGCCTTCGCCCGGCGCGCCGAGCTGGTGCAGGCGGCGATGCAGGCGGAGAGCGCCGAGGCCCAGTCTCGCTCGCGGCTCCTCGCGCTGCTCCCGGAGATCGACGGCGAGGCGGCCTACGTCTCGGTGAATGGGCAGGTGTTTGCGGAGAAGGAGACCTACTACATCGGCGTGAAGGCGAGTTGGCCGGTGTGGACCTGGGGCGCGCAGTACTTCGCCCACCGCGCGGCGGCGCACCAGGCGACGGCGGCGCGGCTGTTGGTCGACGACTCGCATCGCCAGGTGCGGGTGGAGGTCGCGGGCCGGGTGGACCAGCTCGAGGCCGCCACCGCTGCCATCACCGTGGCGAAGAAGGCGCTGGAGAGCGCGGAGGAGGCCTTCCGGGTGACCACCGAGCTGGTGAAGGCCGGCGCCGGCACCACCACCGACCTGCTCGACGCCCAGTCGGCGCTGACGCAGGCGAAGCTGAACCTGGTGCGCTCCCGCTACCAGCAGGCGCTCGCGCGGGTGCAGCTCGAGCGGGCGATGGGGGGCTGAGCGGCGCACCCTTCACCTCAATGGCGACTCCGTTCAGCCCGAGCGGGGTCGAGGGCCGGCGAGCTTCCGGAATCCGATCAGTTCAGCCGAGGTCGTCGACGCGGCCTCGAGGCCATTCTCCTCGCCACCGCTTCGCCGTGCCCTGAAGCGAGGCGCTAGAGTCCAAGGCCATGGAGGGGACCTCCGAGCGAGCGGAGCGGCTGCGCCAGGACGGCCACCTCGCCGAGGCCGTGGCCCTCGCGCTCGAGGTCTGGCGCCAGACGCGCTCGGCCGAGGTCGCGGAGGCGCTCGAGCTGCTCACGGCCGAGGCGCTGCGGAGCGATGCGCGCGGCGCGCCTGCGAAATCGAAGGACGAGTTCCAGGCGGCCTACCTCGAGCGCGCCAAGGAGCCCGACGCGGTGAGCACCGGGTGGCTGGCGTCTCACCTCGACCGGCTGGTGAGCGTGGAGGCGAGCTCCGCCGGCATCCTGGACGCCGACTACGCCCTGAAGAAGCACCGGGCGTTCTTCGAGCGGCTGGCCATGCTGCCGCCCCGGGTGCCGGACCCGCGCATCGCCAAGGCGCTCTCGACGTTCCTCGCCGCCGCTCCGTACTCGGCCTGGGACCGCGGCGGGGCGAAGCGCATCTACGGCCCGGTGCTGGAGCTGATGGTGGCCGCGGCCGATCCCCGCCAGGCGCCCGTGCTCGAGGACCTGCTCGCCAACCCGCGCGCCGAGCGGGCGGCCACTCGCGACGAGCTCGCGGAGACGCTCCCGCCGGTGATCGATCGCCTCCGGGCGATCCCCGTGAGGCTCTCCGAGGCCGAGCGCGCGGCCTGGCGCCGCCTCGTGCCCGAGAAGCCCCAGGCGCCCCACGGGGCCGACGGCGAGGCGCTCTGGGCGGCGGTGCGCGCGGAGCCGGACGACGACGACGTGCGGCTCGTCTACGCCGACTGGCTGCAGGAGCACGGCGATCCGCGCGGCGAGCTCATCCTCCTGCAGGTGCGCGCCGCCCGCGGCAAGGCCTCGCCGTCCGACGAGCGCCGGGCCCGCGCGCTGCTCAAGGAGCACCGAGACGAGTGGCTGGGCGAGCTTGCGCTGGTGCTCACCGGCACGAAGTTCGAGCGGGGCTTCCTCGACGAGGCCTCGGTCGCGCAGAACGCCGCGGCGCCGGAGCAGGCCTGGGCCCGGGCGCCGGGCTCCCCGCTGCTCGCGACCCTGCGGAGCCTGGAGCAGGGGCGCAGCAACGCCAGGCACTACCAGTCGTTGGTCTGCTCGCCACACGCGACCAACCTCCGCCGGGTGGACGTGTCCGGCAAGCCGCTCCTCGACGCCTTGTGCGACGGACCGCCGCGGGCGATCGAGGAGCTCGTCTTCACCAAGCTGGTGGGGAAGGACGGACTCCGTCGCGTGGCGGCGTCGGCGGCGTTCCCAAGGCTCGAGCGCCTGCACGTGCCGGTCCGCGCGGACGTGGCGCGCGTCTTCGAGCAGCTGCGCGCCAGCGGGTTGTGCGAGCGGCTCGCACGGCTGAGCGTCTCGGCGGCGCCGGCCTGCGACCTCCCGGCGCTGCTGGGCGAGCTCAAGCGCGGCCTCGGAGACCGCAGCCTGCCCGCGGCGCTGACCTTCGAGTACATCGCCGCTCGCTGTGAGCTGCGGGCGGCCGGGCCGATGCTGGAGGCCTTCTTGCGCGACGAGCTGGGCATGGTGATCGACGCCTTCCTCGAGGCGCGCTTCCCGCTCGCGTCGCTGACCGTGAGCGTCGGGGCCACGGTGCACGAGCGGCTCGCGGCGGCGCTCAAGCGGGTCGTGGCCTTGCGGCGCGCGGGCGTGGAGGTCAAGGTGGTGCCCGATGCGCAGTGACGCGCGCCCGGCGGGAGACGGATGCCGGCGCTCGACTCCTGCCGGGCGGAGCGGCTAGAGCGGAGCCATGGTTCTCCTCGGCGTCCTCGCCGTCGTGGCGGTGATCTGGCTCCTCGGCACCCGCGCCAACGAGCTGTTCTGCCTCTCGGTGCGCGACGGCCGGGTGCTGGTGGTGCGCGGGCGGGTGCCGGCGGGGCTGCTCGCCGATCTGAAGGACGCGCTGAAGGACACCCGGCGGGCCACGGTGCGGGCGCACAAGACGCCGCAGGGCGCGCGGCTCTCCACCTCGGGCGTCGACGAGTTCCACGAGCAGCGCTTGCGAAACATCTTCCACGTCTACCCGCAGTCGCGCCTCGCCGCGGCCGAGCCGCTGAATCGGAAGAACCTCGGCCAGCTCCTGGGCATCGCCTGGCTGGCGTGGCTCTTCGTCGGGCGGGGCGAGTAGGGTCCCCCGAGGTCCCGGCTGACGTCAGTGCTTGAGCACCCAGAGCGAGGGCGCCAGCACCGCGAGCAGCCACACCAACCGCACCGAGTACACCGTCCACGCGGCGGCGATCGGCGCGCCGATCGCCGCGTCCACCAGCCGCCGCGCCGCGCTCGCCACCAGGTTCGGCAGCACGATGCAGACCACCACCGTCACTCCGGCCGCGACGTAGAGCTGGCCGGTGAGCTGCACCACCGCGAAGAAGGCGAAGGCCGAGCCGAACACCGCCTGGGCGAGCGCGATGGTGCTCGCCTGGTGCTCGAGGTCGGCGGCGCGCTGGCTGATCGCGGGCGACCTGCGCCTCGCGTCCCACACCAGGATCGATCTCACCCACGACCACGCGCTCATCGGGGGACACTCTACGCACCTCGGACCGCGCGCGGCGCTCATCGCCACCCGTGGAAGAACAGCCGCCACTCGAAGCCATCAGGGCTCACCGGCATGAAGCACCACAGCGGCTCGTACAGCGCGGCCACGGCGACCACCACCGCCAGCCAGAGGAGCGCCCACCCCGGCCGGCGCGTCCGAAGGTGGCTGACCGCTCCAGCGAGGAGGACCACCAGCGCCAGGTAGCAGGGGAGGAAGTGGTAGAGGTACGAGTCGCGGTGCGTGAGCACCCAGGGCGCGAGGAAGCCCAGCACGCCCGCGAGCAGCGTGAGCACCGCTCGCCCGTGGGTGCCGGCGAAGTCGGCCGGCGGTGGCGCGGGCACGGCCAGCACGCGCGTGCCGCGAGAGAGCAACACGCAAGCGGCCCAGGCCCCTTCGGCGACCGCGCTCCACCACGTCGCCAGGTTGCCCAGCATCGACAGCGCCCGCACGCCCTGGGGCGCTGGCTGGTACGCGAGCACCAGCGCGCGCGTCGGCAGCCACCACGTCGACCAGCCGCTCACCCACGGGTTCTTCATCTCGGTGAGCGCGGCGTGGTGCTCGAGGAGATGCTGGGTTGCGGCGATCACGGCGGCGAGCCCTGTCGGCTGGCCCGCCAGCCCCAGCCCCACCGCATACGACGAGACGTAGACGATGGCCGCCACCAGCCCGCCGCTCAGCGCAAGCCAGAGCCGGCGCCCCCAGCGAGATTCGTCGAGCACGAGGCCCGCCACCAGCGGCAGCGCGAGCCCCACGCCGCTGAACTTGATGCTCGCCGCCACGCCAAGGAGCGCGCCGCCCGCGAGCGCGGTGGAGAGGCGCGGGCGCGCCGTGGCGAGGAGCAGCGCCAGCGAGAGGCACGCGGCGAGCTGCCCGTCGAGCAGGCCGGCGCGCGAGTAGGTCACGGTGAAACCGTCGGAGGCGAGCAGCGCCGCCGCCAGGACGCCCGCGCGCGCGTCGCCAAAGAGCCGCGCCGCCGCCCATCCACCGGCAGCGAACGTGATGAGCCCGAAGAGCGCCGAGGGCAACCGCCAGCCGACCGCGCCATCGCCGACCATGTGAATCGAGAGCGCGAGGACGAGCTTCCCGAGCGGCGGGTGATCGTTCCAATCCGCTCTCCCGGCGAGGTAGTTGCGCGCGTTCTCCACGAAGTGGTGCTCGTCGAAGAGGAAGCTCTCCGGCTCGGCGAAGTGCCGAACCCGCGCCCAGGCTCCGAGCGCGAACAGCGCGCCCACCAGCGCCGTCCACGCGATCGCCTGCGCTCCGCTCGCCCCCGCGCGAGCGGAGGTCCAAAAGGTGTTCAGCGCACGCCGCACGTCGCTCCTTCCCCGACCGATGAGGCGTCAGACACGCGGCGCCGGGAACGTGGGACACTCGCGCTTCGGGAGGGCCTGCTCGTGGACGTCGCCGAATACCGGATGCGCGTGGAGGCTCTGGCGGCCCGGTGCATCGCCGAGCTTCAACGCGCGCATGGCGATCGCGTTCTCGAGACGAAGTGTTGCGTGCGCTACCTGAAGCGGGGCGTCGCCCTGGGCTTCACGACCGGCGAGTTGGTCGACTTCCTCGGAGTCAGCACGCCATCAATCCTCGACCGCGCCGGCTTCAGCGACGACGAGGGGCAGCGCGTGATGGACGAGCTCTCGCTCCTCACGGACGAGGAGATCGCCTCCGAGGCCGAGTGATGCTGACCTGAAAGCTTGAGCAGTCTCCTGCTCGCCCGTACAGTGGGCACAGGAGGCGGTCATGGAGCTGGCATTCACGAAGGAGCGGAAGACGCCCTGGGCGCGGGGCACGGGAGTCTCGGCGGTGCTCACGCAGTGGCGCCGCGACCCGGCGGTGGCGAAGAACCTCGCCCTCGACGCCGTGGTGCCGCCGGCCCCCGAGGCGCGCGCGCCGCTTCCTCCCGAGCTCGCGCCGGCCCTCGTTCAGGCGCTGAAGGCCCGCGGCGTCGAGTCGCTCTACACCCACCAGGCGAAGGCCTTCGCGCTGGCCCACGCGGGGAAGGACGTCGTCGTCGCCACCCCCACCGCCTCGGGCAAGTCGCTCTGCTACCTGCTCCCGGTGCTGCAGTCGCTCGCCACCAGGCCCGGCGCGCGGGCGCTCTTCCTCTTCCCCACCAAGGCGCTCTCGCGAGACCAGGAGGAGGCCCTGCGCGCCATGCTCGAGCAGGCGGGCTTGTCCCACGGCGCGGTCACCTTCGACGGCGACACCCCCGGCGACGCCCGGCGCGCCGCCCGCGAGAAGAGCGGGGTCATCATCACCAACCCCGACATGCTCCACGCGGGCATCCTCCCGCACCACGCCAGCTGGGCCCGCTTCTTCGCTGGCCTCACCCACGTGGTGGTGGACGAGCTCCACGCCTACCGCGGGGTCTTCGGCTCACACCTGGCCAACGTGCTCCGCCGCCTCGAGCGCGTCGCGCGCTTCCACGGCTCGAAGCCCGTCACCCTCTTCGCCTCCGCCACCATCGGCAACCCCCAGGAGCACGCCCAGAAGATGCTCGGCCGCCCGGTCGAGCTGGTCGGTGAGAGCGGCGCGCCCCGCGGCGAGAAGCAGGTGCTCGTCTACAACCCGCCGGTCGTCAACGCCGAGCTCGGCATCCGCCAGTCGTACGTGAAGGCCAGCGCGCGGCTCACCGCCGACCTGGTCAAGGCCGGCGTGCCCACCTTGCTCTTCGGCCAGTCGCGGAACTCGGTGGAGGTGATGCTCAAGTACCTGCGCGACGCCCTGGTGAAGGAGCGCCTCTCCCCGGACCTGGTTCACGCCTACCGAAGTGGCTACCTGCCGCAGACCCGCCGCGACATCGAGGCGCGCTTGCGCTCGGGCGACCTGCGCTGCGTGGTCGCCACCAGCGCGCTGGAGCTGGGCATCGACGTCGGCTCCTTGGACGCGGTGGTGTGCGCGGGCTGGCCCGGCAGCGTGGCGGCGCTCTGGCAGCGCTTCGGCCGCGCGGGGCGGCGCCAGGGCACAAGCCTCTCCCTGCTCGTCACCACCAGCGCCCCGGTCGATCAGTACGTCGCCCACACCGCCCAGAGCCTGCTCGACGCGCCGGTGGAGCACGCGCGCATCGATCCCGACAACGTCGAGGTCCTGGTGCAGCACCTCAAGTGCGCGGCCTTCGAGCTGCCCTTCGAGGCCGGCGAGGGCTTCCGCGAGGTGCCCGAGCCGCAGGTGAGGGACGTGCTCGAGTACCTCTCCTCGCACCGGGTGGTGCACGCCACCGGGCTGCCCGACGGGCGGCGCACCTGGCACTGGTCCGCCGACGCCTACCCCGCCAACGACGTCTCCCTGCGCAGCATCGGCTGGGACAACTTCGTGATCATCGACGACGCCAGCAAACAGACCATCGCCGAGATGGACTGGCGCTCGACCCACACCATGCTGCACGAGCAGGCCATCTACCAACACGACGGCCGGCAGTATCAGGTGGAGCGGCTGGACTTCGAGAACCACAAGGCCTTCGTCCGCCTGGTGGAGCCCGACTACTACACCGACGCGATGACCCACACGAAGGTGACGGTCATGAGCCGCGCGCAAGAGGAGCCGCGGCTTTCGCTCGAGCTCGGCCAAGGCGACGTCTCGGTGGTGGAGCGCGTCGTCGGCTACAAGAAGATCAAGTTCCACACGCACGAGAACGTCGGCTACGGCGACGTGCGGCTGCCCGAGATGCAGATGCACACCACCGGCTTCTGGCTGACGGTGCCGGAGGCCACGCTGCTCAAGACTGGCGCGCCCAGGCCCGATCTCCTCGACGCGCTCAACGGCGTGCTCGGCGCGATGCACACCGCGGCGGTGGTGGGGCTGATGGTCGACCCGCACGACCTGGGGCGCTGCGTCGGCAGCCGCGACGGCACCGGCGGCGAGGGGCAGCTCTTCGACCCCACGCTCTACCTCTACGATCACGTGCCCGGCGGCGTGGGCCTGGCGTCGCGCCTCTTCGACGAGCGGGACGATCTCCTGCGGCGCACGCGGCGCCTGCTCGAGGGCTGCGCCTGCGACGACGGCTGCCCGGCCTGCACCGGCCCCGGCGCGCAGGGCCACGGGAGGGCGGGACGGAAGTCGCTCGCCCAGGCCATCCTCACCGCGCTCGACGTACACCCGGTGAGCTGAGCGCCCATGAAGGAGCTCCTCCTCTTCACCGGCCACGCCGCTGTGCGCCGCCGGGCCTCGCCGCAAACCCTCGCGCGGCTCGCGCCTCGGCGCTCGGGCCCGGTCTAGGCGAACGCGATGGACTTCTCGGCCCGCCTCTCGCTGCTCGGCGCCCCACGCTCCCGCGCCGCGCCGCTCTCGCCCGTGGCGGTGGAGCGGCCCCGCGTGGACGTCACCCACCTGCTCTCGCCCGTCCCCGCGCGCGAGACGAAGGCGGGGAAGGTCTACCTCCTCGCGACCGAGGACCCGGCGCCCTTCGCCGTGTCGGGCCCGACGCTCGCCGCGCTGGCGATGACGGCGCCGTTCTCGGCGAGGGAGCTCGAGCGGCCGTTGCTCCTCGACACCGAGACGACCGGGCTCGCGGGAGGCACCGGCACCGTGCCCTTCGTGGTGGGCCTCGGACGCGCCAGCCCCGGCGGGGTGCACGTCGAGCAGGCCTTCCTGCCCGGCTACGCCGACGAGCGCGCGATGCTGGAGTGGCTGCGCGCGGAGGTCGAGGCCTCGACCCTGCTCGTCACCTTCAACGGCAAGTCCTTCGACTGGCCGCTGCTCAAGAACCGCTTCGTGATGAACCGCCTCGCGCCGCCGCCGGAGCGGCCGCACGTGGACCTGCTCCACGCCGCGCGGCGCGTCTTCCGCCGGGCCATCCCCCAGCTCCGCCTGACCGCGCTGGAGCGCGAGGTGCTGGGCGTCGAGCGCGAGGGCGACCTCGACGGCGCGGAGATCCCCGACGCCTGGTTCGACTGGCTGCGCACGGGACGCGTGGCCACGGTGATGCGGGTGCTCGAGCACAACGCGTGGGACCTGATCGGCATGGCGAAGCTCGTGACCGCGATGGCGCGGCTGTGGGAGGGCGCGGAGGAGGCGGCGCCGGGCGTGGCGCTCGGCCTCGCGGAGCTCGCCTCGCGGCGCGGCGAGCACGCCCGGGCGCTGGGCTTCGGTCGCCGCGCGACCTTGTCTCCGTCGCTGTCGGTGCGCGCGCTCGCGCTGGAGCAGGTGGGGGACGCGCTCAAGCGCACCGGCGATCCGCAAGGCGCGGCCAAGGCCTGGCGCGAGGCGCTGGCGCTGTCGGGCGAGGCGCCACACCTGCACGTGGCGTTGGCCAAGCTCTACGAGCACCACCTGGGCTCGCCCGCCATCGCCCGCCACCACGCCGAGCGCGGGCGGGGAGGGGAGCCGGAGGTCGATCGTCAGCGGCGGCTCACTCGACTGGAGGCCGATCAGGAGGAGCTGCGGTTCCGCTCGGGCTGAGCGGGGCGCGCGAAGTGGCGACTCCGTTCAGCCCGAGCCGAGTCGAGCGGCCAGCCGACCAGGTGCGGACCCAGTGGGCCCTCGACTTCGCTCGGGCTGAGCGGTGACGCGCCGAGATGGGCCGAATCCTCAGGAGCCGAGTCGAGGGCCCGCGCGTCTTCGGAATCCGAGCGGTTCAGCCGAGGTCCTCGTCGCAGCCTGTCCTGAGCGCGTCACCCGCAGCGGTTGTTGCCGTTGCAGACGAACGGCGCGCCGCAGATGTTGTTCGGGCAGCAGGGCTCACCCGACCCACCGCACGCCACGCAGAAGCCGTTGCGCTCGGAGGTGAACGGGGCGGTGCACGCCACGTCGCCGGTACACGCCGGCTTGCCCAGCGTGCCGCAGGTGCCGCCCCCGCAGCCGCCGCCCGCGCAGGCGCCCGCGCCGCTGCTGCACTGGCTGCCGGCCGCGATGCACAGGTTGGTGTTGTTGTCGCAGCAGCCGCCCGAAGCGCACGAGTTCCCGGTGCAGCACGCCTCGCCGGGCCCGCCGCACGCCCTGCACTTCTGGTTGCCGTCGCAGGCGAGCCCCGACGCGGTGCAGAGCGTCCTCTGGCCGGTCGAGTCGCGGCAGCAGTCCTGCCCCACGCCGCCGCAGGTGCCGCAGCTCCCGTTGAGACAGGCGCCCTGCCCGCCGCCGCAGGTGGTGCCGCCCAGAACGCACAGGTTGTTGGCGCAGCACGCGCCCGGCGCGCCGCAGGTGGCGTTCGCGCAGCAGGCCTGGCCCGAGCCGCCGCAGGCCACGAACGTGCCGTTGTTGCAGACCTGCCCCGCGCTGCCATTCACGCCGGAGGGGATGCAGACGCCGCTCCCCGAGTCGAAGCACGCGCCCGCCGGGCAGGTGGTGCCCGAGCAGGGCGGCGCGAACGGACCGCCGCACTGCGTGCACTGGCCGTTGGTGGCGCAGGTGCCGCCGGCGCAGTTGGTGCCCGGCGCCAGGCACAGCTTCGAGCCCGCGCTGTCACAGCAGCCCGCCCCGCAGGTGTTCCCGGCGCAGCAGGCCTCCCCCAGCCCGCCGCAGGGGGTGCACTGGTTGTTCTTGCACGCGTTGCCCGCGCCGCAGGTGTTGTTCGAGCAGCACGGCTGGCCGGGCCCGCCGCAGGCCAGGCAGGTCGTGCCCGAGCAGGCCACCCCCGCCGCCGTGCACTGGCCGCCGCAGCAGGGCTGCCCCACCGCGCCGCAGGTGCCGCAGCTCCCGTTCGCGCAGGTGCCGGCCACCGTGGGGCAGGTCCCGCCCGCCGCGGTGCAGGTGTTGTTCACGCAGCAGCCGCCGCTCCCGCAGCTGTTTCCCGGGCAGCAGAGCTGGCCGGAGCCGCCACAGGCCTTGCACACGTCGCCGGCGCAGGAGCCGCCCGCCGAGCACACACCCGAGCAGCACGCCTGGCCCGGGTTGCCGCAGGCCTGGCAGGTGCCGGCGTTGCAGTTGAGGCCCGAGGCCGAGCAGGTGTTCCCCGCGCAGCAGGCCTGCCCCTGTCCACCACAGGTGCCGCCGGTGCAGGTGCCCGTCGTACACGTCCCCGCGGCGCCACAGCTCGCGCCCTCGGCCACGCAGGTGGTGCCGTCGCAACAGCCCTTCGCCGAGCAGGCGTTGGCGGAGCAACACGGCAGGCCGGGATCGCCACAGGCACCGCCGTCAGGCAGGGCCCCGAACGCGACCGCGTTGTTGCAGGAGCACCCCGCCCCGACGAGTGACAGGCTCGCGACGAGCCAGAAGAGACGGGTCATCATGGTAGTCCTCCGCGCAAACCGGCCTGGCCCGAAAGACCCCGCCGAGGCCGAACCGGCCACGATCAGCTCTCAGCGCCCCTTCTTCTTGGAGCGATCGACCCGGTCGAGCCGCGCTTGGGGATCGTCGTGTCCGAAGAAGCGCGCCGCCCGCGCCGCCGCGGTAGCCGCCGTCGTCTGGAAGTCGGTGGGCTCGGGCTGTTTCTCCGGCCCGTCAGTGCGCCCGGCCGCGTCGAGGAAGGCCCGCGCCAGATCGCGCTCGTCGTCGGTGGCGTGCGGCAAGAGCAGCGCCACCACCTCCCGGTGCCCTTGGGCGGCGGCGATCAGGAGCGCGGTCTCCTGCGCGTCGTCCTTGCACGAGGGCTCGGCGCCGGCGGCGAGCAGAGCCTTCACCATCGCGGCCTGCCCCTCTAAAGCCGCGGCGTGGAGCGGGGTGCGCCCCGCCTCGCCCAAGACGTTCACGTCCTTCGCCGCCGCGAGCACCTGGGTCAGCGTCGCGAGGTCCCTCGACGCGACCGCCTCGAAGAGCGTCATGGAGAGGGAGTCTAGGCGGTTTCTGCGCTAAGTGGCCGCCCGGGCGCACCCGCCCACGGGAGAGGGACCATGTCCGACGCCGCTGCCACGCCTTCGCCGGCCCAGCACGAGTTCAAGCCCTTCGTCGCCGACGAGACGGTGATGAAGGAGTTCACCCCCAAGGCCATCGCCATCGGGGTGGTGTTCGGCATCATCTTCGGCGCCGCCACCGTCTACCTGGCGCTCAAGGCCGGCTTGACCGTCTCCGCGTCCATCCCCATCGCGGTGCTGGCCATCTCGCTTCTGCGCAAGCTGGGCGGCTCGACCATCCTCGAGAACAACATCGTGCAGACCATCGGCTCGGCCGGCGAGTCCATCGCCTCCGGCGTGGTCTTCACCCTGCCGGGCTTCCTCTTCCTCTCGATGGACGCAAGCACCGGCCAGTCGGTGGGCGCGCCGTACTTCAGCTACTGGACCATCTTCACCCTGGCGCTGCTCGGCGGCGCGCTGGGCGTGATGATGATGATTCCCCTGCGCCGCTCGCTCATCGTGAAGGAGCACGGCGTGCTGCCGTACCCCGAGGGCACCGCCTGCGCCTCGGTGCTCATCGCCGGCGAGAAGGGCGGGGCGCTGGCGAAGACCGCCTACTTCGGCGTCGCCTTCGCCTTCGTCTACGCCGTGCTGCAGAAGGTCGTGCACCTCATCGCCGAGTCGCCCGCGCTGGTGACCAAGCAGACCAACAAGATCTTCCCCTCCGCCACCCTCGACGGGGAGATCACTCCCGAGTACCTCGGCGTCGGCTACATCATCGGGCCCCAGATCGCGGGCGTGCTCGTCGCCGGCGGCGTGCTCGCCTGGCTCGGCCTCATCCCGCTGCTCGCCTCGCTGGTGCCGGCCGACGCCATCGCCGCGCAGCTCCACAAGCTCGGCTACCTCGCCGACGTCGCCGTGGCCGGCGGCAAGGGCGGGTGGGACCCGGCCACCCACTCCTTCGCCAACACCGCCAAGGCCATCTACTTCGCCTACGTGCGGCAGATCGGCGCGGGCGCGGTCGCGGCCGGCGGCTTCATCACCCTGCTCAAGACGCTGCCGACCATCATCTCCTCGGCGAAGGAGGCCTTCGCGAGCTTGAAGGGCGGCGTCGCCGGCATCTCCACCCGCCGCACCGAGAACGATCTCCCCATCACCACCGTGCTCGGCGGCAGCGTCGCGCTCATCGTCATCATGGCGCTGGTGCCCTTCGTGCCCGGCACCTCTGTGGTGTCGAAGCTCGTGCTCGGCGTCTTCATCGTCGTCTTCGGCTTCTTCTTCGTGACGGTGTCCTCGCGCATCGTCGGCATCATCGGCAGCTCGTCGAACCCCATCTCGGGCATGACCATCGCCACCATCATGGCCACCTGCCTCATCTTCGTGGGCGTGGGGTGGACCGGCGACGTCTACCAGCCGATGGCCCTCTGCGTGGGCGGCATGGTCTGCATCGCCGCCGCCAACGCCGGCGCCACCTCGCAGGACCTGAAGACGGGCTTCCTCCTCGGCGCCACGCCCCGCTCGCAGCAGCTCGGCCTCGTCATCGGCGCCGTCGCCGCGGCCTTCGTCATCGGCCTCACCGTGCAGGTGCTCGACACGCCGACCGAGGCGATGCGGCTGCAGGGCCTCGCCCACGCCATCGGCTCGGAGAAGTTCCCCGCGCCGCAGGGCACGCTGATGGCCACGCTCATCAAGGGTCTGCTCGCCCACAACCTCGACTGGCAGTTCGTGCTGGTGGGCGCCTTCCTCTCCATCACCATGGAGCTGTGCGGCGTGAAGTCGCTCTCCTTCGCCGTCGGCGCCTACCTGCCGCTCTCCACCACCTCGCCCATCTGGGTCGGCGGCTTGATGCGCGGCCTCTCGGACTGGCTGGCGAGGCGTAAGGGCGAGAAGGTCGACGAGGCCGAGAGCGAGCTCGGGCCCGGCAACCTCTTCGCCACCGGCCTGGTCGCGGGCGGCGCCATCGCCGGCGTCGTCGTCGCGGGCCTCTCGGCGAAGTCCGAGTGGGAGGCGGGGCTCAAGACCATGTCCATCGAGCACGCCCTCACCAGCGCGCTCGGGGAGGGCGGCTACGAGGGCCTGGGCGTGCTCTTCTTCGCCACCATGGCGGCGGTGCTGCTCTGGGTCTCGAGGAAGAAGCTGGCGTGAGCCCGGTCGCGGCGCTCCTCTTCGCATTCGGCGCGCTCGGCGCCGGCGCGGGAGGCCTGCGCGACGCTGGCGACGAGGCACGCCGTCCAGAAGTCGCGCGCGCCCTCGACGTTGGCGCCGACGCCGGCGGCCCCTCCGACGGGCCCGGCGACGAGGAGACGCCCGACCTCGACTCCGCCGACGCCTTCCCGTCTTCCGTCCCAGACGCCGGCTCCTGGGACGGCGGCGCGCTCTACACCGCCGACCTCTCCGACGAGGAGCTCGCCCGCCGCTGGAAGGAGGACCGCGCGTCCCTGGGCTCCATCTCCGTCGGCCTCCCCGAGGCCGGCCGCCTCATCAACGGCGTCACCCTGCCCATGGGGGCGGCGTGGAACGTCGTGGTCCCCGAGGCCACCTACGGCACCCAGGAGGTCGTCGACGCGTTGACCATGGCGGCCACGGCGGTACGCGCGGCGTTTCCCCAGACCGCGCCGCTGCGCATCAACCACCTCGGCAAGGATCAGGGCGGCTGGCTCAGGCCTCACCAGAGCCACCAGTCGGGCCGCGACGCGGACCTGGGCTTCTACTACCGGCCCGGCCAAGGCCCGTCGCACTTCACCGGCACCCGCGAGAGCGCGCTCGACCCCGCCGCCAACTGGGCGCTGGTGAAGGCGCTCATCAAAGGCGCCGACGTGCAGATCATCCTGGTCGACTTCCGCGTGCAGCGGCTCCTCCTCGAGTACGCCCGCTCGCAGGGCGAAGATCCGGCCTGGCTCGACTCGCTCTTCCACGCCGGCCCCGACAGCCTCTTCCAGCACGTGCGCCGGCACCGCGATCACTTCCACGTGCGCTTCTACAGCCCGCGCGCGCAGGAGCTCGGCGTGCGCCTGCAGAAGTTCCTCGCCGAGCAGCAGGACGACAACGTCGTCATCCACCGCGTGGTGAAGGGCGACTCGCTGGGGAAGATCGCGCTGCGCTACGGCAGCACGGTGAAGCTGATTCAGAAGGCCAACGGGCTCGGCGGCACGATGCTCTCGGTGGGGCGCACCCTTTTGGTGCCGGTGCTGGGGCCGTGCACGAGGTGCCCGGTGCCGCCGCCGGTCGTCGTCCCGCCACGACGCCTGCCGCCGGAGCAC
This sequence comes from Archangiaceae bacterium, assembly GCA_037443525.1. Lineage (GTDB taxonomy): Bacteria > Myxococcota > Myxococcia > Myxococcales > Myxococcaceae > JBBIOE01. The sequence continues at coordinate 4,072 of JBBIOE010000015.1, read as the reverse complement.
GCCTAAGCTCGCCGCGCCCGACGCCGGCACGCAGACGCTGTGAGACCTCGCGTTTCTCACCCCGCGAGAAACGCGCCGGGCCCCCCTTTGCGCGCGACCTGAAGGGTGTGGAAGAACGCGCGCCCATGCGGGTCCTCCTCTTCGTGTCGTGTCTCTTCGCGGCCACCTCGCTGGCGGCGAACTACCGCTCCGGCGAAGTCTTCGTCGTCGAGGACACCACCGGCGACGCGCACGATCCGAACTCCACCGTGAACTCCAGCCCGCTCTCCGGCGGCCTGCCCACCACGCTCTGCCAGTTCGCGGCCAAGGGGCTCTACACCCAGTACCCCGACGACTACGACGGCGTGGTGATGTTCACCACCAACCCGATGACCGATCAGCAGCTCGCCATTCTCAACACCATGCGCGGCAACATCGTGCGGCAGACGGCGCAGGGCATCTCGGAGACGGCCTTCGTCTCGCTCGGCGGCAACCCCGCCACCACCTACGGCAGCCCGGCCAAGCTCGGCCAGTGCGTGTGGATGGGGGCGATCTCCCAGCTCCCCGCCAGCCCCGACGCTCAGGCCACCACGCTCTTCGGCGGCTTCATCCCCCTGGGCATGGGCATCACCGGCGCCGAGCTGATGGGCCACGAGTACGGCCACCACTGGCTGCTCTGGGCCGCCTACGACAAGAACGACGGCAAGGGGCACCAGTACCTGATGCGCGGCGACGAGGGCGACCACTCCACCAACACCACGCCTTCGCCCAACGGCCACTGGAACCACTACTCCGACGCCCGCAGCGTGATGTACGGCAGCTTCATCACGCCCCCCTCCAGCGGCAACACCTTCACCCTGGCCGGCGGAGTGCGGAAGTACAACGAGTTCGACCAGTACCTCATGGGCCTGCGCGGCCCGAGCGAGGTCTCGCCCATTCTCATCGTCGACGACGGCTCGGGCTACGGCGCCGGCGTGCAGCCGCTCTGGCGCGGGGCCACCACCACCGTCACCGGCACCGGGTTCACCGTCAGCGTGCAGGACGTGGTTCGCGCCCTCGGGCCCCGCGTCCCCGACGTGACGGCCTCGCAGAAGTGCTTCCGCACCGCCTTCGTGCTGGTGCAGGACCCGCACTACCCCGTCACCCCCGCCCTGCTCGCCAAGGTCGAGGCCTACCGCGCGCGCTTCTCGACCTGGTTCGACTTCGCCACCGACAACCGGGGCCACATGGACACGCGCCTCACCGGCGGCGCGGGCTGCGTGCAGCCGGGCACCGACGCGGGCGTGGTGACCCCGCCTCAGGACGCGGGCACCCTGGACCTCGACGCGGGCGTCGTCGAGACGCCGGACGCCGGAGGCGAGGTGCTCCCCGAGGACGCCGGCGTCGTCGAGAACCCGCCCGCCGATCCGCAAGACGCCGGCACCAGGCCGGGCAAGTGGGACACCCAGGTGCCGCTCTCCAACGGGACCATTCGGCCGGGCTGCGGCTGCACCGAGGCGTCGCTCCTGCCCACCGCCGCGCTGGCCCTGGCCGCGCTGGGCCTCTTGCGCCGCCGCCGCGCGGCCTGAAGCCAAAGGACGCCCCCTGGGGCCGGGCGGGGGCCTCCCGCCTTGCCCCCCCGGCCCCGTCTGCCAAGATGGTAGACCGTGCCTGACGCCTCCGCTCTCCGCCGGTCACCGCGCGCCGGCCTCCTCGTCGCGCTCGCCGCCGTGGCCGCCGGGTCACTCTGGGGCTGCGACTGCGGGCGCACCAACTTCGAGGACCTGCGCTTCCCCTGCGGCGCCGACGCCGACTGCGTGGCGCCCTCCACCTGCGTGCGCTCCGTGTGCCGGTGGCCGGGGGAAGACGCCGGGCTCGGCGGAGGCGGCGGCTCGCTCGACGGCGGCGCGGGCGGCGGCGTGGGCGGCGGAGCGGGAGGCAGCGCTGGCGGCGGGACCGGCGGCGCGGCCGTCGACTGCCAGGGCTACCAGCCCCAAGATCGGTGCTACCTCGACGGGCTCGCCTCGCCGCAGCTGCGCACTCCCTGGGACGGCGGCGCGGGCTGCTCGCCGGGCGTCATCGTCTGCGCCGCGAGTGGGCCGGTCTGCACGCTCCAGCACGTGCCCCAGCCCGAGCTCTGCGACGGCAAGGACACGGACTGCGACGGAGTGCCCGACCCGCCGAGCTGCGCTTGCCTGGAGGGCGCCGCGTGCTACTCGGGTCCGGAGCGCACCGTGGGCGCGTCGCCGAAGAGCACCTGCCGCTGGGGCACCTCGAGCTGCGCCCAGCCCCTGGGCAGCCAGTGCGTGGGCCAGGTGCTCCCGGCGCAGGAGCTGTGCAACGGCCTCGACGACGACTGCAACGGAGCGATCGACGACCTGCCCGTGACGCCGGCGTGCGGCGTGGGCGTCTGCGCGAGCGTGTCCCACGCCTGCGTCGACGGAGGCCTCGCCGCCTGCAACTACGCCCTCGCGCTGCCGCCCGGCTACGCCCCCACCGAGACCTGCGGCGACGGCCTCGACAACGACTGCAACGGCCTCACCGACGATGGGTGCCCCTGCGTGCTCGACGCGGGCGCCGCGTGCTGGACCGGGGTGGCCTCGGCCTGCCCGCAGGGACGGCCGTGCCTCGGTGTCTGCCGGCGCGGCACCGAGCTCTGCGGCTCGCTCCCCGACGGCGGCACCGCCTACGGGAGCTGCACGGGCCAGGTGCTCCCGTCGTCCGAGCAGACGACCTCGCAGTGCACCAACGGCGTGGACGACGACTGCGACGGGCTCACCGACTGTGAGGACCCCGATTGCGCGGGCCGCCGATGCACCGCCAACGGGGCGTGCGTCGGCGGCGCCTGCGCGGTCTGCTCTCCCGACGGCGGGGTGAGCCAGCCCCAGGGAGAGACGACCTGCAACGACGGCGTGGACAACGACTGCGACGCGCTCGTCGACTGCCTCGACACCGCGAGCTGCCGCGGTCGGAGCTGCGGCGGGCCCGGCGCCGCCTGCGACTCCGACGGAGGCTGCGCGTGCTCCGGCAACGGCGGCGCTCCCGAGGCGGTGGAGCAGAGCTGCGGCGACGGCGCGGACAACGACTGCGACGGCCTCGCCGACTGCAAGGACCCCGACTGCGCCGGCGCCTCGTGCGGAGGCCCGGGCGCGACCTGCTCGAGCGGAGGCAACTGCCGGTGCAGCGGCAACGGCGGCACGCCCCAGAACCCGGAGACCTCGTGCTCCGATGGCTTCGACAACGACTGCGACGGCTTCGCCGACTGCAAGGACCCGTCGTGCAGCGGCATCGGCGGCTGTGGCCGCGAGTCCAACTGCCGGAACGGGAACGATGACGACGGCGACGGCCTGGTCGACTGCGCCGACGCCGATTGCTTCCACCGGCTCTGTGACTCGGCGCAGCCGGCCGCCATCTGCTGCGGCCCGTACCCGGCGGCGCCGAACACCGCGAGCTGCCAGGACCTGGGGCACGATCCGCTCAACTGCGGCCAGTGCGGCCTGGCGTGCGTCGCGGGCAACACCTGCTCGCCGGTGAACGACGGGACGCACTTCTCGGGGCGCTGCGCGTGCGCGTCAGGCCTCGACTCCGACTGCCCCCAGCCCGCGGGCTCCAACACCAGCCGCCAGACGTGCGACAACGACGTCTGCTCGTGCTCGAGCAGCGCCGATCGCTGCGGCCCCCTCAATCCAGGCTCCGTCTGCATTCAGGTGAGCGGCGCCGACTTCTGCGCGTACCCGTGAGCGAGATGAGCGACAGAGATGGCGCCGACCTCGAAGGGAATGAGCGCCGCCCGGCGCCGCGCGCCTCGCGCCAGTGGGGTCTCGGCCTCGCGCTCTTCCTGCTGCTCCCCGCGCTCGCGCTCGGCGCGCCGAAGAAGAAGCCGAAGCCGACGCACCCCGCGCCGGCGGCGCTCAAGAAGCCGAGCCTCCCGCCGCCTCCCGAGGCCCCGCTCGCACCGAGCGCCACGCCCTCCGGGACGGTCGAGCGCGCGCCCGCCCCGCAGCCGGGGACGAGCCCGGTGAGCCCCGCCGCGACGGAGGGTGCCGCGCCCGCTCCGTCGCCGAGCCTGGGCGCCTCGCCTTCGCGCTCCGCCGAGGACGGCGCCGCGCCGACC
>JBBIOE010000014.1:0-58173 GCA_037443525.1 Archangiaceae bacterium | reverse complement strand
CGCGGCGTCGCGACCACCGCCGGCCGCGACAGCGTCGCGACCACCGCCGGGCGTGGCGGCGTCGAGGGCACCGGCACCTTCGTGCCGCGCTGGAGCGCCGCGCGCCCTCCGACCGCGATGGCCTCGAAGCCCTCGGGCACCTGCGCCAGCACCTCGCTCCCGCCGAGCAGCACCACGCCGTCTCTCGCCGCCGCCCCCGAGAGGCTCGCCAGCGCCAGGCGCGACGCCTCCGCGGGGAAGTAGATGAGCGCGTTCCGGCAGATGACGACGTCGAAGCCCTCCGGGCCCGGCGCCGCCGGCGGCGGGTCCATCAGGTTGTGGCGCTCGAAGCGCACCGCGCGCTTGAGCTCGGGCGCCACCACGCAGTGGCCGTCGCTTGCAGCAATCAGCCCCGCCGCGTGCCTCTGCGGCACCTCCCGCACCGTCCAGCCGCCGTAGCGCCCGCTCCTCGCCTGCGCCAGCGCCTCGGTGTTCACGTCGGTGGCCAGAATGCGCACCGCTCGCCCCGCCGCCTTGGCGAGCATCGCCACCGAGTAGGCCTCCTCGCCCGTCGCGCAGGCCGCCACCCACACGTCGAGCACCGGCTTCTGCGGCGAGTGGCTGGCCAGGAGGGCCTCCAGCGCCTCGAGCTGCGGCGCGTCGCGGAAGAACCAGGTGTAGGTGACGGTGACGGCGTTGAGCAGCCGCTCCACCTCCGGGTCCTGCGCCGAGCCCACCGCGTCGCAGTACGCCGCCACCGACGGGAGCCCCAGCGCGTGGACGCGCTCCTTCACCACCGCCAGGAGCACGTCCGAGCGCCGGCCCCGCTCCAGCGAGATGCCGGCCCAGCGTTCGAGGCGCCCGCGCAGCCCGTCGATGCTCATGGCGTGGCCGGGAAGAAGCGGCGCACGGCGTCGACGAGGAGCGTCTCCTCGAAGGCCGACTTCACCAGGTAGGCGTTGGCGCCCAGCGTCAGGGCCCTGCGGCGATCGTCGGCGCCGCCGCGCGTGGTCAGCATCACCACCGGCAGGTGCGGCCACCGCGCGCGAATGCGCTCGAGCAGCTCGAAGCCGCCCATGATCGGCATCTCCACGTCGGAGAGCACGAGGTCGGGCTGGTTCGCCTCGATCGAGGCCAGCGCCTCCTGGCCGTTGTTGGCCTTCACCACCTCGTAGCCGGCGTCCGCGAGGATCTCGCTCACCACGTCGAGCACCGTGGCCGAGTCGTCGACCGCGAGGATCTGCTTTCGGGTGCGCCCGCGCGGCGCCGACGGAGCCCTCGCGCTGCCCACCTCCGCGAGCCGAACCAGCCCGTTCACCGCCAGGATCAGCACCAGCCGCCCGTCGTCGAGCGTGGCGCTGGCCGCGATGTGACCGAAGCGCGACACCATCGAGTCCACCGGCCGCCGCACCAGCTCGAACTCGCCCACCAGCTCCGGCAGCACGAAGGCCCAGCGGTGCCGGGCCCCCTGCACGATCGCCGCGCGGCTCGACGACCCCGAGCTGGGCTCGCGCAGCACGCCCGAAAGGCTCCGCAGCGGAATGGTCTCGCCGCGCACCCGCAGGCGGTCCTCCCCCGCCGACGTCTCCAGGGGGAAGTCCTTCAGGTGCACCACCTCGAGCGTCTGCACGCTGGGCAGGGCGTAGAGGGCCTCGCCGCACGCCACCACGAAGGCGCGCTCCTTGCCCACCGTCGACGGCACCGAGAGCTCGAACCGCGTGCCGCTGCCCTGGGTGCTGGTGACGGAGATCTGGCCGCCCAGCGCGTCGACGCGCCCGCGCACCACGTCGAGCCCCACGCCTCGCCCCGAGGTGGTGCTGGCGCTCTTGCGGGTGGTGAAGCCAGGCACGAAGAGGAGGTTCGACACCTCGTGCTCGGTGAGCTTGGCCACGGCCTCCGGGCTCATGTTGAGCCGCTCGACCGCCGCCGCGCGCACCGCCGCCACGTCGACGCCCCGCCCGTCGTCGCTCACCGTCAGCACCAGGTGGGCGCCCGCCTGCCGCGCCCCGAGCTCGATCACCGCCTCCACGCTCTTCGCGCCCCGCTCGGCCGCCGGCTCGACGCCGTGGTCGGCCGCGTTGCGCACCAGGTGCAGCAGGGGCTCGCGCAGCTCCTCGAGAATGCCGCGCTCCACCTCCGCCCCCTGGCCGGTGGTGATCACCCGCACCCGCTTGCCCTGGCTCGCCGCCAGATCCTTCACGTAGGGCGCCAGCTCCTCGAGCACCGGCGCCACCGGCACCAGCCGCAGCGCCCAGGCGTGCGAGGAGAGCTGGTCGAGCTTGGTGAGGCAGCGATCGGCCGCCTCGTTCACCGACTGGCGCCCCGCCGCCTCGCGCAGCGAGCCCAGCGCCGCGCCGTCCAGGGAGAGCCGCTTGAGCGACGCGACCAGCGCGCGGAAATCGGTGGTGAAGTCGTTCACTGAGTCGCAGAGCTCGTCGACGGTGCTCGAGCGCACCGACATGTAGAGCTGGCGGGACGAGGTGACCGGCGCCTTCACCTCCGCCGGCGCGGGGGCGCTGGCCTTCGAAGGCTCCGGGGGAGGCACCGGGGTGGCGCGGCCCTCGCCCTGGAGCGAGGCCGGCGCCGAGGCGCGATCCTTGAGGCCCGGCAGCGCCCCCTGGAGCATGCCCACGATCTCCTGGAGCATCTCCTGCTCCTCCTTCTCGGAGGGGTCCTCGGCCTTCAGGTTCGCGTCGACGGCCGAGAGCGCGGCCCGCACCACGCCGGTGGCGATCTGCACCGAGCCCGCGTCCTCGGCCTTGGCGTGGAGGAGGATCTCCTCGGCCAGGTGGGCGATCTCGCTCACCCGCTCCACGCCGACCACCGCCGAGTCGCCCTTGAGCGTGTGGAGCTCTCGCGCCACGTCGCGCAACGCCTTCGCCGCGTCGCCCCCGTCACCGAGCGACGACAGCCAGAACGACAGCTTCCGGATGCGCTCCAGGGAGCGCGCCCGGTAGCGCTCGAAGAGCGCCTCCTGCCGGGAGCTCACGCCCGACCGCCTCCGTCGAACCGGAACTGCCGGGTGATGGAGAGGAGCTGCTGGGCCTGGTTCTTGAGCGCCTCCGACGACGAGAGGGTCTGGCGCGACGCCGTCACCGACTGGGTCAGGACGCTGCTGATCTCCTTCATGCTCTGCGCCACCTGCTCGGTCGACGAGCGCTGCTGATCGGTGACCCGGGTGATCTGCCGCGCCGACTCGGTGGTGCTCTCGGCGAGCTTCCGCGCCTCCTCGGTGACGATCATCGTCGAGGAGCCCGAGCCGCGGACGTCGGAGACCAGCTCCTTGACGCTGTGCACGCTGGCGGTGACGCGCTCGGCGAGGCGGCGCATCTCGCCGGCCACCAGCGAGAAGCCGCGGCCGGCCTCGCCCGCGCGGGTACCCTCGAGCGAGGCGTTGAGCGCCAGGAGGTCGCTGCGATCGGCGATGTCGCGAATCACCTCCAGGATCTCGCTCATGCGCCCGGTGTGCCCGGACAGCTCGGTGATCTTCTTGGCGATCAGCTCCGAGGCGCCCTTGGTCTTCTCGGCGTTGGAGAGCACGCCGCCGGCGGTGTCGGAGATGTGCCCGGCGGAGTCGAGCAGCGACATGGTGGTCGCCGAGACCTCGTGCACCGCGCTCGCCTGCTGCTGGGCGGCGGCCTCCTGCTCCTGGGCGGCGGCGCAGATCTCCGCCGCGGCGGCCGCCAGGTTCTGCGCCGAGGACTGCATCAGCGCCGGCACCTCGCGCAGCCACGCCACCAGCTGCCCGAGCGAGCTCGCGAGCTGCCCGACCTCGTCGTCGTACTCCGACTCGAAGGTCCGGGTGAGATCGCCTCCCTGGGTGACCGCGGTGCAGATCGCGGCGAGCGTGTCCACGCGGCCCATCGTCTTCTTCACCAGCGCCGCCATCAGCAGCGTCACCAGGCCCCCCACGACGGCGAAGGCGATGCGCAGGCCGCCTTCGAAGAAGAAGACGCCCGCGAAGCACGCGAGCTGCACCACTGCGAAGAGCCTTGAACGGGCCGTGAGTCGAATCATCGGGGGTCTCCAGAGTCCTGGGTGTTGAGGTGCTTCTCGTTGGCCAACGCCTCGAGCCCGCGCGGGGAGAGCACGAAGACGTACGGCACCTTCTCTTCGCCGAGCGCGAGCCCTTCGACGAGGGCGCGCAGCTTCGGCCCCCCGCTGAGCGCCGGCAGGGGCACGATGGAGTCGCCGGGGACGCTGACCAGCTCGACCGGGCTGTCCACGCGCAAGGAGAGCTGGCGGCGGCCGATCTCCGCGACCATCACCCGCCCGAGCTCCCGCTCCATCGCGGGCAGGCCCACCGCCTCGCGAACGTCGAGGGCGAAGGGCGACCCGCCGGAGACGATCTGCCGCACCCGCTCGGCCGGCAGCGCCCAGGGGAAGCCGGGGCTGCGAACCACCACGAGCTGGCGGGCGGGGGCGCTCGAAGTCATCAGCTCGATCCCACGCCGTGCTCGGCGGAGAGGTCGCGCACCAGCGCCGCGAAGTCGAGCACCGGCATCGTCTTGCCCATCAGCTCGGCCTCGGCCGCGGCGTACCGCAACCGCAAGGCCTGCGGCGGCTTCAAGGACTCCTCGTCGACGTCGTGCACCTCGCGCACCACGTCGGCGGGCAGGGCCAGCATGGTCGGGCCGATGCGCACCACCACCAGCCGCTCGCGCTCCGGCAAGGGCGCCGCCGCCGCGTCGTCGACGATGTTCGCCAGATCGACCAGGGCGACCGCCCGCCCCTGCCAGGCCACTACCCCCGGCGAGCGGGACGACGCGCCCGGAATCGGAATCCACGGCCGCTTGCCGACCACCTCGACCACCAGCGGGGCATCGACGGCGTACCAGGCCTCTTTGACGCACACGGGGAGAAACGCCCGGTTCATGATGCGCGGCACACTATTCGGCCCTTAAGTGGCATGAAAGCGACAAATCTCCCAGGCTTGTAGATTCACTCATTCCCAAGTGGAGTGGGAGTGAAGTCGTTGATTCCCCGGGAGCGCGCCAGCTACAATTGTCGGAATGCGCCAGGCCGCCGACAAGGAGGTCTATCTCTCACCTCCGGAGGTGGCGGCGATGAGCGCGACCTCCACCAGCACGGTGCGGCGGTGGATCGACGCGGGCGTCTTGCCGGCCATGCGCAGCGTGGGGAACCACCGGCGGGTGCGCCGCTCCGATCTGGTGGCGTTCCTCAAGGAGCGCAACCTGCCCGTCCCCGCCGAGCTGGGCGGGAGCAAGCGGCGGCTGTTGATCATCGAAGACGACGTCGACTTCCTCAAAGGTCTCAAAGCGGCCCTCGAGCTTCGGGCGCCCACCGTCGAGGTCGACGCGGTCACCAACGCCACCCAGGGCCTGATCCTCGTCGGGGTGCGCAAGCCCGACGCGGTGATCCTCGACGCGCTCCTCGAGGGCCTCGACGGGTTCGAGGCCTGCCGCTTCCTCAAGTCGATGCCCGAGACCCAGGGCATCAAGATCTTGGGCATCTCCGGCGACTCGCGCAGCGAGGCCCGCTTTCACAAGGTCGGCGTCGACGCCTTCCTGCAGAAGCCCTTCTCCGTCTCGACCGTGGTGGAGATGCTGCGCCTGATGGGCCTGGTCGAGTCGCGAGTCTGACCGTCGCACCGGGCCCTCGACTTGCGAGCGGCGCCTCTGCGCGCCACGCTGCCTGACCCCGATGGCTCCCCGCGCGCGCCCGCCTTCGTCCCGCCCCGAGCGTCGAGCCGGCCCCCGCTCCCCGGTGTTGCTCCTCGGCGCGGGCACCGGCGAGGCGACCTGCGGCCTGTTGTACCTGGGCGGCTACCTGCGGCGGCACGGCATCGAGGCCTTCGTCCGGCTGGAGGACTCGGACGAAAGCGAAGAGGAGCTCGAGCGCTCGCTGGAGGAGCTCCTCGCGCACGTCCGCCCGCGGGTGGTCGGCATCAGCCTGAAGTGGTTCCACCACCTGGCGCGGGGCCTGTTCATCGCGCGCACCGTCCGCCGCCTCGACCCCTCGGTGCGCATCGTCACCGGCGGCGACTCCGCCTCGTACTACTGGCAGGAGCTGGCGCGAGAGGGCGCCTTCGATCACGTCATCCTGGGCGACGGTGAGCTGCCGCTGTTGTCGCTGTGCCGCGGCGACGCCGTGGTGCCGAACTCGGTCGACGGCGCCTTTACCCGCCCGCCCCACGGCTACGTGCAGACGGCGCGCACCGAGGACGTCTTCTACTCGCACTTCGACGAGCTCTTCCTCTCCGAGCGCGATCGCCGCTCCTTCTCCGGCTGGGTCGCGCCGGGCAAGGGCTGCGGCGAGAACTGCCTCTACTGCGGCGGCACCCGCGGCGTGCAGAGGGCGGCCTTCGGGCGAGCGAAGGCGTTCGTCCGCCCGGCCCAGAGCGTCCGCGCCGATCACGACGCCATCGTCCAGGAGACGTGGCAGCTGCGCTACGACTTCGCCGGCGGCTCGGCGGAGTACCTCTCCGCGGTGTGGGGCGGCTTCGACCTTTCGCGGCACGCGACCACCTACTTCCTCTGGGGCGTGCCGGCGCCGGGGCTCTTGGAGACCCTCGCCGGCACCTTCGGGCGCGTCTACCTGGTGCTGGACACCGGCAGCTTCTCCCAGACGCAGCGCACCGAGCTGATGAAGCAGGGCCTGCTCAAGCCCTGCCCCAGCGACCGCCAGCTGATGGAGGTGGTCGAGGCCTGCCGCCGCCACCCGAACCTGAAGCTCGAGGTGTGCGGCATCGAGGGGCTGCCTCTGGCGACCGAAAGGACGCTGGCCGAGGAGGAGGGGCTGGTGCGAAGGCTCCTCGAGGCGGGCTGCGACGTCGGCTCGCAGCGCCTGGAGGCCCAGCCGGGCGCCCTGGTGACGCAGCACCCGGAGCGCTTCGCCATGAAGAGCGAGGCGAGGAGCTACGCCGAGTTCAAGGCCTGGTTCGAAGCGCGCCCGGACGGCTCGGTGCCCATGCTGCGCTTCCTCGACCCGAAGCTGGAGGCGCGGGTGCAGCGCACCGCCGACCGCCTGGTGGAGCTCGCCCAGGCCCACGCCGCTTCCCAGGCGCCGCGCATCGCCGGCTCGACGCCGCTCGTCGCGAACCTGGGCTCGACGCACGAGCTGTCGCTGGGCGAGTGGTGCGGCGCCTTCCGGGTGCCAGTGGCGGCGCGGAAGACGCCGGTCACCCTGGTGCGCTCCGTCGACGGCGCGGGGCTGGCCTGCGCGCCAGACCTCTCGCCGCGCGCCTTCTTAGAGCCCTCCATTCGCCACGGCGACGAGGCCCGGGCCATCCTCACCGCCCTCGAGACCTTCGCGCGGCCGACCAGCTCCGACGCCGCGATCGCTCGCCTTCGAACCAGCGCCCGGCTCGCCCCGCCCGAGGCCAGGGAGCTGGTGGACGGGCTGCTGGAGGCCGGCTTCCTCCGCCCGGGCTGAGCGCCGGGGCTTCGTCGTCTCAGAAGTACGCGTAGCGCACGGCGAGGTTGGCGCTGATGCGCCCCTGCCGGTTCGAGCCCAGGCCGCTGGTGAAGGCGCCCGCGTCGACGCCCGCCTGCAGGGTCCAGTGGCTTTGGAACTTGAAGGCCGCGGCGGGTCCGACGCCGAAGTCGTACGCCGCCGACTGCGGCACCACCCGCCCGTCGATGTGAAGCGGCCCGTCGTAGGAGCCGCGCGCGACGAGGGAGAGCACCAGGCCCTTGCGAACCTCGTAGCCCCCGGCCGCGGTCGCCTGCCACCCGGGACCGTACTGCTGCCGCTGGCCCGGCAGCGCGCCCGGCATCGGCATGGGCAGGGTCACTCCCCCGGCGAGCTGCACGAACCACACGTCGCGGGCGAGCTCCACCGAAGCAGAGAACGACGGGACCCACGCGCCCCGGCCGGTGACGTCGCTGCCCAGCGTCGTCTGCGAGGCCATGGCGGTGCGGCCGAGCGGCATCAACAGACCGGCGGTGAGCGCGATCTCCGGGAGGAACGAGTACTCCCCCTGGTAGACCGGCTCGAAGCGCAGGAAGAGGTCTGAGTCGCCGAGGCCACCCGCGGCCTCGCTCACGTCGCTCGCGGTCTTGGTCGTCATCACGTACGGCATGCGCGCCGAGATCTGGAAGCGCGAGTTGATGGCGTAGAGCGCGGCGAGCTGGGCCCGCCACTCCGCCTCGGCGTAGCCAGGCGCGTTCGGGCGCCACGTCCGGTCGCCGTCCCACCTCCCGGAGACGGGCGAGGCGACGCCACCGGCGATGAAGGCCATGGACTCCCAGCTCGAGAGCCGGCCGATGCCGAAGGCGCTCGACGACAGGCAGCACGCCGCCGCGTGGGCGCTCGACGCCCAAAGCCCCACCACCACCGCCAGCGCGAGGACCCAGGCGCGCATCAGTTCACCGCGTAGTCGAAGACCTGCTGGCCGCTGAGCCCGCCCGCCGCGCTGGCGTCGAGCGTCACCTGCCAGCCGCCGTACATCGTGAACCTCACGTTGAGGCACTTGTACTCTCCGCCGCCCACCTCCGAGCAGGTCGGCGCCGGCGAGCCGTGCCCCATGGCCGGCATGAAGGTCGAGCCGGAGAGCGTCGCGCCGGTGACCGCCACGCCGTTGGCGCCGGTGAGGATCACCTTGAGCTTGTTCGAGCCCAGGATCGGCGGGTCGGGGGTGATGGTCGCGGTGAAGGTGAGCGGCATGGTGGGCGCGGCGTTGGCGCCGGCGTCGGTGCCACCGTCCTGAACGGGGGCCGCCGTCGACGTACACACGCCGACCTTGCAGACCTGCTCCGCCGAGCACGCCGAACAGGCGCCGCCCTGGGTGCCGCAGACGCTCTGATCGGTGCCGCTGACGCACTGGCCGCTCGCGTCGCAGCAGCCGAAGCACGTCGACGGCCCACACGGCCCCGACCCGCACGAGCTCACCACCGCCGTCAACCCACCCACCAAGAAGCCCAGAAGACTCCACCGCACGATGCGCATACCGACCTCCACCCCAGGGAACGCCCGCGTAGCACCAGCCCATGGCAGTGCGCCAGACGCCGATCAAGCTTCCCCCATGGCAACTGCCGGGGCGCATGAGGCGGGCCGAACGCGTCCCCCTCGGGGGCCGGCCAGAAAGCGGACGATTCGCGCCGATGCCCTCGAAATGACAGCCGTTCTTCTTGCTGCAAGTGGTACAGTATGAGGCTTGGACCTGTTGTTCTTGAGCTCGGAAGTCGCCCCGTTTGCGAAGACCGGAGGGCTTGGCGACGTCTCGGCCGCCCTCCCCCGCGCGCTGCACCGCCGTGGCCACGACGTGCGCGTGTTCATGCCGCTCTACTCGCGCATCGACGTGAAGAAGACCCACTTCCGCCGGGTGGAGTCCTTGAAGGACCTGAGGATTCAGCTCGGCCAGCGGGTCTTCGACGTCTCCATCTTCGCCGCCACGCTGCCCGGCTCGAACCTGGAGATCTTCTTCGTGCACTGCCCGGCGCTGTACGGCCGGCACGGCATCTACACGCACGACGCCGACGAGCACCTGCGCTTCCAGGTCTTCTCCTGCGCCGCCCTCGAGGCCTGCCAGCGCATGCGGTTCTCGCCGCACATCATCCACGTCAACGACTGGCAGACGGCCATGGTGCCGCTGTTGCTCAAGACGCGCTTCGCCTGGGACCGCGCCATCTTCGGCCGCGCCAAGACGGTGCTGACGATTCACAACCTGAACTACCAGGGCATGTTCCCCTCGAAGACCGTGGGCGAGCTCGGCATTCAGGACTCGCCGCACCTGCTGCACCAGGATCAGCTCCGCGACGGCCGCGTGAACTTCCTGCTCCACGGCATCCTCTACGCCAACGCCATCACCACGGTCAGCCCGACCTACGCCGCGGAGATCCGCACTCCCGAGTTCGGCGCGGGCCTCGAGTGGGCGCTGAGGAGCCGCGGCCCGGCAGTGGTGGGCATCTTGAACGGCGTCGACTACTCGGTGTGGAGCCCGGAGATCGATCCGCTCATCCCCTTCCGCTACACGGCCGGCGATCTGACGGGGAAGGAGAAGTGCAAGCGCGCCCTGTTGGCCAAGGCCCACCTCCCCCACGTCCCCGGGGTGCCGCTGTTCGGCATCATCTCGCGGCTGGCGGGCCAGAAGGGCTTCTCGCTGCTCCCGGCCGTGCTGCCCCGGCTCCTCGCGCGCGAGCGCTTCCAGCTCGTCATCACCGGCACCGGCGAGCGGCACTTCGAGCGCATGTTCCACGAGCTCCAGGCGCAGTTCCCCAGCCAGGTGCGCTTCCAGAACGCCTTCGACAACGAGATGGCGCACCAGATCGAGGCGGCGAGCGACTTCTTCCTCATGCCCTCGCGCTACGAGCCGTGCGGCTTGAACCAGATGTACAGCCTGAAGTACGGCGCCGTGCCCATCGTGCGAAAGACCGGAGGCCTGGCCGACACCGTGGACCTGTGGAACCCGAGCACCGGGAAGGGCACCGGCATCGTCTTCGATTCCTTCGACTCCTCGGCGGTGCGCTGGAGCGTCTTGGCGGCGCTCGAGACGTACCGCAACCAGGCCGCGTACCGGAGGCTGCAGCAGAACGGAATGGCCCGAGACTTCTCGTGGGAACACCAGGTCAGGGAGTACGAAGCCCTGTACTCGCAGGTCTGAAGGCCAGGAGGGACACAGTCATGCACGTCGTATTCATCGAGCCCCGCTTCCCCCCCAACCAGCGGTACTTCATTCGCGCGCTGAAGGAGGTGGGCGCGACCGTCACCGCCATCGGCGAGGGCTCGAAGGAGTCCTTGTCCGGTGAGCTCAAGCACTGGCTGACGCACTACGAGCAGGTCCCGAGCGTGGTGAACGAGGAGGCGGTGATGCGCGCCGCGCGCTTCATTCACGCCAAGAAGCGCATCGACCGCCTCGAGGCCGTCGTCGAGGCGCACATCATGTCCACCTCCAAGGTGCGCGAGGCGCTCGGTATCCCCGGCACCACGGTGAAGACGAGCTGGCTCTGCCGCGACAAGCCTTCGATGAAGCAGGCCCTGCGCGAGGTCGGCGTGCCCTGCGCGCAGTCGACCGCGGCCGACTCGGTGAAGGACCTGATGGCCTTCGCGGAGAAGGTCGGCTTCCCGCTGATCGTCAAGCCGCGCGACGGCGCCGGCGCCTCGGGCACGGCCCGCGCCAACAACGCCCAGGAGCTGCTCGAGGCCGCCAAGGAGCTGGGCGTCGATCGCGGCCGCTCGGTGGCGGTCGAGGAGTTCATCGAAGGCCACGAGGGCTTCTACGACACCATCTCGGTCGGCGGGCACGTCGTGCACGACTTCGTCACGCACTACTACCCCAACGTGCTCGATGCGATGCGGCACCGGTGGATCTCGCCGCAGTTCATCACCACCAACCGCGTCGACACCGCGCCGGCCTACCAGGAGCTGCGCGTCTTGGGCGAGAAGGTGATTCAGGGCCTCGGCATCGGCACCAGCGCCACGCACATGGAGTGGTTCGCCGGCCCCAAGGGCCTCAAGTTCTCGGAGATCGGCTGCCGGCCGCCGGGCGTTCGCACCTGGGATCTCTACAGCGCCGCCAACGACATCGATCTCTACCGCGAGTGGGCCATGGCCCTCGTCCACGGCCGCCGCGGCGCGCGCCCGTCCCGCCGCTTCGCCGCCGGCATGATCGCCCTGCGCCCGAGCCAGGACGGCCACATCGCCGGCTACCAGGGGCTCGATCAGGTCGAGCGCGCCTTCGGCAAGTGGATGATCGACGCGCACCTGCCGCCGCCGGGCACGCCCACGCAGCCGGTGGAGGCGGGCTACATGGCCAACGCCTGGCTGCGCTTCAAGCACCCCGACTTCGACGAGCTCCGCCGGATGCTCGATCTCGTCGGGCAGACCGTGAAAGTGATCGCGAGAGGTTGACGTGAAAGGTGTGCTTCTGGGGCCGCAGCGCCTCCATCCCTCGTTGCCTGCCGTGATGAAGGAGCTCGATCACGACGGGCCCATCGCGCTCATCACCGCCGGCTGGCAGGAGCGGGAGGACCTCGACGACGACGTCCACCCGATGCTGGGCAAGAAGGTCGTGAACCTGAGGCTCTACCACCGCGGGGAGCAGGTGCTCGCGGCCGATCGCGAGTACGCGAAGCTGCACCGCGCCCGGCAGGAGTCGCTCAAGCAGACGCAGGACTACTACCGAATCCGCTTGAACCACGCGATCGACGCCGCCCTCGACATCCTCCGGCTCGCCAAGGGGACCTCCCACGAGAAGGAAGAGCAGGCGCGCTCCATCGAGTACATCCGCCGCCTCGACGTCGATCACCTCGCCCAGTGCAAGGAGACCCGCGAGGAGTTCGAGGAGCGGGTGAAGCCGCTCGAGCGCGACACCATCGCCAAGCACCGCCACGAGCTGACGCTCCTGCTCAAGCGCTGCTCGTTGGTGGCCATCGCCGGCGGGCACGTGGCGGTGCTGCTCAACCGCCTGCGCATGTTCGGCCTCGAGGACCTGCTCGGCGACAAGACGCTGGTCGCCTGGTCCGCCGGCGCGATGGTGACGAGCGAGCGCGTGGTGCTCTTCCACGAGAGCCCGCCCCAGGGCGTGGGCGTCTCGGAGGTGCTCGACGAGGGCCTGGCCCTGCACCACGGCGTCCTGCCGCTGCCCAACCCCAAGATGCGCCTCAAGCTCGACGACCCCTTCCGCGTGGGGTGGATGGCGCAGCGGAACCTGCCCTCCAAGTGCGTCGCCTTCGACGACGGCGAGTACGTGCGCTTCGAGGGGAAGAAGTGGTTCGGCGCGAGCGGCACCAAGAAGCTCGAGACCGACGGCAGCGTGAGCGCGGAGTGGTCGTCATGAGCGAGCTCGCCATCGAGAAGTTCAAGGCCCAGAACCCCGACGGCGCGGCGGTGGACGGCTTCCTGCGCGGCCGCACCGTCCCCATCGTCGAGGGCTCGAAGGTCACCTTCGTCTTCAACGGCTACGCCGAGGGCGTGAACCTGAAGAGCTGGGTGTACGGCCTGCCGAACTCCCAGGCGCTCCAGCGGGTGCCGAACACCGACCTCTGGTACCTGACCCTCGACATCCCGCCCAAGTCGCGCGTCGAGTACAAGCTCGAGGTCGTCAACGGCGGGCGCGGCCACTGGATCGAGGACCCGCTCAACGCCTTCCGCGCCACCGACCCCTTCGGCGCCAACTCCGTGGCCCACGGCGAGGGCTACACCGTACCGGAGTGGACGCAGCCCGACCCCGAGGCCCGCGCCGGCGTGCTCGAGGATTGGATCATCAAGAGCAAGGCCTTCGGCGGCAAGCGCCACATGCAGGTCTACCTGCCGGCCCGCTTCCGCAAGACGCGCCAGTACAACCTGCTCTTCGTGCACGACGGGCACGACTACATGCGGTTCGCGAACCTGAAGATCGTGCTCGACAACCTCATCCACCGCCTGGAGATCCCCGATCTCGTGGTGGCGATGAGCAGCTCGCCCGACCGCCTGAAGGAGTACGCCGACGACGAGCGCCACGCCCGCTTCGTCACCGAAGAGGCGGTGCCCGATCTCGAGCGCCGCCTGCCCCTCATCGGCACCCCGCGCGGCCGGTGCCTGATGGGCGCCTCCTTCGGAGCGGTGGCGTCGCTGTCGACCGCCTTCCGCCACCCGGGCTTCTACGGGCGCCTCTTGCTGCAGTCGGGCTCGTTCGCCTTCAGCGACATCGGCACCAACAACGCCCGCGGGCCGCTCTTCGAGCCGATCATCAAGTTCATGAACCGCTTCCGCGCCGCGCCCATCGCCGTGGCCGACAAGGCCTTCGTCAGCTGCGGCATGCACGAGTCGCTCATCTACGAGAACCGGTCCCTGGTGCCGATGATCCAAGCCACCAACATGGACCTGAAGTACGTAGAGGCCCGCGACGGCCACAACTGGGAAAACTGGAGAGACCGGCTGCGCGAAGGCCTCTCCTGGTTGTTCCCAGGCCCGTTGCTCATGGTGTACGAGTAGTCGAGGAGGAGACCGTGGGGTCCGTCACGAGAAACATCGGCCTTTCGCTGGGCGCCGACATCTGTTGGCCGCTCTGCTTCGAAGGCATCATCAAGCAGCTCGATCCGAAGATCGCCTGGAAGGGCGACACGGTGAGCTTCAACGTCGAGCGCGTCTCCATCGAGCCCTACTCGCTCACCCAGCCGGTGAAGTACGACCTGGTCGTCGACCGGTTGACCCACTGGTACGGCACCACGCGCGAGTGGATCAAGAAGGCCATCCTGATGAATGGCCTCTACGTCTTCAACAACCCGTGGGCCGTGCAGTCGATGGAGAAGCACACCACCTACGCGGCCATGAACGCGCTGGGCATGCCCATCCCCGAGACGTGGATGCTGCCGCCCAAGGCCTACGATCACGAGGCGCTCCCCGACGCGCGCGCCACCCTGAAGCAGTACGCCCGCCTCTTCGACCTCGCCGCCATCGGCAAGAAGCTCGGCTACCCGCTCTTCATGAAGCCGTACGACGGCGGCGGCTGGAAGGGCGTCACCCGCATCGCCGACGAGGCCGCGCTCAAGAAGGCCTACGACGAGAGCGGCAAGATGGTGATGCACCTGCAGAAGGCCATCGAGCCGTACGATCGCTTCGTGCGCACCATCGGCTTCGGGCCGCAGACGCACGCCGTGCTCTACGACCCCTCGAAGCCGCTTCACGATCGCTACACGATGGAGCGGGACTTCGTCAGCAAGGCCGACCGCCAGGTGCTCGACGACACCTGCCTCACCATCAACGCGTTCTTCGGCTGGGAGTTCAACTCCTGCGAGTCCTTGCGCAAGGACGGGGTCTGGTACCCCATCGACTTCGCCAACCCTTGCCCCGACTCGCAGGTGACGTCGCTCCACTACCACTTCCCGTGGCTGGTGAAGGCGTACCTCAAGTGGTCGATCTACTGCGCGACCACCAAGCGGCCGATGCGCAAGGCCTTCGACTGGGATCCGTTCTACGCCATCGCCAAGGAAGAGCTGCCCTACGCCGACAAGCTGAAGAAGTACGGCGCGCTCTCGCGGAAGATCCTCGAGGCCGACCAGTTCGAGGAGTTCTCCAACAAGCACCTCAAGAACCTCGACGCGGTGGCCTGGGAGTTCTTCGGCACCGACGCCGCCAAGTCGGCGGTGCGGCAGAAGGTGGCGGCGCTCTACCCGGCCCACGAGGTGGAGAAGTTCACCGAGCTCTTCTTCGGCCGCATTCAGCAGTGGAGGAAAGACCAGAAGTGAAGACCTCGAGCCGCTGGCACTCGCAACGTCTGGGCCGTGAGGCGTCCCTGGTGCGCTGGGGGACCTTCGGTCAGCCCGTGCTCCTCTTCCCCACCGCGGGCGGAGACGCCGAGGAGATGGAGCGCTTCTTGATGATGAAGGTGCTCGCGCCCCTCATCGACGCCGGGAAGATCAAGGTCTACTCGTGCGACAGCGTCGCCGGGAAGGCGATGGTCGAGCAGGAGGGCTCGCCAGCGCACCGCCAGTGGCTCCTGAACCAGTTTCACCAGTACGTGCGGCACGAGGTCATTCCGGCCATTCGCACCGACTGCAACGCGCCCAACATCGAGGTCATCTCGGCGGGCGCGTCGATCGGCGCGTTCCACGCGATGGCGGTCATCTGCCGCTTCCCCGACGTCTTCTCGAAGGCCATCGCCATGTCGGGCACCTTCGACATTCGTCGCTTCATGAAGGCCGATCACTTCATCGACGAGTTCTGGGTCAGCTCGCCCCTGCACTTCGTGCCCACCTTGCGCGGGCCGCACTTGGACAAGCTGCGGCAGCGCTTCATCTTGATGCCGTCGGGCGAGGGCAAGGCCGAGGACATCTCGGAGTCGTGGAACATGGCGCGGGTGCTCGGCGCGCAGCGCATTCCGAACCGGGTGGACAGCTGGGGCAAAGAGACACCGCACGACTGGATGACGTGGCGTGCGATGCTGCCGAAGTACCTGGGCGAGTGGGTCGACGCGAAGTGAACGTGGGGCCGGGAGGACTTGGTGGACGACAACACGCGGTCGCATAAGGGCGTGGAGACTGGGCATGACGCCCAAAGCCGCCGCGCGTTCGTGCGCGCGGTGCTCCATGACCTGCGGGCGCTCGAGCGCATGCTCGAGGAGGGTCGCTTCGAGAAGGGCGTCCGGCGCATCGGCGCGGAGCAGGAGATGTTCCTCACCGACCCGGCCTTCCAGCCGGCCGGTGGCGTCCTGAAGATGATCTCGGCGCTGAAGGATCCGCACTTCACCACCGAGCTCGGGGCCTTCCAGCTCGAGATGAACGCCGATCCCCAGGTGATGTCGGGGAACGGCTTCGAGCTGATGGAGCGGCAGCTCAACGAGCTGCTCGACAAGGCACGCCATGCCGCCGCCGGGCTCGACCTGAAGGTCGTGCTGGCGGGCATCCTGCCCACGATTCGCAAGTCGGACCTGGGCCAGAACAACATGGTGCCGAGCCCGCGCTACCTGGCACTGTCGAAGGCCGTGCACGAGATGCGCGGCGGCGACTTCGAGTTCTCCATCAAGGGGCTCGACGAGCTCGTCATCGCGCACGACTCGGTGATGGTGGAGGCCTGCAACTCCTCCTTCCAGGTGCACCTGCAGGTCGACGCCGACCGCTTCGCGAGCCAGTACAACCTGGCGCAGGTGCTCGCGGGCCCGCTGCTCGCCATCGCCACCAACTCGCCGCTCTTGTTCGGCAAGCGGTTGTGGTCGGAGACGCGCATCGCGCTCTTCCAGCAGGCGGTGGACACGCGGTCGAAGACGCTGCACGCGCGCGACGCCAGCCCCCGGGTCACCTTCGGCACGCGCTTCGTGGAGAAGTCGATCGTCGAGATCTTCAAGGAAGACATCGCCCGCTTCCGGACGCTGGTGGGCACGGACCTCGACGAAGATCCGCAGGAGGTGCTCGACAAGGGGCTCGCCCCCCAGCTCAAGGCGCTGCGCCTGCACAACGGCACCATCTACCGGTGGAACCGCGCCTGCTACGGCATCATCGACGGCAAGCCGCACCTGCGCATCGAGAACCGGGTGATGCCGTCGGGCCCCAGCGTGGCCGACGAGGTGGCGAACGCCGCGTTCTGGTGTGGCCTGATGGTGGAGCTCGGTGAGAAGCAGGAGGACATCACCAAGCACATCGACTTCGATCACGCGCAGGGCAACTTCTACGCGGCGGCGCGCGAGGGCGTGGGCGCGCACTTCCACTGGCTCGACGGGCAGGAGGTGTCGGCGCAGAAGCTGGTGCTCGACATGCTGATGCCGGTGGCGGAAGCGGGGCTGAAGCGCCAGGGCGTGGACGAGGGCGACATCAAGAAGTACCTGGGCGTCGTCGACGCGCGCGTGCGCTCGGGCCGAACGGGCTCGCGGTGGCTGCTCTCGTCGCTCCACGCGATGAAGGACAAGGGCAGCACCGGCGAGCGGCAGAACGCGCTGGTGGCGGCCACGGTGCAGCGGCAGGCAAGCTTGCGCCCGGTCTCGGAGTGGGAGAGCGCCCGCCTCGAGGAGGCCAGCACCTTGAGCCACAACTACCTGCGCGTCGATCAGCACATGACGACGGACCTGTTCACGGTGCACGAGGAAGACGCCGTGGACCTGGTGGCGAACCTGATGGGCTGGGAGCGCATTCGCCACGTGCCCGTCGAGGATCGCGAGCACCGGCTGATCGGGCTCGTCTCCTACCGCGCGGTGCTGCGCTTCCTGACGCAGGGCGGCGCCACCAAGGACGCGGCGGTGTCGGAGATCATGAAGAAGGACGTGATCTCGGTGACGCCGGATACGCCCACGCTGGAAGCGATTCACCTCATGCGCCGGTACCGGATCGGGTGTTTGCCCGTCTTACAGAACGGGCAACTGGTGGGCATGGTGACCGAGGAAAACTTCCTGAAGATCTCGGGCGATCTGCTGGAGCAGAAGCTAAAAGCCAACTCATGAACGGACGCCCCCGCGCCGTCGTCGAGTTGCATGGAGAGAAGTCCGGCCCGACGCTGATCTTCGTCGGCGGCATGCACGGCAATGAGCCGGCTGGCGTCGAGGCGTGCGAGAAGCTGGCGGCCGCCGAGCCGAAGCTCTTGGCCGGAGACGTCTACGGCTTCGCCGGAAACCTGCGCGCGCTCGACGCCGGGTACCGATACATCGATCGCGACTTCAACCGCAGCTGGACGCCGGCGCTGGTGGAGCGGGCGCTCTCGGGCAAGGACGGCGCGTCGGAGGCCTTCGAGGTGCGGGAGCTGGCGGAGGACATCGACGCCGCCGTGCGCGCCGCGCGCGGGCCGGTGTTCTTCATCGATCTCCACACCACGTCGGCGGCGGGCGTTCCCTTCGCGCTGATCGGCGACACCCTGCCCCACCGCGACTTCGCGGCGAGCTTCCCCTTGCCGGTGATCCTCGGCCTCGAGGAGCAGATCGACGGGTGCCTGACGGAGTGGATGAGCGCCAAGGGCGCGGTGACGCTGGTGGTGGAGGGCGGGCAGCACGAGAGCGCCGAGGCCCAGGCGAACCTGGAGGCGGTGACGTGGACCTGCCTCGCGGCCGCGGGGTTGATCGACGCGGCGGCGGAGCCAAAGGTGGCGGCCGCGAACGATCGGCTGGCCCGCGCGCGCGGAGAGCTGCCGCACTTCATCGAGGTGAAGTCGCGGCACGCGATCGCGGAGGCCGATGAGTTCGTGATGGAGCCCGGGTTCGCGAACATCGCTCGGGTGCGGCGCGGACAGCTGCTCGCGCGCGACCGCCACGGCTTGGTTCACGCGCCGGCCGATGGGCTCGTCTTGCTGCCGCTGTACCAGAAGCAGGGAGACGACGGCTTCTTCTTCGGGACGGAGCTGGGCGGGCTTTCGCTCACGGCCTCCCGAGCGAGCCGGAAGCTGAAGCTCGACTCGCTGCTCCCGTTGCTCCCTGGCGTACGGCGGGCTGGCGATCGCCTCGCCATCAGCCCCAAGGCCGCGACGATCTACCCGCAGGCGCTGTTCACGCACTTCGGGTACCGGCGACGCACGGCCGCGGAGACGAACGTGTTCGTGAGCCGGCGAGTGGATCCCACCCGCCAGAGCGCTCGTTCACCCTGATTTCGGAGAAGGGCGCCGACCTCCCTCAGAACGCCAGCGCGAGCCGAGGCCCGTCCGCGGGCATGAGCTCAGGTCGCCCGGCGGACTGGAACACCGCCCGCGGCGCCGGGTACTCGGGCGCCTCTTGGAGGTACTCGACCGTCCTCGTGCGCGCACTCAGCATGGCGGCGACGCCCGCGCCTTGAAGCGCGAACAGCGCCACTGAGACGAGGGTGTGCGGCACGAAGGTGAGGAAGGAGAACACCAGGACTCCGAGCACGGGGCCGACGAACGGAATCGCGATGAGTGGAGCTGCGATCAGGGCGCCAAGGCCCACCATGGTGATCTGCTCCGTGAAGAGGACGATCGACGTGACCAGGAATGCCATCGAGGCCGCGAGCGTCGGTACCCACCCCACGAGGAACAACGTCATGCCGAGCCGGCTCCGTCCGACATCCGCTCGGACGAGAACGCGCGTTCCACGCGGCGTCTCTCCACCAAGGTACGGAACCTCCGTTCCCCTGGGCAGGAGCCGGGCTTGCGTCACGGCGGCGCTGCGGGTCGCGGAAGGTGCAGCTTCGACTGGTTCCGAAGTGGCCGCGCTTTGCGCTGAAGCGTGAAACGCTCCGAGCAGAACGACGAGCATCGTCGGGTGAGAAGCAAGACGGAGTGGGAAGGAAACGCGAGGCACCGCGGCGGAGCTTCGCGTCACGGCGTCGGGAGCATCAGATCAGGTGGCTTCGGCTCGCACTGCTCGACGAGCCCCCGCCTCACGCACGTCTCGTCGGAGCGGCACTGATTGTGACAGGCAGTCGGCGTGCACCCCATGGTGGCCAGGTCGGTCATCGCTCCCTCCGGGCAGGGGCGGGGGCGAACCTCCTGCTTCGACGGCGCACAGGAAGAGGCGAGCGCACAGAGCAGAGAGGCGGCGAGGAGAGCTGCGGTGCGCATCCGAATCATCGCGGCGCACTGTCCCACGGGCGGCGCGCGTTGACGACGACCATCTCGAGACGTCCTCGGGTCGCGGCGCTCTCCCATCGGGGGCGTGACCAGGCTCCCCCTGGAGCGCGAAGTCGTTTCCCGATAGGTCTCGAGGAGTCGTGTCTTCGAGACCCACGCCGCCCCACTGGCTTTGGCTACCCGTCGCCGCGCTGCTCACGGGCTGTCCATCGAAGCCCGGCGATGGCGCCTGGGTTCCGACGGACGACGAGCCTGATGCCAGCGCCGTGCAGTGCTTCAACGCCGCGCCCCCGAACGACCTGCCGGACCACGTCTTCTTCCGCACCGCCAAGCAGTCCTTCAACTCGCGATGGTACGTCGCGCTCCATGACGGGCTCATCTGGGTGAAGCCCAACCCCCAGGGTGGCCGACCTGACGGCCCCTGGACGAAGCTCGGTTCCGGGCTGCCCGCCGGCCCCGAGCTCGTGCGGTTCGCGCCGCCCACGCGCATCGCGGAGATCTCCGCAGACGGCATTCACCTGCAGGCGCTGTCGACCGACGGCGTCTTCTACCGAGGCACCGATTTCACCAATGACGACCTCCGCACGTTCAGTTGGACCGACAAGTGGGGCCACCCAGCGGCTGAGGGCTACGGCCTACGAGCGGAGTTCCCCACGACGCACGGCTGGTCGGTGTCGGACTCGCTCAAGTCGGGTGTTGGTTGGTACGAAGACCGGAACGGCACCAAGACCGACATCGGGTTGGGCGCCGCGCACCTGTACCGCCTCGGGCCGACCGGCCGATCGCTCGTCTTCAATGACTGGTGGCTGCCCAACGACTGGAGCCGGGAGTTCTGCTTGCCCGATCGCGGCACCTTCACCGCGGAGAACCTGAGCACCAGCGCCTCGACCACGTTCGTCGTCAACCGCCAGGGCCAGATGTACACGCGCCTGTACGACTTCGACACGAGCGGCGAAGACGATCTCCTCATCTACTCGTATCTGGTCACCGGGCCCTCGGGCACGACCCGCGCCCTGCCGAATGAAGGCTGGCGGCGGCAGCCCGACATCACCGACGGGCTCATCACCCGGAACATCACCATCTTCCAGACAGGTCAGGGCAACGCCGCGCGCACCCTGCGGGTCGAGGGCGTGAAGGGCGGGAAGACCGGCTTCTTCACGAAGGGCATCTTCGACGCGGACTGGTCGTTCCAGGAGACGGGCTTGCCCGTGTGTGGGCCCTTGATGAATGAGCCGCCCGCGGCGCCCATCGCGCCTGAAGACGTGCGGATGACCGGTACGCTTTCGCGCGACCCTCACTCGGTGGGTCTCGAGCTGGTCGACTTCAACGTCGTCTGCTCCCCCGCGCGCGTGAGGCTCAGCGTCGGCGGCACGCAGGTGACCGTGGCGGGACAGCCGCTCGAGCTCGCCCTCCATCACGTCCAGGGCATGTCGCGCGACCCCGTGACGATGCCCACGCGCGAGACCGGTTTCTGGAGGAACGGAACGCCGGCCAGGATTCGCGGAGCCCTGCTCCTCCCGGCCACGCTCCAGGACATCGACGATCCCGGGGCGCGCGCGGCCGTGACCGCGCTCTTTCAGAGGAAGAAGGTCGTGAACTTCATGGGTACGGCGACGCCACACCAGGTCAGGCTCGAGGAGATCTCCTGGGCAACCACCGGGTACGTCCCAGGCGACGAGAAGTCCGACCTCTTCGGCTCTCCGTTTCGGCTGACCGCGGACCAGTGAAGACCGCGGCGCCCCGGCGAATCAGCCCCCCGCGAACAACTGCACGTCGGTCGCGGCGGCGAAGCTCATCTTGTACGCCTCGCTCCACACCGGGTGGCGCACCATGATGTGCCCGTCGGAGAGCAGGGTCTGCTTCCAGTTTCGGCGCTTGGTGCCCGGGCGGAGCAGCTGCTCCTCGACCACCCACTCACCGTACCGGCGCAGGTAGTCCTTGAGGCCCGTGATGCGCGTGATGCGGCCCTCGCCCAGCGCGCGCTTGAAAACGATGCCGGCGTTGAACTTGCGCTCCGTCGACGCCTCGAAGGCGTGCCAGCACACCACCCGCGCCCACTCGCGGAACAGGTCGATGTCGCCGGTGTAGTTCATCTGATCGACCAAGTGCGCGCCGCCGGGGCGGCAGCCGATCTCGCCGAAGACGGCCTCGCCGTTCGGCTTCATGAACCACTCCATGTGCGTGAAGCCGTCGCCCATCTTCAGCGCCTTCAACACCTGGCGCCCGAGCTGAACGCCCGCCGCCAGCGGCCGCATGTCGCGCACGGTGATGATCACCGGGCTGATCCACTGCTCCGAGCGGGCGATCAGCGGGGGCGGCAGGTACTGCGCGCTGTTCTCGTAGATCGGCGTCCCGTCGATGGAGATCGTGTCGAAGGTGAACTCCTCACCCTGGATGAACTCCTCGCAGCTGCACTCCTCAACGTGCCGCATCGCCTTGACGGTCTTCTCGAGCTCGGCCTTCGAGTTGACGCGGTAGGTGTCGGCGCTGCCCGCGCCCGCGATCGGCTTGAGAATCAGCGGGAAACCGATCTTCTCGGCCGCCTCGTAGATCTCCTTCTCGCTGCGCACGCGGAACGAGTGCGGCGTCCTGAGGCCCGCGGCGCGCACGCGCTCCTTCATCAGCTGCTTGTCGCGGAAGCCGCGCACCTGGTCCACCGACATGCCCGGCATGCCGAAGCGCTCGCGCAGCTTCGCCGCCAGAATCACCAGCGGCTCCCAGTTCGCGAGGATGCGATCGACGCGCTTGCCCCGCAGCCACGCCGTCACGCGCTCGATCACGTCGTCCTCGTCCATGATGCGAGGGACGCTCAGGTAGTCCGCGAGGTACGGCTTCAAGGACTGCGGCAGCCCGGCGCGCGGCGCGTCACCGACGCCGAACACGTTGGCGCCGACCTCGGCGAGACCGCGGGTGTACTGGTGCATCTCGGGCGGATAGGACGGCGACAGAAAGACGACGTTCATGGGAGCCCTCCATACCAGCTTCTCATGCTAGCTAGACAGCCCATGAGAACCGTCGTCTTCGTCGCGCCCTACCCCGCCGAAGCCAGCATGCGCTTCGCCCGCGCCTACGCCGAGCTCAAGGGCGTTCGCCTCGTGGGCATCGTCCAGAAGGAGCCCCGCGGAGAGGCGGCCAAGCCCTTCGCCGCCTTCGAGCACGTCACCGATTCCTTCGACGTCGAACAGCTCGTCCGCGCCACCGACAAGATCCGGAAGCGCTACGGCGGGTTGCACACCGTCGTCGGCGTGCTCGAGCCCCTTCAGGTGCCGCTCGCGCTCGTGCGCCAGCACTTCAAGATTCCAGGGACCGATCCCAAGACCGCCGACCTCTTCCGCGACAAGGCGCGCATGAAGGACGCGCTGCGCTCCGCCGGCCTGCCCACCGCGAAGCACAAGATCATCACCTCGCTCGCCGACGGGGTCGACTTCATCCACCAGGTCGGATTCCCCATCGTGCTCAAGCCGCCCGCGGGCGCCGGCTGCAAGGCGACCTGGCGCATTCGCAACCTCGAGGAGCTCAAGAGCGCCGTCGAGGCGGTCCGCCCCTCGCCGAAGAACCCGACGCTCGCCGAGGAGTTCCTCAAGGGCCGCGAGTGGTGCTTCGACACCATCACCGTCGGCGGCGACGTCCGCTTCGAGAACGTCACTCGCTACTACCCGGGCCCGCTCGAGGTCACCGAGAACGCGTGGATCCAGTGGTGCACCGTGCTGCCACGCCAGCTCTCGGTGGAGTTCGACGACGCGCGCGTCATGGGCCGCAAGGCCATCAAGGCGCTCGGCCTCGGCACCGGCTTCACGCACATGGAGTGGTTCCGCCGCGACAACGGCTCCCTCGCCATCGGTGAGATCGCCGCCCGCCCGCCCGGCGCCAACTTCGTCGAGATGATGGGCCTCGCCCACGACACCGACATGTACAAGGCGTGGGCGCGCGCGGTCGCCGACAACAAGTTCGACGGCCCGTTCGAGCGGAAGTACTCGGTCGGCTGCGCCTACCTGCGCGGCATCGGCACCGGCCAGGTGCGCCGCGTCACCGGCGTCAAGGAGGCCAACGCCAAGGTCGGCAAGCTCGCTGTGAAGTCGAAGCTCCCGCGCGTCGGCCAGCCGAAGTCCGATCACTACGAGGGCGACGGGTACGTCATCGTCCGCCACCCCGACACCGAGGTGGTGAAGGCCGCGGTGAAGACCGTCATCGAGACCGTGCGCATCGAGTACGCCTGAGGACCTGACGCATGCGTGAGCTGCCGAACGACTTCCGCTCGATCCCCGGGGTGTGTGACCTGGCGGTGTTCAAGCCCGCCGGCGCGCCCAAGGGCTGGCTGCTCATCGAAGTGCCGCACGGCGCGACGCGCCGCTCGGACTACGACGCGGTGGTGGGGAAGCTGAAGAGCACGCTGCCGGATCAACTCGAGCACTTCTTCTTCGTGAACACCGACATCGGCGCGCCGGAGGGCGCCCTGTGGATTGGCGAGGCGCTCGCGAAGCTGGGCTTCGCCACGGTGGTCACGCGGTGCCTCATTCCGCGCACCTTCATCGATACGAACCGGCTGATCGCGGCGACGACGAAGGGCGTGGTGGTCGACGGGTTGACGCCGGCAGTGCCGGGCTACGTCGAGGACGCGAGCGACGCCGAGTGGCTCACCGCGCAGCACGGCGCCTACCACCGGGTCGTCGAGCAGGCCTACGCGCTGGTGTGCGGAGAGGCGAAGGGGCTCGCCCTGCAGCTCCACTCGTTCTCGCCGCGCTCGGTGGGCATCGAGAAGACCGACCACGACATCGTGAAGGCGCTCCACGCGGCCTACGTGCCCGAGGTCTACGCGAAGTGGCCCGAGCGGCCGCAGGTGGACTGCATCTCCGCCACGCCGGACAAGAGCTTCCAGTCGGCGCCGACGCTGGTGGCGGCGTTGCGGGCGGCCTACGCCGAAGCCGGCATCAAGGCCGAGGAGAACGCGACCTACTCGCTGCACCCCGCGACGATGGGGTACTTCTACGCGAAGGCGTATCCCGATCGGGTGCTCTGCGTGGAGTGGAACCGCGGGCTGGTCGCGGACCCCTTCGTGCCGTTCGGGGTGTCGCCGATCAGCGAGGAGAAGGTCGCGAAGATGGCCGCGCCGCTGGCGAAGTTGCTGGGCGACGCGCTCAGGCGATAGCTCTCAACCTCCGAGACGGCGCGTCAAAGGCGTTGATCTCTTCTCGACCTGTGAGACGCGGTTGTCTTCGCTGCGCGGCGCCGATCTCGCGGCGATGACTTCCACGAACTCCCAGGGTGAGCATCGAGACGTGCAGCGGCCCCCGGTCGCGTCGGTTGTCATCGCTGAAGACATTCGGCGTCGGAGTTCTCAGGTCTCGAGACATGGGTGGGGACGGCGAGTCCGTCTCAGGACGAGGAGCTTGTCCGCCGACGCAGACGTGGCCGCGGCGCCAAGGTCGCGAATTGCTCCGGCGACTCCCCGGTCAAGGGCGTGCACCCGTGGAGGGCTCCGCCGGAATTCTCCAGCGGAATCGGGGAGAGACCATGACACGCAAGCAGCCGTACGCCATCGCCAGGCCGTTGACGTTGAAGTTCGAAACGCAGCTTCGCTACGCGGGGGAACTTTCGAGCCTGCTGAGGCCGATTCGAGACGCCGAGCCGCTGTACTCGCAGCTCCAAGCCAAGGAGCGAACGTTGCGCCAAGAGAAGGAAGCGCTCGACGCTCGGTTCTCGTTCATCGCCTCCCTGGGGGCGAAGCTGGACGACTCCGAACGCCGCCTCGCCAGCCTGTCCGATGCGGCGGTGGCCATCTGTGAGCTGAACGGGCCGTCGCAGGTGCGTGCGCACCTCGAGCTCGACGGCGCCGACGTTGCCTCGACCGCCGATCACGTCGCCGAAGCGGTCTGGCACGTCCCGGGTGTCGGCCCCGGCCTCGCGAAGTGGCTCCGGGAGCTGAAAGCCACCTACGTCAAGGTGGAGGCCAGGAGGAATGAAGCGGTCGACGCCTTCCACGACGAGGCGCGCGCGTTCGCGGCGAGTCTCCTCAAAGGCTCGGCCATGATTACGGAGGCACGGGCGTTCCTGATTTCGATGGGGATTCGCTTCCCGATCAGGCTGCCGCGCCCGAGAGCCCAGGTGCTCCGCGTTCTTCCCAGCGCCACGCCACCGTTTCCAGCACGACCGTCGTTGCCCGCGGCCAGCTGAGACACGCGTCTCTTGGAACCTCAGCGGGCGCCTGCCCACGATCGTGGGCGGGCGTTCGAGCGGGTTCGCGTCGCGGGACAACCCACGGCGATCATGAAGGAGATCGCCGTCGCCACCACAGGCAGTTGAAATTCGTGATCCCGTACGGCGGGCTCGGCTTCTCGGCTGCGGGCATCGTCGGCTCTCCACGAAGCGCGCCGGTTGTCACCATCAAGATCCCCAAGGGGGCGAACGGCCTCACTCGGCCCCGGTCACCCGTACCGCACCTGCACCGACTCGATCAGCCCAAGCAGCGCCTGCTTCACGCCTTCGGTCGTCGCGTGCTTCACGATCGCGTACCCCTCGCCCTCGTAGCCGCTCGCCCGCGGCATGCCGACTTTCGGGGTGATCATCTCCACCAGCGCCCCGCCGGCGCGCTCGATGCCCTTCTCGATGCCTCGGACGCTGACGATGCGATCTCCCCCGCCCTGCCCGCGGAAGAACGCCGCGCCCGCCGCCCACTTGCGATCCTTCGGCGTGAAGCGATCGAACGCGATCAGCTCGGCCCAGGCGCCGATCATGTCGACTTCGTGGGCCAGGCTCATCAGCGGCATGATCTGCACGCCCGGGGGCCGGGCGCCGACCTCGTTCACCAGCATCTTCCCGTCCTCGAGCAGGAACCACTCCATGTGGGTCAGCGCCGTGCCCGCCACGCCGGGGTTCGGCCCGAACAGCGCCGCGAGCGCCGCCTCGTTCACCTTCGCGAAGTCCGTCCACGGCGCGGCGACCTCGCGCGGCAGCATCACGCAGTACTGCATCCACGGGTTCTCCAGCGTCTCCAGCGGCGTGGGGAAGTAGCGCGTCCCCGAGCGCCACACCGTCTTCCCCTTGATGCTCACCGTCTCGCAGGTGTGCTCGCGCGCCCTCACGAACTGCTCGGCCTGCAGCGGCCGCCCCGGCGCCGGCACCAGCCCCAGCTTCTCTAGCGCCGCGAGATCGGCCTCGCTCTCCACCCGCTGCGTGTTCCGAGTGCCCAGGCCTGCCTGCGGCTTCACGATGATCGGGAAGCCCACTTTACCGATGAAGCGCTTGAGCTCCTCCGGCGACGAGACCAGCTCGCTCGCCGCCACCGGCACGCCCTGCCCGCGCAAGACGGACTTCATCAGGTCCTTCTCGCGGAACCGCCGCGCGCCCTCCACGTGCATGCCGGGCAAGTCGATCAGCTGCCGCGCCTCGGCCATCGGCAGCTGCAGCTGCTCCAGCGCCCCGGTCAGTCGATCGACCTTCCCCACCGACGTCCCGAGCGCTTTGGCAGCCTTCGCCAACTGCTCGCCGTCGCCGATGTTCTGAACCTGGTAGTGCCCGGCGATGCGCGCCGTGAGCTCCTCCGGCAGCGCGCGCGCCGCGTCCTCGCTGATCACCGACAGCGTCACGCCGTCGAGCTCGGCGAAGGCCTGGACGTACCGGTTGGTGTTCTTGAGGAAGTGCGGCGCGACGAAGACGACGTGGGGCATGGGTGGGCCCCTTACTCCGTCGGGCGAGTGAAAATCAGCCCCCGAGTGCTCGCTGCGCCAGCCACGCCCGCCCGAAGAAGAACTGAAACGGAACGTGAATGCGCCCCGCCCACGAGCCTTCGTCGTGGTGCCCCTCGGGAAACGAGAACTGCATCAGCTCGCTGCCCAGACGGTACCCCCGGCTCATCAGCAGGTCGCGCATCGCGTTGGTGGCCTCGAAGTTGTCCTTCGGCCAGCCGCTGTCCAGGTAGATGAGGAGCTTCCGCGCCGGCTCGGCCTCGATGCGCTCGAACAAGTCGTCCTGGTACCCGAAGGTGCTGGACAGGCTCGCCACGCAGCCGAAGACGCTCGAGTGCGCCCACCCCACGTGCAGCGCCGCCACGCCGCCCAGCGACGAGCCCATCACCACCGAGTACTCCGGGCCGGTCAGCGTGCGGAGCCGCTCGTCGATCATCGGCTTGAGCTTCTCCACCAGGAAACGCCCGTAGTCGCGGTAGCCCGGCTTCGTGTAGTCCTTCAGGCGATCGGCCGGAGACACGCCCACCACGATGCACTTCCGGATGGCGTTCATCTTGTCGAGCCGGTCCATCGTCTCGTCGACGTGCCACTCCTGCCCCTGGAACGCCTCCTGGGGAAAGAAGAGGTTCTTCCCGTCCTGCATGTAGATGACGGGGAAGCGCCGGAGCGGGTTCTCGTCGTAGCCGGGCGGGAGGTAGGTGCGCACCGCGCGCGTCTGCCCCTCGAAGTCCACCTGGAGCAGCTCCGAGACGCGCCCGCGCTCCTCGCTGAAGAAGTACGGCCACAGGCCTCGCTCCGGCTCGTGCGCGGTGAGCACGTAGTTCCCGCCCTTCGCCCAGGTCAGCCGCTCGCCGTCGCGAAGGCAGGGCTTCAGCTCCAGCGTCGGCCGCCCCGGCTCCACCTCGAACCACGACTGCGTCTGGCTGCTGTCGACCGGCAGCACGTCGCGGTCCCAATCTCGCTCGGTGCGCAACACCAACCGGCCCATCGAGTCCGGATACGACACACAGATTCGCATTGGGGGGATGGTGTCAGCCCAGGGAGAGGTGTGCTAGGGCATCCCGTCGCCGCCTTTGGCCGGAAGCCCCTGGAGTTCGCATGCGCCTCGCTCTCATCGCCTCGAGCCTCGCCGTCGCCCTCGCGTTGGCCGCCTGTCAGCCGAACGTGATCGGCTCGACCCCCGACGCCGGAGACACCACCGTCGATGCCGGCGAGCCGCTCGACGCCGGCATCCGAGGCCCCTACCCGCCCGGCCCCTACCGCGTGTCCGTCCCCGGGACGATCGCCAACTTCGTCCTGCCCGGCTACCTGTCGCTGCAGAGCGAGACGCTGGTCAACACCCTGCCCTACGACACCACGCTCGACTTCCAGAAGATCCGCAGCTCCGTGGGCCCCACCGGGAAGCCCTACCGCTACTTGCTCATCGCGCTCTCCGCCGTGTGGTGCGCGCCCTGCAACCAGGAGTCGGAGAACCTCGGACTCAACGGCACCGACCACGCGAAGATCGCCGACTGGCAGGCCCGCGGCGGTCTCTTCATGACGCTCCTCATCGAGGGGGCGCAGCACGGCTCCAAGCCCACCAGGCAGGAGCTGGAGAACTGGATCAACACGCACCAGGTCGCGAACATCATCGCCATCGACGAGAAGCAGCAGCTCTCCGCGGCTGGCATCGACCCCTACTCCTTCCCCGCCAACCTGGTCGTCGATCTCGACACCATGAAGATGGTCGCGGGCTGGGCAGGCATCGACGACACCTATGCGAAGTGGGAAGGCATCCTCGGAAACTGAGTCCCTCGTGAAGCGCGTTCTCCTGTTGGGCCTGCTGGCGCTCGCCGGCTGTGCCACCCTGTCGACGGCGAGCAGCGGTGCCTCCGCGAAGAGCGGCAAGGTACCCGACTTCGAGCTGATCTCGATCGAAGGCGATCGGGTGCGGCTGTCCGACGCCGTCGGCAAGGGCGTGGTGGTGCTCTCCTTCTGGGACACCTGGTGCGAGCCCTGTAAGGCCGAGCTGCCGCAGCTCGAGAAGGTCTACGGTCGCAACAAGTCGAAGGGCCTCATGCTCTTCGGCATTGCGATGGACGACGCGACCACCGTCGCCAACGTCGCCCCCTTCGTGCGTCGGAGCGGCTTCACCTTCCCCGTGCTCCTCGACACCTCGGGCACCGCGTCGAACCTCTTCAACCCGAACAAGTCGGCGCCCTACACCGTGGTCATCGATCGGCAGGGCGCCATCGTCCACGAGCGCGCCGGCTACGAGCCCGGAGAAGAGGTCGCCCTCGAGCAGAAGATCGTGGCCCTGCTCGGCGCGGAGACGCCGAGGCCGTGAGCCTGGCCACCGGGCCGCGCGCGCTCCTGATCGCGGCGGTGGCGTGGGCGCTACCGGCGCTCGCCATCGACACCGAGCTCGCCGGCTCGCCGCTGCACCTGACGCTCACCGAGTGGGCGACCGCCGCGTACCACCTCGACAACGGCAACATCGCTCCGCCCGAGAGCCCGGCCTACGACCCGACCGGCAACGACTACTTCGACTGGCTGAACCGGCTGCAGCTCGACGCCGCCTGGCGCGAGGTGACGTTCATGGCGCGGCTCGACTCGGCCGTGTTCGCCAATGCGCCCACCGAGGCGCCGGGGAGCACGCGTTTCCAGAGGAGACTGCTGCACCGCTACCGCGATCGCCTCGACTTCGAGAAGGCGGCGCTCACGTACTCGAACCGGTGGATCGACGTGACGGTCGGAGATCTCTACACGACCTACGGCCGAGGGCTGGTGCTCGCCCTTCGCAAGCTCGACGTGCTGGGTATCGACACCACCGCGCGCGGGGCGAGCGTCACCGGAAAGCTCGGCGATCTCACCCTCAACGCTCTGGGCGGCTTCGGCAACGTGGTGAACGTCGACTCGGCGATCGGCCGCTGGGCCGACGATCCCAACGATCTCATCCTCGGCGCCCACGCCGACTACCGCTTCGGGAAGTGGGTGGCGCCGGCCATCAACGCGAGCTGGGTGCGCCTCGCCAAGAACTCCACCGACGCGCCTCAGACGAACCAGGACCAGACGGCGTCGATCTCCGGGAGCCTCGAGCTGCCGAACCTCTTCAACCACGGCTCGGCCTACGCGGAGTACGCCCGGCAGCACAAGCTGGTGAACGATCGCGGCTACGACAGCTCGGCGCTCTACGCGAGCGCGGTGCTCACCTTCGGGATCACCACCATTCTCGCCGAGTACAAGGACTACCGGAGGTACGTCCCCATCGCGACCAGCATCGACCCGCTCAAGGCCCCAGAGCTGGCGCTGACCGACACCTACACCGCCCTGCCCACCCTGGAGCGGCTCGAGCAGGCGGTGCTCAACAACTCCGACGTCACCGGCCCGCGCGTGCGCGTCGACGTCGCCGTCACCGAGACCATCATCCCCTTCGTCTCGGTGGCTGCCTTCGACGATCGCGGCTTCAACGTGCGCATCTTCGATCCCTACGGCGGGTGCGAGTTCTCCTGGCAGGAGGGCCGCTCGCGCGCCTCCGTGTCCGGCGGCATACGCCCGAGCTACCATGACGCTCCGGGCTTCTTCGGCTTTGGCGAGCCGTCGTCCTCGGTGTGGCACGTGAAGTACCTCGCGAGCCAGTGGCTCACCGGGCCCTTCAGCCTCGAGCTCAACGGGCTGCACATGAGCCACAAAGACGACGTGGGCGGCCGCTGGGTGCCGTGGATGGAGGGCCAGGCCTACCTGTCGCTCAAGCGGGCTGGCGTCTTCTCCGCCGCGGTCGGCTACGAGTACTACACCGAGGCGCCGGAGACGACGCGCACTCAGTACCTGAACTTCAACGCTGCCTACACGTTGAACCCGAACCTCACCTTCCGCGCCATGGTCGGCGGGCAGCGCGGCGGCATCAAGTGCGTCAACGGCATCTGCCGCACCTACCCGGCCTTCGACGGGGCGCGGCTGGAGATCGTCGCCAAGTACTGAAGCAGGCCCGTGACGGCCCTCATTGCGGTGGCGTCGGCCCCGGGCGAGCGGCGAGGCCGCGGCTACTGGCAGGCGCCGATCTTGTCCGCGCCGTCGTAGAGGGGCTGGCACGAGCCGGTCTTGCAGGCGCCGCTGGCGCCGGGCGCCGCGAGCTGGTTGCACAGCTGCGTGCACACCGGCGCCTGGCCGGAGACGTTCGTCCAGCACAGCATTCCGGCGCCGCACTCGATCGAGGCCTTGCAGGTCTGGCCGGCCGACTTGGGGTTCGCCGACATCGGCTCGCAGTGCGCGGCCCTGGCGATCTTGTCGAGGCCCTGCCACTGGCACTTCGCGCGCGGGCCACCGCACCAGGTCACGCAGCCGGAGTTGGCCTCGTCGGCGAACATGTCGCAGGTCGCGCCGCAGACGCCGGACTGGTGCGCCGAGAGCGGGTCGGTGCCGAGGTACGGGTTCACGCAGCTCTGCGAGTCCGAGCAGGTCGGGAAGTCGGGGCCGGGCAGCGAGGCGTCGCAGGTCTTCTGACACACGCCCCCCACGCAGGTCGCGTCGGCACCGCAGAGCGCGTTGGGGGTCTCGCTGCCCGCGCGCACGTCGCAGGGCAGACCCACCGTCGGCGCGCTCGCCGGGCGGATGGCCTGGCAGAAGGCGAGGGTCGTCGCGCTGCCCGTGCTGCCGAAGTAGTCGGAGAGCCCCCGCGTCTCGTGCGGGATGCAGAGCGAGTTCGGCACCCCGTCGCAGGGCTTGTAGAGCGCGCCCACGTTGTCGAGGGCGGAGCCGTCCTCGTAGCAGAGCCGCGGCTGGCAGAAGCTCTTGCCCTTCTCCGGGTGCGGCACGCACCACATGGAGAGCGGCACCGGCGAGACCAGGCCGATGGCCATCGACGAGGTCAGATCGCCGGAGGGGAAGAACACCCCCGGGCAGTCGGCGTCGGTGGTGCACTGCTCGAGGCAGACGGTGGAGTTGGTGTCCATCTGCACGCACTGCGGCTTCTTCGACACGCCGGGAGAGACACCGCACGCCGAGGTGCAGGGCTCGAAGAGCTGGGGCAGCGAGCAGACGCCCGAGTGGCAGACCATCGCCGGCGAGCGGTAGTAGAGCGACTGGCCGTCGTAGCGAATGCCGCAGGGATCGTACCCGGCGTTGGCCGACGAGTTGGGATTGCAGGCGGCGCCGACCGCGCAGGTGGACGCGCGCAGCGTGCAGGTGCCCGGCGAGCCGATCACGCCGCAGACCCCGTTCGGCTCCGGCGGAGTGCCGGCGTCGACCGGCGCGCCCGCATCGAGGCTCGTCCCCGCGTCCAGATCGATCACGCCGCCGTCGTCGAGCAGGCCCGCGTCAGAGCCCGCGTCAGAGCCCGCGCCCGCGTCTGCCGGCGTCCCCGCGTCGACGACCACGCCCGCGTCCACGACGCACGCGAAGGACGGCAGGCAGGGGCTCGTGGAGTTGCAGCTCTCTCCCTTTCGGCCGAAGTGGCAGATCTTCCCGCTCCCGCGGTTGACGCACTGGGGGCGGGAGCCGAGGGCCGAATCGCCGCAGCAGTCCGTGTCCGTCATGCAGGGGTCACCGTCATCGGCGCAGCGCGGCGCCCACAGCTGGCACTTCTGGTTCACGCACTTCGCCGGGCTGCAGCAGTCGCCGTCCGCCTGGCAGGCGTCGTTCGGCGGGCGGCACGAGCCCCTCGAGCCCGAGCACGGCGCCTCGCAGTGGCCGGAGGCGTTGCAGGTCAGGCCCGAGCAGCAGACGGGGTTGCTCCCGCCACAGGCCGCGCCCTCCATCGAGACGCAGGCGCACTGGCCGAGGTGGCACGAGCCGCCCGCGCAGCAGGCCTGGGCGTCGCTGCAGCCCGCGTCGAGCGGCGCGCACTCCACGAGCCCCGCGTCCTCGCCGGCGTCGGAGACGGTGGACGGGCCAAGACAGGCGGCGACCACGAGGAACAACAGCGGCGAGATTGAGGAAATGGCTTTCATGGCGAGAACGCTCCGGGTTGGGCGGACCTACCAGAGTTCCCCTTCACAGAGTACCAGCGTGCGTCGCGCGAGGACGCCGAGTCAGAAGGAGGAGCCGGTGGGTCGAGGGATCGACGCACCCGACGAGGCACGCGACGCCTGCGATCAGCAACCGGAAGCTGCGCGTCGGACGACCCTACCGCGCATGCGTCGCATCAGGCGTTCACACTTCCCCACCCCGGCGGGAAATCGGGCGCCACGCACTTTCGCCGCGTCCGATGGTTTGCATAGATCGACGTCAAACATCCGGCAGTGGGGGGGTGTGTGGGATCGAATCCGAGGGAAGCGACAGAGGCCCCCGCGGCCTCCGAGGGCGCGTCCACCGCGCCAGGCGCGCAGCCAGCTCCCAACGGAATGGCCGCCTCGGCGTACCTGCGCGAGGTGCTGCCACTCGAGACCCCCCTGCTCGCCCACCGCGCCATGGCCACCGCTCGCTCCGGCACGCTCCTTCCGCTGGCCAGCGTCGAGCCCTGGCGAACCGGCGTCGAGCGGCTCACTGGCGCGCTCACCTCCGAGCTGGAGCGCCTCGACGCCGAGCCACCGCCCCTGGGTCCCCGCTGCCCGCCGGGCGCCGAGCTGCTCGCCTTCGCCGCCGAGGAGGTGTCCCGACGTCGCCAGGAGGGCACGGCCCTCGGCAGCGTGCTCTCCCTGATGCTCTCGTACCGGCAGGCCTACCTCGAGGTGATGCGGAGCCGACGCCTCGATCAGCGCCTCAA
This sequence comes from Archangiaceae bacterium, assembly GCA_037443525.1. GTDB lineage: Bacteria > Myxococcota > Myxococcia > Myxococcales > Myxococcaceae > JBBIOE01. Next base: position 23,952 of record JBBIOE010000014.1, on the reverse strand, counting down.
AGAGGAGTGCTCGTACCGCATCGAGCGCTTCTTCCGCCGCCTGGAGATCGCGCTCTGCGAGGCGTGGACGCGGGCCTCGGCGGAGCACCCCTTCGAGGCCCCGAAGCCGACCCGCCGCGACGTGGGGCAGGACGCGAAGCCCTACCTCACCATCTTCGAGAACCTCCCGGAGCCGGTCTTCGTCGTCGGCGACGGCCGGTCCGTGACCGAGTGGAACCTCGCTGCCGCGGTGAAGATCGGCGGCGCGAGCAGCTCGACCCCTCTCACCGCGGCCGACGGCGAGCGCCCCGGCTGGCTCGAGCGCATCGCCCCCCCCCTGCTCGAGCTCCAGGGTCCGTCGCCCCGGAGCATCGTCCTGATCACCGCGATGGGCACGCGGACCTTCGAGGCCACCGTGGGCCGCCTCGGCGAGGGCGGCCAGTACGGGCCCGCCCGGTACGTGATGCTCCGCGATCTCAGCGATCACCTGCTCGCCCAGCAGCTCGCCGCCGAGAAGAGAAACCTCGAGCTCGAACGCGATCACAAGGCGGAGATCGCGAGGCGGCTCCGGGCCTTCCACACCGACCTCGTGGAGACCGAGAAGATGAGCTCGCTCGGGCAGATCGCCCAGGGGCTGGCCAAGGAGCTGCACAGCCCAGTGGTGTGGCTCCGGGAGAGCCTGGCCGAGCTCGAGCGCTACTGCGAGACGACGGCGCCGATCCTCCTCGCGGCCGCCAAGACGAGCCCCGCGCTCAAGGCGCAGCTCGACGCGCTGCCGAGCGATCCCGACCAGGTGCGCGAGCTGCTCGAGGACACGCGCGAGGGCTGGCACCTGATGCACGGCATCGTGCAGCGGCTGTCGACCTTCGCCGAGGCCGAGATCGTTCCCCAGGCCCACGGTCACGTCGATCTGCGGCGAGTGCTCGACGACGCGGTGCTGCTCGCGGCCAGCGCGCTGGTGCTGCGGGCGGAGGTGAAGCTCGAGCTCGAGCCCTTGCCTCCGGTGAGGGGCAGCTCGGGACAGCTCGGGAAGGCGCTGGTGACGATGCTCGTCCACGCCGCGCAGTCCATCGACGGGCGAGGCGTGGTGACCGTGCGCGCGCACGCCATCGAGGGTGGGGCCTGCGTCGAGGTGCGCGACACCGGCCGGGGCATCGCCGCCGAGGCCTTGCCGCGCATCTTCGAGCCCTTCTTCGGCGCTCGGCCCGGTGGCGACGGCGCCGGGCTCGATCTCGCCGCGGCCTGGGCCGTGGCGAAGGCCCATGGCGGGCACCTCACCGCCGAGAGCACGCCGGGCCAGGGCACCGTGATGCGGCTCTGGGTGCCCGCCGTCCACCAGTGACGCGAGGAAGCCTGCTCGCTCAGTTCGACGCGCGCGGCTCGTGCACCATGGGCACGAAGCGCACGGCGCCCAGATCGGTCTCCTCGACCCCGGCGGCGGTCTTGACGTAGCGCTTGAGCCGCTGGCCCGAGTACCACTCGCCGATGGGCGCCACGAGCACGCCGCCGACCGCGAGCTGATCGAAGAGCGCCTTCGGCACTTCGGGCGGCGCAGCCGTGACGAGGACGCGATCGAAGGGCGCCTGCTCCGGCCAGCCCTGGTACCCGTCGCCGACGAGCACGTGCACGTTCTGGTAGCCGAGCCGCGCCAGCCTGGTCCGGGCCTCCTCGCCGAGCGAGGGGAGGATCTCCACGGTGTAGACCTCCCTCGCCAGCGACGACAGCACCGCCGCCTGGTAGCCGCTGCCGGTGCCGATCTCGAGCACCCTCTCTCCGCCCCCGAGCTGCAGCGCCTCGGTCATCAACGCCACGATGAAAGGCTGCGAGACCGTCTGATCGTGCCCGATGGGCAGCGGCACGTCGTGGTAGGCGCGGGCGGCCATGGACTCGGGGACGAAGGCGTGACGCGGCACCTTTGCCATCGCCTCCAACACCCGCTTGGAGCGAATGTGGAGCCCCAGCTCCCGGACGAGCTCGGCGCGCTGCGCCCGCATCGCCGGCGGGTCCCACGGCTGGGCATCACTCGCCACCTGCGCCATCGTCGCCGCCTCCTGACCTGGGTTGTCGGGCGTGCGGCCGGTGCAGGCCGCGCCCCAGACGATCAGCACCACGAGCTCGAACGCACGGTGTGAGGAGCGCATCGCGGCGTCCGAGGTGCAACGCACGCGCCGCGCTCGAGACCCGCGCTCCGCGCGGCACATGCGATGCAGCCGCTGCGAGCTTCCCCGAAGCCGAAGGGCTCAACGCGCACGTTTCGCGAGGAGGAGCTGTCGAATGGCCGACCACCTGCTCACCACGCACACCGGAAGCCTGCCCCGGCCGCCGGAGGTCCTCGAGCTGCTGCGTACGAAGCTCGAGGGCGGGGCGCTCGCCGGCCCGGTGCTGGACGAGGCGGTGGATGCGGTGGTGGCGAGGCAGGTGGCGCTCGGCCTCGATCTGGTGAGCGACGGGGAGCTCGGGCGGGCGGCGCCGATCTCGTGCGTGTTGGAGCGCCTCGAAGGCTTCGGCGGGAAGAGCTCGTTCCCCTCGCCGGTCGACCTCTTGGAGCTCTCCGAGGCCGGGCGCCGCGTCCTCCGCGCGCCGCCGCCGGCGCCGGCGTGCAATGGGCCGGTACGCTACGTGGGCCTGCCCTCACTGGAGCGCGAGCTCGAGCGCCTGCGCCGGGCGCTCGGTGGCCAGCCGGCGGAGGCCTTCGTCACCGCGCCGTCGCCGGGCGCGGTCGCGCTCTTCCTCAAGAACCACTACTACCCGAGCCGAGAGCGGTACCTCGAGGCCATCGCCCAAGCGTTGCAGGTCGAGTACCAGGCCATTCACGCCGCCGGCTTCGTGGTGGAGATCGACGCCCCCGATCTCGCGCTGGGCCGGCACCTGGAGTTCCCGAACCTGCCGCTCGATCAGTTCCAGCGCAACGTGGCCCAGGGGGTCGAGGCGTTGAACGCGGCCCTCGCCGGCCTCCCGCCGGAGCGCCTGCGGCTGCACCTGTGCTGGGGCAACTACGCGGGCCCGCACCACAAGGACGTCGAGCTTCGAGACATCATCGACGAGGTGCTCCTGGCGCGCCCGTCCGGGCTCTCCTTCGCCGCGGCCACTCCGCGCCACGCCCATGAGTGGAGGGTGTGGGAGGACGTCCGCATTCCGGCCGGCAAGGTGCTCATTCCCGGCGTCGTCGACCCGACCTCGAGCGTGGTCGAGCACCCGGACCTGGTGGCCGAGCGGCTGGGGCGATTCACCGCCATCGTGGGCCTGGAGCGGGTGATCGGCGGCACCGACTGCGGGTTCACCTCCTTCGTGGGGCAGCCGCACGTCGAGCCGGAGATCGCCTGGGCGAAGCTGGCCGCTCTGGTCGAAGGCGCGCGGCGCGTGTCGGGGCTGCGCCGCGTCCGCCGGCCGAGCCCGCGTCCCTCGGCGCCGGACCTCGCCGCCAGGCCCTGACGCCTCAGGCCCCGCCGGGCGCGAGCCACCACCCGACGAGCTGGCTCACCAACACCACCATCAGCGCGACCACCAGGTGCCTGAGCACCTCGCGCACCGGGCTCACGCCCTTCTGCCGGGCGACCCCGTACGAGAGCGCGCCGAGGAGCAACCCGCCCCAGGCCAGCGAGACGGCGAGCATCGCGACTTCCGGCAGGAACCACACCGCCGCGACGAAGCTGAGCGCCACCGCCAGCCGGGTCGCGAAGTTCATCACCGTGGCGCGGAACGCCGCGCGCGGCTCGAGACGCTCGGCCTCCTGCTCGAGGTGCAGGCTGAGCGAGTCGCTCAGGTTGTCGGCGATGGCGATGATGAGGAGGCTGGAGGCGAGCGCGCGCTTCGGCGCCGAGGCCGCGCCGAAGCCGGCGATGAGCCCGACGCTGGTGACGACCGCGGCGGTGGTGCCGAAGGCGACGTGCCGAATCGGCCCGCCCTCGCCTACTCGAGCGTGCTGCGCAGCATCCACGCGGCCTTCTCGTGCACCATCATGCGGCGCGTCAGGAGATCGCAGGTGGGCTGATCGCGCACCTCGTCGGCGAGCTTGAAGGCCTCGCGGCACGATCGCTCCGCCGCCTCGTGACCCTCGACGAGCTTGCGGATCATCTCCTCCGCCCGCGGCACGCCCTCGTCCTCCAGGATCGAGGTCACCTGGTGGAACGCCCGCGTGGTGCCCGGCGCCGTCAGGCCCGTGGCGCGGATTCGCTCGGCGACCTCGTCGACCGCCAACCACAGCTCGTTGTACTGCGTCTCGAAGAGCAGGTGCAGCGACGGGAACGTCGGGCCTTTCACGTTCCAGTGGAAGTTGTGGGTCTTGAGATAGAGCATGAACGTGTCGGCGAGGACGCGCGACAGGCCCGAGGCGATCTGCTCCCTGTGCTTCTTGTCGATGCCGCCGCCGTTGGTCTTCATGGTGAGTCCCCAGGCTCAGGTGAGCCCGTCGAGGTGGTACGTGCCAGGTGCCACCGCGCCGGCGGAGGCGGCGGTCGCCGGTGCAAGTCACACGCCTTCTCTGCTCGGGCGGGCGCGTCCGGTCAGGCGCGAGATCCGCGCGCTTCGTGCACCCGAGCGCAGCCCCTGCGCTCTTCCCGCTCACCCTGAAGGCCGACGGAAGCGCGCCGACCGCGGCGCTTACTCGTTCCGCTGCTGCGCGTAGCGGGTGAGGTCGGCCTTCACGTCGTCGGTGCGCCTGGAGAGCGGGCACTGGGCGCAGGAGAAGCTCTCCCACCCGAGGCTCACGGACTGGTCGAGGCAGCCCGCGTAGAGGGGACAGCCGAGCCGGCGGTGTTGGGCGACGAAGCGCTCGGAACGAATCGGCTCTTCCAAAGGCGTGGGCGAGGGCTTGAGGAGCACGACCGCCATCTAGGGCACTCCGAGGCGGCAGACTCGTGGCTGAAGGGTGAGCTGTCCATTCGGGCGAGCACGGGCTCAGAAGTGGAAGCCCCAGAAGGCGCGCACCGTCCAGCCCTCTTGCTTCACGTCGGTCGGTTGGGCCGGCAGCCGCCGCGCCCACCGCGCGTCGCCGCCGATGAGCTGCGAGGCCGGCAGCGCGAGATCGGCGCCGAGGAGGACCTGATCGACTTCCTCCCAACCCTGCACGGGCGTCTCCGCGGCGAGGCCCCAGGTCACGACGTGGGCCTCGAGCGTCAGGAGCTTGAACAGGGTGAGCTCGGCCCCCGCCCGCCCCATGAAGCCGAAACCCATCGTGTAGCGAGAGCGGACGTTCGAGAGGGAGGTCGTGTTTCGGTAGTCCGTCTGCTCGAACGTGCCCGACGCGCCCATCGCCACCACGCCGGCGGTGCCCAGCAGCGCGAGGCGGGCGTTCGGCCCTTCCCACTGGAGCATCGCGCCCGGCCCGAGGTGGGTGCCGCCCCAGCGGAACCCGGCGTTGGTCTGGAACTCGGTGCCGCCGAAGAAGCCCCAGTCGCCGGCGGGGCCCTTGTCTCCGAAGCCGCAGCCGCCCAGCAAGCCGATGATCGTCGCGTCGATCGCCTGGGTACCGACGAAGCCCACGTCGGCGCGGAGCCGGAACACGTCAAAGGGGAGGACGCAGTTTCCGTGTCCGGTGGGGCCGAGCCCGGCGACGACGTCGGCGCCGAGCATCGCCTTGGGCTCGAAGCCCGAGTCGCCGAGGTTGAGCCCGCCCGCGTAGAGCCGGCCCCGCATCGGCATGGTCTCGATCTCGACGTTCTCCGGCGCCGTGCCGAACATGCCGATGTTCATCGCGCCCGACGGATCGAGCGCGAAGGCCGCCACCCCGCGAAGCACCCGAAAGGGCCCGTCGGGCGCGAACATCCTCGTCGCCAGCCGGTGGAAGACCTCGCCCCACATCGAGCCACCGATGCTCGACTCGACCATGTCGTTCACCGACGGCGCTTGGGCCTCGCCCAGCCACTCCCACACGAAGGCCTCGAAGACGACGGTGAGGAAGGAGCCCCAGAAGCCGATGCCCATCGAGCGCGGGAAGTTGAAGATGATCGACGAGTGGTACGGGTGGCCCAAGAAGTTCACGAAGACGTCGTCGTTGTCGAAGCGCGGGCCCATCTCGAAGTTCCGGTAGATGGTGTCGAACGACGTGTACGCGTAGTCCCCTTGGAGGACGAAGCGGTTGAAGGCGCTCAAGCCAATGTGAAAGATCGCGACCTCCGCCGCGGGCACCAGCGTGCGCTGGGTCAGGAACAATTTCTCGACCGGGTCCTCGGGCGGAGGAGAGTCCGCACCGAGGAAGAGCGCGAGCGCGAGCACAACGGGCGTCGTCATGGTGGGACCTTGGAGCAGACGGTTGCAGGCTCCGCGCCGCGGCGCGCCGGCACGTGAGGGGGCGGAATTCCGGGCGGCGTCACTGCGGTCCCGTGCACGCCACCGCGACTCCTCCGCACGGTGTTCGTGGTGGGCGCCTCCTGCGTACGGGTCTCGGCCGTTGCCCGGCGCCGCCGTTCGCGCTTTGAAGCGCCGCTCACCTGTGGTGGAGGAGAACCCATGTCCCCGCTGCGTTCCGTTGCGCTCCTGCTCGTGCTCGCGTCGCCGGCCTTCGCCGACGGCACCGTGGTGAAGGACGGCCGCGGCGAGCTCCCCGTCACGCCCGGCAACGAAGATCGCGCGCTCAACGACGCGACCGAGAAGGCGATTCGCGCGGCCATCGTCTCGGCGGCCAGCGTGCCCATGGAGGGCGAGACGCCCATCGCCTCGCAGATGGTGATGGAGATCGTCTTCGCCAAGCGCCCCGCGTACCTGAAGAGCGTGGGCCTGGTGTCGGCCCGCACCGAGGACGGCGTGGCCAAGGCCGAGGTGAAAGCCGAGCTCGCCCCGCCTCAGCTCGACGCGGAGATCAAGGCCGCGCGCGAGATGGTGAAGAAGGCCGGCAAGCCGACCCTGCTGTTCCTGATCGCCGAGGTGGCGAAGGGCCCCGGCGACGCGGAGAAGGCCACCAACGCCATGGGCGCGGCGCTGGCGCAGAAGCTCAACGCCGAGGGCTGGGACGCGAAGGACGGCAGCGACTTCATGAAGCGCATCGAGAAGCTCTCGGCGATGCCGCTCGAGGCCGACGAGCTCAAGCAGCTCGGCGAGTCCACCAAGGCGCTCTTCGTGGTGTCCGGCCGGGTGACCATTCGCAACGAGACGGGCCTTCCCCCCACGGCGTCGAAGGCGGGCACCTTCCCCGTCTACGGGCTCTACGATCTGAAGGTCTTCGCCACCGAGACCGGCGCGAAGATCGGCGAGCTCGAGGGCAAGCTGCGGCTGGTGAACGCGTCGGAGAAGGAGGGCGCGATCCTCGAGACCATCGTGACGTCGTACGAGAAGACCACCGCCGATCTGATGCGGCGCCGCGCCGACGAGCTCCTCACCCCGATGAGGGCGTCGATGTTCGAGTTCGTGGCCAGCCACCCCCTCAAGCCCAAAGGCTGCAGCGCCGCGCCCGCCGAGCTGGGCCTCGCCCTCCTCGCCTGGGCCGCGCTGGCCCGTCGAAGCCCCCGTCGACGCTGATGTAGCGACCCCTTACACAAACCCCATATCTCGGGAATTCCGCCGGGCCGACAATGGGGCATAGCCTCGCTCTTCGGACTTCTTGCGGTCGTGGCGCTGGGCGCGGGCGGTGGCTCTTCCGATCCACTTCCCTGGGACGGCCACTCCTTTCGTCGACTGGTGGACGCCGAGGCGAAGGTCGCCTTCCCGGTGCCGCTGACGCAGACGCTGATCGAGAGCCGGCACTTCCCCGAGGCGCTCGTCACCCAGAGCACCGACTTCCTCCTGCTCTCGGGCCCCGAGGGCTTCGAGGTGGAGATCGCCATCTTCCGGCGCGGCGCCGCGAAGACCCTCACCGAGTGGATCGACGCCACCCTCCCCTTCCTCCGCGCGGCGCAGCACACGGAGCTGCCCTGGTTCGCGATGAGGGAGCGGGTGGTGGCCCAGCTCTTCGAGCTCCCGCGCTCCGGCCAGCAGTTCTCGCAGCGGGAGGCCGTCTTCTTCGTTCCCGGGCGCGTGGTGCGCGTCAGCTGCCGCAACGCCGAGGAGCGCCGGGCGGTGGCCGTCTTCGAGGCGGTGCTCGCGGGCCTGGAGGTGCTGCCGTGAAAGGCGCCCTCGCCGTGGCGTGCGCCGTGGCCCTGGTCGCGCCCGCGCCCGCCCTCGCGGTCTACCAGTGCGGCGACACCAAGGATGACTGCCCGTGCGCCGCCAACAACCCGTACCCGTGCTGCGACAACGGCGGGAACTGTACCTGGTACGCGTGGGAAGCCGCGTGCTGCAACTGGGGCAAGGGGCTGCCCGGCTGGGGCAACGCGAACCAGTGGGCCGGCAACGCGCGGGCGAACGCGTCGTACCAGGTGCTCAACTACCCGGTGACGAACGCGGTGACCTGCCGCGACGTGGGGACCTACGGCCACGTGGCGTACTCCGTCGGCATCAACGGCTCGAGCACGGTGACGGTGCACGAGCAGAACTGCTGGGGCAACTACGGCATGGACACGCACACCTTCCAGGCCAGCTACTTCACCGGCGGCTACATCGTTCGCTCGGGCCAGGTGGCGTGCCGGCCGGGCGACTCGCAGACCCAGAGCTGCGGCAACTGCGGCACCCAGACGCGCGGCTGCGGCGCCGACGGCAGCTGGCAGAGCTTTGGCGCGTGCTCGTCGCAGGGCGAGTGCGCCCCGGGCCAGGAGGACAGCCAGGCCTGCGGGACCTGCGGCACCCAGGCGCGCACCTGCACCGCGAGCTGCCAGTGGTCGAGCTACGGCGCGTGCGCGGGGCCGGACCCGGTGATCGACGGCGGCAGCGCAGCCTGCGACACGGGGCAGAAGGGAGTGTGCGGCGCGGGGCACCTCGCCTGCGTGAGCGGCGACCTGTCCTGCCAGGCGACGGTGAAGGCCAGCGCGGAGGCCTGCGACGGCGTGGACAACGACTGCGACGGGGTGGTGGACGGCGCGGCGGCCTGCGTGGGGGCGGCGCCGGTGGCCGACACGGCGTGGGCGCCAGAGCCCTCGACGAAGGCCCAGGGGGGAGGCCTGTCGGCGGCGTACGGCGGCTGCTCGGCGGCCGGTGGAGGCCTCGCGCTCGAGCTGTTGGCGGTGGTCGCGGCGGGCCTCTTCCGCTCGCGGCGCGTCAGAATCGACTGAAGCCTTCGTCTGGTTGTTGACATCACGCGCGCCGTCACATACTTCCGCGCGCGTCGCGGCCCTGTCGTCTAGTGGCCTAGGACGGAGCCCTCTCACGGCTCAAACCCGGGTTCGAATCCCGGCAGGGTCACAAATCCTGGTTCGTCCCCAGGTAAGAGGCTCCGAGGGAAACCTCGGAGCTTTTTTTTTTGCGGGTCGGAGCCCCTCACCAATCCCCATGGGCACGCTGGCCCCCTAGGTGCGGCCGGCGATGTTCCGCCTGCGCCCTCGCGAGTACACCGAGAGCCTGACGCCGCCACCTCGTCGTGAGGTGCGACCGTGCGTGCACAGGAGGATGCGCGTGTTCCCGGTCTCCCGCAGTGGCACGGCAGGAGGTCCGGCGTCACCGAGTCGCCTTCGGTCGTGGCGGCGTGCGGCGACTGCGACCGCCTTGACGCTCTGCGCGCTCCGCGTCTTCGCGGGTGCTCCTTCGCTCCCCGCGCCGACAGCCCGCTTCGTCGACGAGTCTGGCTGCGCGCGCTGCCATGAGGCCGAGCAGAAGGCGTGGTCGGGCTCACACCACGACCTCGCGATGCAGGAGGCCAGCGAGCGGACGGTGGAGGGCGACTTCAACGACGCCCGCTTCGGCTACGCCGGAGTGACCAGCCGGTTCTATCGCCGCGGCGGCGGGTTCTTCGTCGTCACCGACGGAGCTGACGGCAAGCCGGCCGAGTACCGGGTGGCGCAGACCTTCGGCGTCGATCCGCTGCAGCAGTACCTGATCGATCTCCCCGGCGGGCGAAAGCAGGCGCTCTCCATCGCCTGGGACACGCGGAAGAAGCGCTGGTTTCACCTCTACCCCACCGAGCGCATCGACTTCCGCGACGGGCTGCACTGGACCCAGCCCTCCCAGAACTGGAACTTCATGTGCGGGGAGTGCCACGCGACCGACTACCGCAAGAACTACGACCCGGTCGCGAACCGCTACCAGACCGTCGCCACCCGCTACGACGTCGGCTGCCAGGCCTGTCACGGGCCGGCCTCCCGGCACCTGGAGTGGGCCGCGAAGATCCCGCCGAAGACGCCGCCCAGGCCCGCGGGAGAGGCCTCACGGGACTTCGACGTCGCGCTCTCTTCCGGCGGGACGGCCCAGCTCGACGGCTGCGCCCACTGCCACTCGCGCCGCGCCACCCTCACCGCCGATCACCGCCAGGGCGCCGCGCTGATGGACACCCACCTGCCGGCGCTGCTCACCGCGCCGCTCTACTTCGCCGACGGCCAGATCGAAGACGAGGTCTACGAGTACGGCTCATTTCTCCAGAGCAAGATGCACCTCAAGGGCGTGGTGTGCAGCGACTGCCACGAGCCGCACTCGGGCAAGGTGCGCGCGGCCGGCAACGCCGTGTGCGTGACGTGCCACAACGCCGCGGCGCCGGGGGCCACCCCGCGCGTCGACACCAGCGGGCTCAAGCGCAAGGACTACGACTCGCCGGCTCACCACTTTCACCCGCCGGGCGCGCCCGGCAGCCGCTGCGTCGACTGCCACGCCCCGACCCGCGACTACATGGTGGTCCACCCGCGGCACGACCATAGCTTCCGCATCCCCCGCCCCGACGTCTCGGTCGCCATCGGCACGCCCAACGCCTGCACCGGCTGCCACGCCGATCGGCCGGCGACGTGGGCGGCCGAGACGGTGGCGAAGTGGTACGGCCCGGGCCGCCGCCAGGAGCCCCACTACGGTCAGGCGCTCGACGCGGGCCGCCGGGGAAAGCCGGGCGCGGTACGGTCGCTGGTGGCGCTCTGCGACGACCGCGCCGTGCCGGCCATCGTGCGCGCAACCGCGCTCGAGCTGCTCGAGCGCTACCCCGGGCCGGCGTCCCTCGCGGCGCTCCGCCGAAGCCTCACCGACGCCGACCCCATGGTCCGGCGCGCCGCGGTGACGGGACACGACGGCCTCGCGGCGCCCGGCAGCGTCGAGGCGGTCGCGCCCTTGCTCGACGATCCGGTGCGCGGCGTGCGCGTCGAGGCGGCGCGGGTGCTGGCGAGCGCCGGTTCTTCGCTCACCCCGTCGCGACGGCGCAGCCTGGCTCGCGCGCTCGGCGAGCTCGAAGCTGCGCAGGTGGAGAACGCCGACCGGCCCGAGGCGCTGGCCAGTCTCGGCAACCTCTTCCTGAGCCGCGGAGACCCGGCCGAGGCCGAGCGGTACTTCCGCAAGGCGATCGCGCTCGATGCCCGCTTCGCCCCGGCCTACGTGAACCTGGCCGATCTCTACCGGGCCAGGCAGCGCGAAGCCGCCGCGGAGCGCGTCGTCCGCGAGGGCCTCACCGTGCTGCCCGCGGCCGCCCCGCTCCGCGAGGCCCTGGGGCTCACCCTGGTGCGACAGGGCAAGAAGCCCGCGGCGCTCGCCGAGTTCGCGGCCGCCGCCAAGGCCGCGCCCGACGAGCCCCGGCACGTCTACGTCTACGCCGTCTCCCTGCACGACGCCGGTCGAGGACCGGAGGCCATTCAGGTGCTCGAGGACGCCGTGCGTCGCACGGCCGATCGCGACCTCCTGCTGACGCTGGCCTTCTTCCTGAGCGAGGCGGGCGACCGGGCGGGCGCCGAGAAGCACCTGCGCGCCCTGGCCCTGGTCAACCCCGACGATCCGGCGCTCGCCGCCACCGGCCTCCGGCCCTGAGCGACGCACTGGAATCGACGTTCCGCCACCTGGCGCTTCGACTGGCCTCGCCGGCCGGGTCGGAGGCCCTCGACGAGGCGCGATCTGCGCCGAAAGGGCGCCTGTCTGGCAGCCTCACGTCTGGGCTCCGCCTCCGTCCGGCGACGCCCTGACCCTCGCGCCTGCTACTCCCCGGCCCTGCGCACGCGCTCGCTCTTCTCGAGCTCGTCCAGGTCAGCCGCCCCGAGGTGCATCGGCTCGACGGACACGACCACCTTCTCGATCTTCCCGGAGAACGCGTTGTCTCCTTGCTTGTAGTCGTCGGACACCGGGGTCTCGCCGTCGCGGCCGACGTCGGCGCCCTCGTCGCCCGAGAAGACGTTCGGCTGGGTGCGCTCGATTCGTCCCTCGGCGACCTTCTTGCCGTCGACGAGGAGCGTTCCCTTGCCGCCCTTGCCGAGCCCTCCGCCGTCGAAGCTGAACTCGAAGCGAATGGTCGCCTTCCCGGGAGGCACCGCTCTGGTCGCGGCGATCTTGTACAGGTGCTGGCCGAGGTAGTTGTACGCGTACACTGGCGCGCCGTTCTTCAGGTACAGGCTCCAGCCACCGAAGCGGCCCGCCTGCGAGAGGATCACGCCGTTGGCCCCGCCCTTGGGTATCTCGACGTCCGCGGTGATGGCGTGGGAACGGTTCTTGAGGTTGATGAACACGTTCTCGGTCATGCCGGTCATGCCTTCGTACACGGTCAGGGCGCTCCGACCGGCCATCAGATCGGGCCGGCCGACCAGGGCCGCGTTCATGCGCTCGACCGTCCGATCGTCGATCGGCAGGACGTGGTTCGCGGCGGCCTCCTTGATGAAGAGCGCCTGCAGCTCCTTCAACTTGGCCGGCTCCTTCGCCGCCAGATCCGTCCCCGCGCTGAAGTCGACGTCGACGTGGTACAGCTCCCAGGTGTCGTCGAGCAGGGACGCGCGGGGCTTCGCCTCCCACGGAGCCCGGTGGACGGTGTGGGCCAGCCAACCGTTGTCGTAGATGCCCCGGTTGCCGAGGATCTCGAAGTACTGCGTCTTGTGGGTGCTCGGCGCCTTCGCGTCGGCGAACGCGTACAGCATGCTCACTCCTTGAATGGGAATCTGGGGCGTGCCGTTGACGCTCTTCGGCTCGGGTAACCCAGCCGCCTCGAGGATCGTCGGAGCGATGTCGATGACGTGGTGCCACTGCGATCGCAGCTCGCCCCTGGCGGCGATGCCCTTGGGCCAGCGCACCACGAGGGGGTTGCGGCAGCCGCCGTAGTCGCCGGCGACCTGCTTGGTCCAACTGAAGGGGGCGTCTCCGGCCACGCCCCAGCCCGCGGCGAAGTGGGGATACGACTTCGGCCCGCCAAGCTCGTCGTAGTGCTTGAGGATGTCGGGGACCGTCTCCTGCACCCCATTCAGGAAGGTGAGCTCGTTGAACATGCCGTTCATCGCGCCTTCGCCGCTCGCGCCGTTGTCCCCCACCACGTAGAAGACCAGCGTGTCGTCGAGCTGACCGAGGTCGTCGATGGCCTCGAGGAGCCGGCCGATCTCGAAGTCGGTGAACTCGCCGAAGCCCGCGAAGATCTCCATCTGGCGCGCGAACAGCCGCTTCTCGTCGGCGCTCAGCGTCGCCCAGTCCTTGATGCCCGAAGGCTTGGGTGCGAGCTTCGTGCCCGCGGGGACGACGCCGAGCTCGAGCTGCCGGGCCAGCGTCTCCTCGCGGAGCTTGTCCCACCCCTGATCGAACTTGCCCTTGTACTTCGCGATCCACTCCTTCGGCACGTGGTGCGGCGCGTGCGTGGCCCCCGGCGCGAAGTAGATGAAGAACGGCCGGTCGGGCGTCAGCGACTTCTGGGCCTTCGCCCACGCGATGGCCCGGTTCGTCATGTCGGTCATGAAGTGGTAGTTCGGGTCCTTCGGCACCTCGATGCGGCTCAGGTCCTCGTAGATGGCCGGCGCCCACTGGTTGGTCTCTCCCCCGATGAGACCGTAGAAGTGATCGAAGCCCGAGCGGGTCGGCCAGCGATCGGTCGGGCCGGAGGGGCTCACCTCCCAGGCGGCGGTCTCGTGCGACTTGCCGAATGCGGCGGTGCTGTAGCCGTTGAGCCGCAGCATCTCGGCCAACGGAGCGACGGCGTTCGGCCGCTGCCCGGTCTGGCCCGGGAACGTGGTGGCCGTCTCCGTGATCGACCCCATGTTGTTGACGTGGTGGTTGCGCCCGCTGAGGAGAGCGGCGCGGGTCGGCGAGCAGAGCGCGGTGGTGTGGAACTGGTTGAAGCGAAGCCCGTCGCTGGCCACCTTCTCCAGCGTCGGCATGTGGATCGGCCCCCCGAAAGCGCTGGCCTGACCGAAGCCCATGTCGTCGATCAGGATGATCAACACATTCGGCGCATTGGCCGGGGCCTTGATCTCGAAGCGAGGGGGCGCCTTGCCCTTGCGGGCGTCGAGCTCGGTGATGATGGCGGCCTTCGGCTCGGGAATCGGCAGCACGGTGCGGTCGAGGCCGTCGGCCGGGGCGGGGCGCTTGCCGACCTGCGCGAGCGCGCCAGTGGAGGCCAGCGCGCACACCACCACCGAGCTGGCGAGCGCTCGGCGGAGACAGGTCACCGCGGAGGAATCGAAGCGTCGTGTGAACGTCATCGTGTGGTTCGTCCTTACGCGGGAGACGAGGTGGACTCGGGGGCATGACCCTTCCCGCACGTGCAGCGCGGGACGGGGACGTCGCCAGGTCCTTGCGGAGCTGCGCCGCGCCGGGCGTGCAGCCGATGTGCCCGGCTCGCCACGCCGCGAGCGGGCGGAGCACGCGCGGGCCCCGGCGCGGCCCGCCTCGCGGGCGGAGCACCTTCAGACGAGCCCGCCGACGCGATCACGCGGGCGCTCGTGGCGCGGGCTGGGGGCCCGGGCCCGTCGCAGACTTTTCGCGATGGGCGCCTCGGCGCGCCGCCGGAATTGCGCCGCCCAGATCCGCGCGGGCGCCCCCTACGGGCCGAGACCCGCCCTCCGAGGACAGCTCACGCCGGGTACGCGCCGCGGCGCAGCCCTCATGCCCCGCGCGGCGCGGGCCGACGCTCTTCCCGAGGCTCAGGTCGCCAAGATGATGCGCGGCCCCTGCAGCGACTGCCGCAGCACCGCCAGCGCCGGCTCCGACGCGGCCTCGGCCTCGGTCAGGTTCCGGACGCACACGTCCCCGCCCGCGGCGACGATCTTCTTCAGGTCCTCGAGCAAGATGATCCCCGCCTCGAGCATCTGCTTCGCCTCGTTGGCGTTCAACACCTTCACGTCGCCGGTCTTCTCGCGCACGTGCTTGCCGAAGCGATCGATGGCGTCCTTCACCTTCGCCGCCGAGAACGCGTCCAGCGCGGGCTTCAGCGCCGCGGCGTCCACCTTCACCAGCCGCACCGGCACGTTCTTCATCCCCTCGTCGAGCAGCCCGATGGAGTCGGCCGGGAACGCGCCGAACATGCCCTCCTCGATCGCCTTGAACGTGTACGGCACCACGTCCAGGTAGAGGAACAAGGGGTCGATGCCCTGCTTGGCGGCGTCGAGCTCCTCGGCCTCCAGCGGGGGGAAGCTCGCCGGCGCGCCGATGAAGAGCAGCGGGAAGACGATCTGCGCCCACAGCTCCTCGGGGGCCGCGCCGGACGCCGCGGTGCCGCCGAAGAGCAACGCCATCGTCTCGCACACCCGCGGCGCCAGCTTCACCGACGAGATGAGCGGCTTGCCGGCCGGCATGCGCGTCAGCGCGCCCACCAGCTGGCTCTCGAGCTGCTTCTGCACCTCGGCCGGCAGCTTCCCCGCCCGGCTGATGCCGTCGCGGAGGTCGTGGGCCAGACGCTCGGGCGCGGTGTCGAAGGCCTGCTTGGCCTTCTTCGGGTCCATCGCCACGAGCTGCACGAAGCCCGGGTCGAACAGCCGCATGTAGTCTTCGGGCCCGAGCCGCGCTCCGCCGCCCGCGCCGGGCGCGAACTTCGCCTGCCCGAGGGTGGTGCGAATCTCCTTCACCAGCTCGTCGAGCTTCTCGAGCTTCGCCGACATCAGCGCATCGACCACCGCGCCGAACGGCGCCAGGGTGATCACCGCCGCCGAGAAGCCGAGCGCCGCGCCCTCCGGAGTCTCCCGATTGGGGAACCAGAACGCGCCGTGATCCTTCGCCAGCCGCTCGCCCAGCGCCGCCGCCAGCCCGAGCGCGACGACCTGGTGCTCGCCGAGCCGCGGATCGAACGGACCGCCCAGGAGCTTGATCACGCCCTTCTCGATGGCGGCCCAGCTCTCGGTGACGACGTCGACCTTGCGGCCCTCCACTTTCTCGAGGGCGGAGGACAGCTGCGCGAGCGCGGCCTGGAGTTGGGGCGGAGCGGGAACGGACATGCGGCGCTCCGTAGCACGCCGACCCTCGATGCGCGATGGTGCGGCCCCTGATGGCACGCGGGCTCGCCCTCCTCTTTCTGCTCACCGCCTGCGCGTCGGCCACCCCTCGATTCTCCCAGGAGCTCGCCACCTCGTTCGCCCGCGAGGACATGCAGCGCCTCGCCACCCCCGAGCTCGAGGTCTACTACCCGAAGGCCTACCGGGGAGCGGCGCTCTCCCTCGCGGCGCGCTCCGCGGAGTGCCTGCGTACGTACCGCGTGCGCGAGCCAGTGCAGCGCTCGCGCGACAAGGCGCTGCTCTTCATCACCAGCGCGAACTACAACAATGCGTATGTGAGCGGACAGTTCCAGGGCGAGCCGCTCCACTCGGTGAACCCGCTCTTCGTCACCGACGAGCTCTTCCACTGGTACGGGCTCGGCAACACCGAGGCGGGCGACATCTCCTGCCACGAGATGTTCCACTTCGCGCACTTCGAGCAGTTGGAGGGCCTCTGGCGCCTGGTCAACGCGGTGTTTGGCCCGATTGCCCCCTCGCAGGCCTTCATCGATCGCTGGTTCACCGAGGGCGTCGCGCAGTTCTACGAGGGCCGCATTCACCGGAACGTCGGGCGGCCCTGGAGCCCGGTGTACCGCGGCGCCTTCGAGTCCATCGTCGATCTCCGCGAGGGCCGGCTGGGCGCGGGCGATCTCGGCCTCCTGCAGCGCGAGCTCCTCCCCTACACCGGCGCGTACCTCGCCTCGCTGCCCTTCGTGGAGTGGCTGGCCCAGACCTACGGCGAGGACAAGCTGTGGCAGCTCATCGACCTGCAGGGGCGCGCCATCTTCACCCCGCTCGGCGTCACCCTGCGCTTCTCCGCCGTCTACGATCGCGACATCGGCGATCTGCTCGAGGAGTTCAGCGCGCACCTGGTGAAGACCCGCGCGCATCGGACCAGGCCGGCCGGGCAACGGGTGCTTCGTGCCGACGTGGGGCAGCTGGTGCGGGTGGCCTCGCACCCCGCGTCGGGGACCATCGCGGTGCTGACCAGCGGCCTCGAGGAGGGCCCCCGGCTGCGCATCCTCGAGCGCGACGGAAGGGTGCGAGTGGAGCGCACCCTGGTGCGCCTCACCACCGGCCGGGAGTGGGTGTTCGCCGGTCCGAGCTCGATGAGCGGGCTCTCGTTCACCGCGAATGGCCGCTGGCTCTACCTCTTCAACGACGACCTCACCCTGGTCGGCGACACCCGCGGGCAGCTCTGGCGCGTCGACGCCCAGACCGGCGAGGTGCTGAAGGTCTGGCAGGACATCGGGTACGGCCTGGGCGGCGCGGTGCACCCCGACGGCTCCGCGTACACCTACGTCCGCTCGGCGCCGGGGCGCTCCAGCTTCGTCGACGTCGACCTCGAGACCGGGAAGGAGACGACGCTGCTCGAGATCGACGGCCGCTCCAGCGCGGCGCCGGCCTGGAGCCCCAACGGCAAGCGCCTCGTCTTCAGCCGCCTCGACCCCGAAGGCTGGAACCTGCTCCTGCGCGAGCCGGACGGAGCGGTGCGCGAGCTCACCACCGACGGCGCCTTCGACTACGCCGCGCACTTCGAGGACGAGACCCACGTCGTCTTCGCCCGCACCTTCGACGGCCGGCTGCAGGCGCACCGGCTCGACGTCGACTCCGGCGAGCTCTCGGTGCTCACCGACGCGCCGTGGACGATGCTCGATCCCGCGCCGCTCGGAGATCAGGTGGTGTTCGCCAACCGCGACGGGGCGGGGTTCAGCCTCGACGTCGCGCCGGCGGTAGCGAGGAAGGTGCTTCGCGCGGGCACGGTGGCCGCGCAGGCGGAGCGAACGGCGCGCCACGAGCCCGCCCCACTCGTCGTCGAGTCCGATGGCGACTACACCTCGCTCGATCACCTCTTCTACCCGCAGCTCCGCGCGCCTGGCGTCCTCCTCTCCTCCACCGCCGGCGGCGGGCTGCTCGCCTCGACCTACCTCTCGCTGATGGGGCGCGACCGCCTGGGGTTCCACACCTGGGCCATCAACGCCATGCTCGGTGTCCCCTCGGGCGACACCGACCTCGAGCTCAGCTACCTCAACATGAGGCTCGCGCCCTGGGCGCTGCAGGCCTACGGCGACCGCTACCAGACGAGCCAGGAGACGCTGTGGACGAGCTTCGTCTCGGCGTTGCGCGCAGTGTCGATCGCGCAGGTGGGCCTCGGCCTCAACGGCATCGTCCGCCAGTTGATGGACGATCCGGACCGTTCGCCCGGCGTGCCGGCCCTGCAGCGCTTCATCGGCCCACAGGCGTCGATCTCATGGAGCGCCGGCGAGTCCACCCCCTACGGCGGAACCCAGCGCGCCGTCGCCTTGAGCGCCTCCGCCGCCGCGTACCCGAAGGGCCTCGGCAGCAGCGCCAACCTCCTCGACCTCGCCGCCGGCCTGTCGCTCGCAGTGCCTCCGCCCTTCCTCCGGCGCCACTCGCTGGTGTTCGGGCTCACTGGCCGCGCCCTCCCCGGCGCGCCCGACGACGTGCTCAGGGTGGGCGGCGACCAGTCGTCGGTGCTGTGGATCAACGACACCGGCGGCGACCCCAACCCCACGCGCAGCCCAGGCCTCACCTTCCCCGGCTCGCTGCGCGTCCCGGTGCGCGGCTACGAAGACCAGGCCGTTCGCGCGTCGATGGTCGCGACCGGGTCCGCGCGCTACCGGTACAACTTCATCATCGACCGCGGCTTCGCCTCGACGCTGTGGCTCTTCCCGTCGATCTTCTTCCGGCAGGTCGATCTCACCCTCTTCGGGAACGCCACCCTCACCAACACGAACGGCGGCACCTGGATGCGCGCCGCGGGCGCACAGGTCGCGCTGCGGGTGGCCTTCCTGAGCGCCGCGCCGATCTCGCTGGTGTACCAGTTCGCCTGGCGCTTCGATCTCGGCCTGCCTCCCCTGCACGTCGTGGCCCTCACCACGGAGTAACCCATGGCCTCCATTCAGTTCCTCGGCGCGGCCGGCACCGTCACCGGCTCCCGGCACCTCCTCGAGCACGAGGGCAAGCGCGTGCTCGTCGACTGCGGCCTCTTCCAGGGCAAGAAGGAGCTGCGCCTGCGCAACTGGGAGCCCTGGCCCGTCGACCCCAGGTCGCTCGACGCGGTGGTGCTGACCCACGCGCACATCGATCACACCGGTGGCCTGCCCCGCCTCGTGCGCGACGGCTTCAAGGGCTCGGTGTTCTGCACCGGCGGCACGCGCGACCTGTGCGGCCTGCTCCTCCCCGACTCGGCGCGCATCCAGGAAGAAGAGGCGCGGTTCGCGAACAAGCAGGGCTACTCGAAGCACCACCCCGCCCTGCCGCTCTACTCCGAGGAGGACGCCTTCCGCGCCCTCTCCCTGTTGGAGAGCTTCGCCTACCAGCGGCCGCGAGAGATTCTCCCCGGCCTGCGCCTCACGTTTCATCGCGCCGGCCACATCCTCGGCAGCGCGATCTGCGAGCTCGAGCTGCTCTCCACCGGCCAGCGGGTGATCTTCTCGGGAGATCTCGGCCGCTACGACGCGCCCATCCTCCGCGATCCCGAGGCGGTGCCCCGGGCGACCACGCTGGTGGCCGAGTGCACCTACGGCGATCGCACCCACGGCGAGCACCGGCCCGACGAGCTCTTGACCCAAACCGTGAAGGACGTCATCGCCAAGAAGGGCGTGCTGCTGATCCCCGCGTTCGCGGTCGGCCGCACGCAGGAGCTGCTCTACTACCTCGGCCGCCTCGAGCGCTCCGGGGCGATCCCCGCCCTCCCCCTCTTCGTCGACTCGCCGATGGCCTGCGACGCGACGCCCATCTACCTCGCGCACCGCGAGGAGCACGACCTCGACATGCAGCAGATCGAGGAGGAAGGGCACACCGTCTCGCCGCTCTCCACCCGGCTGACGCGCTTCACCGCCTCCACCAACGAGTCGAAGGCCCTCAACTCGCTCAAGGGGCCAGCCATCATCATCTCCGCCAGCGGCATGGCCACCGGCGGGCGCGTGCTCCACCACCTGAAGCAGCGGCTCCCCGACGCGCGCAACACCGTGCTCTTCGTCGGCTACCAGTCGGAGGGCACGCGCGGCCGCCGGCTCCTCGACGGCGAGAAGTCCGTTCGCATGCTGGGGCAGATGGTCGACGTGCGCGCCAACATCGTCAGCATCTCGGGCTTCTCCGCCCACGCCGACTGGACCGAGATGCTCCGGTGGATGGACGGCTTCACGACGCCGCCCGCCCAGACCCTCCTCGTGCACGGCGAGGAGAAGTCTCTGGAGGCGATGCGCGTCCGCCTCCAGCAGCGCAACTGGCCGGTCTGGGTGCCCAAGCACCTCGAGACCGTGTCCCTCGCCGGCGGGTGATTGGTGGTACGCTCGCCGGTCATGACGCGCTCGCGGCTGGTCCTCCTCGCGCTGTTCGTGCTCTCCGCCTCGGCGTTCGCGGGGCGGCCGGTCAAGGAGTACAGCGAGCCGAACACCATCATCTATCAGCCGAAGCGCGGCAAGCTGTCCGGCTACGCGGAGTCACCCGACATCACGCCCGACGAGCCGTTCCCCTGGCTCTTCATCGGCCTCGCGGTGTTGCTCATCGCCGGCGCGGCGCCTTTTGCCCTGCGCGCCTTCCGTCAGGTCGAGCAGGAGCACCTCGAGAGCCTCGAGGCGAACGTGTCCGTGGCCGAGAAGCGCGCCGCGGCCAAGCAGCTCAAGCCGGAGCGCAAGCCGGAGGAGTGACGCGCCTCTGCCCGTGAGGAGCGGAGGCGGGCCTCACCGTCCAGCCGGCGGCCTCGTCCGGTACAGGGGCGCGATCTGCGGGTGCGACAGCACCGCGGCCTCCACCTCGGGCGTGAGCACCTGCCCATGGGGCGCCCGGGCCGAGGAGCGGCGCCAGCGCGTGAACCACCGCTCGCCGATCGGCGCGGCCAGCAGCTCGAGCTTGTTCGACGCCACCGTCGTCTCGGTGCGCGTGCCGGTCGACTGGCCGTGCCCCACGAAGAAGCCCGCCAGCAGCATCGCCACCCGCGTGGGCGTCGCCGTGCTGTAGGTCGCGAGCACCGAGCCCTGCATCCGCATCCGCGAGCCGATGGCCGTGAGGAACGGCACCGTCCACAGGGAGGGGTTCGCCTCGGGAGAGAAGGGATCGAAGAAGATGACGTCGAAGTCACCGTCGAGCTCGTCGACCAACTTGGCGGCGTCGCCCACCAGCACCCGCCACGACAGGTTCGGCGTCTCCCAGTGCCCCTGCTCGAGCAGCGAGAGCACCGCCTCGCGGAAGGGCACGAGGAAGGGGAAGCCCTCGGGATCGCCCAGCGCCAGGCGCAGCGGCTCGAGCTCGTGCTCCAGGCTCACGATCTCCAGCGGCCGCTGCTGCTTCGCCTGAATCGAGCGCGCGCAGGTCAGCGCGGCGATGGCGTTGGTGCCGGCGCCGAGCCCCACGTCGAGCACTCGCAAGGGCTCATCGCTCGGCTTCTGGAGCTTCTCCGCCAAAGCGCACTGCTCGACGTAGAGCCGGTTGGCCTCGGCCCAGGGCCCCACCGGGTGCATCACCTCGCCGTGCCCGACGTGCCGCACCGCCCGCGCGCCGGACTCGAGGGTGACGAGCTCGAAGTTGCCCGCCCGGCTCCCCGGCACCACCCGCGGCTTCCCCGTCGACGGCGAGAGCAGCTCGACGAGCGTCTTGTACTCGGCGTCCCAGCGCCCCTCGAGGATCGCCTGGCGCATGCGCGCCATCAGCGCCTGGTAGTGCCAGATGTTGTGCACCGTCAGAAGCCTCGAGGCGAGGGCGTGGTTCCCGTGCGCGAGGTGCCGGAGGTAGGCGCGCGAGTAGGTGCGGCACACCGGGCACAGACAAGTGGCGTCGAGCGGCGCGTCCTCCAGGCGGTACTCGCTCCTCGTCACGCGCAACTGGCCCTCGAAGGTGTACGCGTAGCCCTGCTGCGCCAACTTCCCGGGGATGATGCAGTCGAACATGTCCACGCCGCGGTGCACGCACTCCACCAGATCGATCGGCGTGCCCACGCCCATCAGGTAGCGCGGCTTGTCCTGAGGCAGAAGACGCGCCGTGTGCCCGGCCATCGCGTAGAGCTGATCGCGCGTCTCGCCCACCGCCAGGCCGCCGATGGCGAAGCCGTCGAAGGGGTGCGCCGTCAGGGTCGCCGCGCTCTCGCTCCGCAGGTCCTCGAAGAGCCCGCCCTGCGCGATGGCGAAGACGGCCTGGCCGGTGTCCTTGGCGTCTCGCGCCTTGAGCGAGCGCACCGCCCAGCGGTGGGTGCGATCGAGCGCCTCGCGCGTCTCCTCCCGCCCCGAGGTGGAGGGGATGCAGACGTCGAGCACCATCATGATCTCCGAGCCGATCGACTGCTGGGTGGCGATCGACGTCTCCGGAGACACGAGGTGGACGTGGTTGTCGTAGGGGCTCTTGAAGCGCGCACCGGTCTCGTCGATGACCCGGTCGCCCGGCAGGCTGAAGATCTGGAAGCCGCCGGAGTCGGTGAGCACCGCGCCCGGCCAGCCCATGAAGCGGTGTACCCCGCCGAAGCGCTCCAGCACCTGGGTCCCCGGCCGAAGGAGCAGGTGGTAGGTGTTCGCCAGGCAGATGGTCGCGCCCGCGGAGGAGACCTCGGCCGCGGTGAGGGACCGGACGTGCGCGTGGGTTCCCACGGGCATGAAGACCGGCGTCGGGGTGACGCCGCGGCGGGTGTGCAACAGGCCCGCGCGCGCGCCGGAGGACGCGGTGGCCAAACGCTCGTAACGCAATGGGGAGGCTGACATCGAGGGCCCTCCTATCACCCCGAGGGCTTGGCGTTTGGAGATCGCCCGGTCGAGGGTAACGTCGGACCCTCCATTCGGGAGCGCCCATGCCTGCTTCGTCCCCCCCTCTCCCCGGCGCCGCGCTGATGAAGCACGACACCGAGTCCTTCGACGCGGGCGTCCACGCCGACGCCGAGGTCGGCCCCATCGACGTCGGGCTGGCCGTCACCGCCCGCGCCATGGGCGTGGCCGTCGAGGCCCCGGTGGTGGGGCAACTGCGGATCGCGTTCGAGGTCGACGACGCCGGGGTGACCCGGCTGGTGTCCCTGAGCCGCAAGCGGGGCGACCAGGAGCTGCCGACCATCATCACCGACGAGACCGACCGCGTGCGCCTGGAGAACCAACTGGCGAAGGCCGTGGCCGAGCGCGACGAGCTCCGCGAGGAAGCGCAACGGCTGGAGAGCGAGCGCGCGCGGCACGAGAAGGCCGTGTCCGGCGCGTGGGCCAAGCTCGCCGCCGCGCAGACGGCCCTCGACGAAGCGAAGGCCGGCCGCGCCGCGGCCGAGAAAGAGCTGGAGAAGGCCCGGGCGGGGGCCGCGAGCGGGGAACCGGGCGACGCATCGAGCTCCCTCGCGCGCGAGCTGACCGAGGCGCGCGAGGCGCTCGACGTGAAGGAGGGCGAGAAGCTGCGGTTCAAGCAGCAGGCCGAAGACCTCGCCGAGAAGGTGATGGCGCTCGAGGCCGCGGCGTCGTCCGGCCCAGAGGCCGCCGAGCTCAGCGCGAAGCTCGAGGCGGCGAATGCCAAGATCGCCGAAGCGGAGACCGCGCTCGCCGAAGCGACTGCCAAGGCGGAGTCCACCGAAGCGCAGGCGGCGTCCGTGGCCGAGCTGATGGCTCAGCTCGAGGCCGCGAACGCCAAGGCCGCCGAAGCCGAGACCGCGCTCGCCGACGCGACCGCCAAGCTGGAGGCCGCCGGCACGCAGGCAGACGCCGCCACCGAGCTGAAGGCTCAGCTCGAGGCCGCGAACGCCAAGGCTGCCGAAGCCGAGACCGCGCTCGCCGACGCGACCGCCAAGCTGGAGGCCGCCGGAGCGCAGGCCGACGCCGCCACCGAGCTGAAGGCTCAGCTCGAGGCCGCGAACGCCAAG